>NZ_KV791696.1:146455-369086 GCF_001807955.1 Morganella sp. HMSC11D09
TGGTTCGAGTCCACTTGGACGCACCATTTACTTCGCAAAGCAATTTTCACACAGTGCGTCCATAGCTCAGTTGGTTAGAGCACCACCTTGACATGGTGGGGGTCGGTGGTTCGAGTCCACTTGGACGCACCATTTATCAGCAGTTCCGTTTTACCTCCCTTTTCAGTTCATCCGATTTTCAGTCAGTTACCCTCTTCTGTTTTCATTGTACTTCTGCGTATCAATACAGCTGTTTTCTTGCGTTACCGCAAGAATGTTAATTTATTTCTGATTTTATGATTCAAATCACACTAATAACCCTCTATAATGCCTGCGTAGTTGTTGAATGGATTCAGCTTGCTGATTTACAAGCACTGAAACAGAGAGGCGTGATAAAAAACACGCTATACTAAATCTGTTTTTTTACAAAAACGACTAATTTTAATAACCGGGGATCACGACAATTGCCTGTTCTTACTCATGCGGTGTGAATACAGGCGGTTGTTCACTATTTACTCTCAATAACTGTAGATGGGCTGTCATGAAAAAGACCAAAATTGTTTGTACTATCGGACCTAAAACCGAATCAGAAGAGAAACTCGAAGCACTGTTAGATGCCGGCATGAATGTTATGCGTCTGAACTTCTCCCACGGCGATTACGAAGAACATGGTCAGCGCATCAAAAATCTGCGTGCTGTCTGTGCGCGTACCGGTAAGAAAGCAGCCATTTTACTGGATACCAAAGGCCCTGAAATCCGTACCATTAAACTGGAAGGCGGCAATGATGTCGCGCTGGTGGCGGGTCAGACCTTTACCTTTACCACGGATAAATCTGTCATCGGTAACAATGAGCGTGTTGCCGTCACTTATGCGGGCTTCGCGCAGGATCTGAAACCGGGCAATATCGTTCTGGTCGATGACGGTCTGATCGGCATGCGTGTCAAAGAAACCACCGCAACAGAGGTTATCTGTGAAGTTCTGAATAACGGTGACCTCGGTGAAAACAAAGGAGTTAACCTGCCGAATGTGTCTATCGGCCTCCCGGCTCTGGCAGAAAAAGACAAACAGGATCTGATTTTCGGCTGCGAGCAGAATGTTGACTTCGTTGCCGCCTCCTTTATCCGTAAACGTGCCGATGTGGACGAAATCCGTGCTCACCTCAAAGCCAACGGCGGCGAACATATCCAGATCATCTCCAAGATTGAAAACCAGGAAGGGATGAACAACTTCGATGAAATCCTCGAAGCCTCTGACGGTATCATGGTTGCCCGTGGTGACCTGGGTGTGGAAATTCCGGTTGAAGAAGTGATTTTCGCGCAGAAACTGATGATCGAAAAATGTAATACTGCACGTAAAGTGGTCATTACCGCGACTCAGATGCTTGACTCCATGATCAAAAACCCGCGCCCTACCCGTGCGGAAGCCGGTGACGTTGCCAACGCCATCCTCGACGGTACCGATGCGGTTATGCTGTCCGGTGAAAGTGCGAAAGGGAAATATCCGGTTGAAGCTGTCAGCATCATGGCAACTATCTGTGAGCGTACTGATCGCGTGATGCACAGCCGTCTCGGCGATTTACAGGCCGGTAAAAAACTGCGTGTGACTGAAGCAGTCTGCCGTGGTGCGGTTGAAATGTCAGAAAACCTGGATGCCCCGCTGATTGTTGTGGCAACCGCCGGTGGTAAATCCGCGAAGTCTGTCCGTAAATACTTCCCGAAAGCCCCGATTCTGGCGCTGACCACCAACGAAACCACTGCCCGTCAGTTACTGCTGGTGAAAGGTGTGACCACCAAACTGGTGAACGAAATCTTATCAACCGATGATTTCTACCGTATCGGCCGCGAAGCCGCGCTGGAAAGCGGTCTGGCCACCAACGGTGAAATCGTGGTGATGGTATCCGGTGCGTTAGTACCAAGCGGCACCACCAATACCTCATCCGTACAATTACTGTAATATTTTTCAGCATTATCTGAATTAATGAGAGCACCCGCTGCACGGGTGCTTTTTTTATTCTAAACTGTAGGGGAACATGAAATGAAGCAACGGGCCGCAGAATAATTGCCGCTTTCTGAATACGGGATAATACCGCACTGCTGTATCTGTCTCCGCATCAGATTATTTGGTTGAGAATTACGCAATTGCCGTTTTTTTTTGATTTATTTTGCGGTTTCAGGAAAATAATCTTTGTAAACGCTGAATTTCTATTCTCTTTCCCTATTGAAATGTGTAATATCATTACTGCTACTTGGTGATTAACTTTAATCTAGAGGGTATTAAAATGGGTCGTTCTAAGATTGTATTAGGTGCTGTAGTTTTAGCTTCTGCATTATTAGCAGGTTGTTCTTCTAACGCTAAATTTGACCAACTGGACAACGACGTTAAGACGCTGAATGCCAAAGTTGATCAACTGAGCAACGACGTTAACGCAATCCGCGCTGATGTTCAGCAGGCTAAAGACGAAGCAGCACGCGCTAACCAGCGCTTAGACAACCAGGTTCGTTCTTACAAAAAATAATTTGTAATCACGATCTGAAGAACAGGTGGCGTAGCATAAATTATGTTACGCCATTTTTTTATGCCTGCGATTTATGCCGGGCGTAAAAAAACCGCCTCACAACGGAAGCGGTTTTCATCTGTCACAGCGTAAAAGCGATATTACTCTGCGCTGTTTTCCTCACGGACAATCGGACCCGGCTGGGTTAACTGACCCGGTGCAAAATCGGCCGGTTTCAGGTTCAGTGCCTTCACTTCCGCTTCTTCATCCATTTCCACCGGTGCAAAGTTGGTTTTCTCTGCCGGTGCCGCTTCCTGCTTATACTCCGCATCACGGCTGACATTGACCGGCATACCGGAGCGGCGTGCAATCGCCTGCTCAACGATGGCGCTGTTAGTGTCCGGAGACTGAATAAAGCTGGTCAGTCCGGCTGAACGCGCAATCGGCATGGTCTGCGGATCGTCATTTTTATTACGGGACAGTGGCTGATGTACTTCCACATAGCGCTGACCATCCGGTTCAACGGCATATTTCACCGGCTCATTCACGATCTGAACCCGTGTACCTTTCGGAATGGTTTTAAACAGTGCTTCAATATCATGCGGACGCAGACGGATACAACCGGAGCTGACACGCATACCGATACCAAAGTCCGCATTGGTGCCGTGGATCAGGTATTCACCGCGACCGTGCGCCAGACGCAGAGCAAACAGCCCCATCGGGTTTTCCGGACCGGCCGGGATAACTGCCGGTAACGTGATCCCCTGAGCCGCATAGGCTTTGCGGATATTCGCGGTTGGTGTCCAGGTCGGATCTTTGATCAGCTGGGAAACTGAGGTGGTCATAACCGGGGTATCACGCCCCAGCTGACCGATACCAATAGGGTAGACCCGTACGGTATTGGTGCCCTGCGGGTAATAGAACAGACGCAGTTCCGCCAGGTTAATCACAATACCCTGATGCGGGGTATCCGGCAGGATCAGTTGTGACGGGATAATCAGTTCGCTGCCGGGTTTCGGCAGATACGGATCCGTCCCCGGGTTAGCTTCCAGCATCGCCAGCAGGCCGATACCGTATTCGGCGGCAATCGCTTCCAGTGAGCGTCCGTCATCCGGCACAACATAGGTGACGTTTTCACCGATGACCCGGCCCTTATCCGCAGGGAGTTGATATTCGGTTGCCCGGGCTGTTAACGCAGTAACCGCTAACAACAGCCCGCCCAGCAACGGGAGAATTCGTTTCATTCCAGATCCTCAGCTGATGGTATAAAAAAATACGTGGCCGCTTTCCGGCCACGCCAGGTAATATATTATTAGCAGAGTAAGTAAAAGGGAACGATGTTTTATCTCATTTGCTGCGTGTTTTGTATGATTGTTCTGACCATGGCGTTCAGTCCCTGAGTACGGGACGGGGTCAGATGGACAGAAAGTGCCAGTTCCGAGAAGATTTGCGCGATATCCAGATCACGGATTTCCGCCGGCGTTTTTCCCTGATACAGCGCGATAACCAGCGCCACCAGGCCTTTGACAATCGCGGCGTCGCTGTCACCGGCGAACCAGACCCGCCCTTCCTCGTCCTGCTGCATGATGATCCAGACCTGACTCTGACAACCCGATATTTTATACTGCGGCTGCCGCTGCTCTTCTGTCAGCGCCGGTAATTTGTCCCCCAGCTCAATCAGATACAGATAACGCTCCTCCCAGTCATGACAACGGGAGAAATTGCGCAGTAATTTTGCCTGATCCGGCAGCGTAATTTTCATCAGGATCCTTAACCCAGCAGTTTTGCGGTACGTTTCAGTGCGTCCGTCAGTATATCAATATCCGTTTCCGTGGTGTAGAGCGCCAGTGAGGCACGGCACATGGCACTGACACCATAATGCGCCAGCAGCGGCTGTGCGCAGTGATGCCCGGTGCGGACAGCCACGCCGTAGCGGTCCAGAAATGCACCGGTATCAAAAGCGTGATGCACTCCGAGGTTAAAGGCGATCACCCCTTCCCGCAGTGCATTGCCGTACAGAATAATGCCGGGCACCTCTGCCAGCCGCGTCAGCGCATACTGCATGAGAGTGTGTTCATACGCAGCTATCTCCGCCATACCGATGTTATTCAGGTAATCCAGCGCAGCTCCCAGGCCGATAATACCCTGGATATTGGGCGTTCCCGCCTCAAAACGCCACGGTACATCCGCATAGGTAATACCGTTCGTCAGGCTGACCTCTGCGATCATGGCACCGCCGCCTTCGCCGGGAGGCATGTTATCCAGCAGGGATTTGCGTCCCCACAAAATACCGATGCCGGTCGGTCCGTACAGCTTATGGCCGGAGAACGCATAAAAATCACAATCCAGCGCCTGCACATCCACCGGCTGATGCATTGCGCCCTGAGCACCGTCCACCAGCACTGCCAGTTCTCCCCCGGCAGCACGGCTCAGTTCACGTGCCTGAACAATAATCGCTTTCACCGGGTTCACGGTGCCGAGCACATTAGAGAGATGGGTAAAGCTCAGCAGTCGGGTTCGGTTATCGATCAGTTCCGGCAGTTTCCTCAGCACCAGAGTACCGTCATCCGCCATCGGCAATACACGGATCTCAATCCCCGCACTCTCCGCCAGCATATACCAGGGCACAATATTGGCGTGATGTTCCATCTCAGTGATAATGATATTGTCACCATCATTGCAGAATGCGCGACCAAAACTGTCTGCCACCAGATTGATGGCTTCGGTGGTGCCTTTGACAAAAATAATCTCTTCCGTCTGCGGCGCATTGATAAACGCCGCCGCTTTCTGCCGCACGGCTTCCGTGGCAGCCGTGGCCTCTGCACTTAATGTGTGAATGCCGCGGTGAACCGCAGCATAATGGTGAGACGTAAAATCACTCACCGCATCAATCACCTGCTGAGGTTTCTGGGCACTGGCGGCACTGTCGAGGTAGACCAGTGGTTTGCCGTTCACCTCCCCGGCCAGTACCGGGAAGTCTGCCCGCCGCTGTTGTGCTGAATAACTCATTACTGTTTATCCCCCTGATCCAGCGACTGACGGATACGCACCATCACCACGTTATTCAGGACTTCATCGCTGATCGCATCAGTCAGTTCCGCAGCAAACGCGAGGATGATCATCTGCTTCGCGGCTTTTTCCGCGATCCCGCGTGTGCGCAGATAAAACAGCTGTTCCTCATCAATCCGCCCGACCGTCGCACCGTGGCTGCACTTCACATCATCGGCATAGATTTCCAGCTGCGGTTTGGTATCGATTTCCGCTTTCCGGCCCAGTAACAGGTTATTGTTGGTCATCTGGCCGTCTGTTTTCAGTGCATGCGGTGCCACTTTAATCATGCCGTTAAATACCGCACGGCTGTTATCCATCACAATGGTTTTATGGCGCTGGCGGCTTTCACAATACCCTTTGTTATGTTCCAGGTACGTGCGGGTATCAGCGATTTCGCCGTGTTTCGGCAGCACAAGGCTGTTCATGGCCAGCACAATACCTTCGCCGTTAAGCTGTGTGCTGGTGTGATGCCGGGTCAGTTTACCGCCGAGCAGAAAACTGGTGCTTTCCACACGGGCATGGGCGGCGATCACCAAATCATTATGGGCAAAATGGTACGCCTGCGGGTTTTCAAACCCCAGTTTCAGATGGCGGAAATCACTGTTTTCTCCCACGTTCGCGGTCATCCGCGCCCCGGTGAAATGGGCTGATTGTTCATCCGGGCTGATAAAGTGCTCAATCACAGAGACAGCCGCATTCACACCGATATCGAGGTGATAGCGGCTGTGGCGCATATTCAGGGAATCATTATGTGCCGTTGAAATATTCACGATGTACAGGGGTTTTTCCGCCTGTGCGCCGGCTTTCACGCGGATAATTAACGGTGTCTGCGCCAGGCTTTCAGTCAGGTGCAGGAAAATCTCGCCGTTAACCGGTGCCGGGAATTCATTGTGACGGTCAGCCACTGACAACTCAAACACACCTGTATCAGTATCACTCCACTGCGGCGCAAATACACCGTCCACCAGCACTATGCGGTATGCATTCAGTGAGGTCAGCACCGCCTCCGGTAAGACGTTCAGTGTTCCGGTCTTATCCTGATAATCTGCCTCCAGCAATGGTGTCAGCGACGTATAATGCCAGTCTTCCTGATGAAAGGCCGGGAAGCCGGTTTTCTGTGCCTGCTGCCAGTGCTGCGCGGCGTGCCCGGAGAGTGGATGCTGCGCGATAAGCTGTTCTATCCGCCCCATTGCGGCCAGATTGCGCTCACTGACTTCGCGGCGTTTCAGCGCGCGTTCACTGTTGGTCAATAAGCCAGCCATATCCCTGCTCCTCCAGTTTTTTCGCCAGTGAGAAATCACCGGATTTGATGATTTTGCCCTGATACAGCACATGAACAAAGTCAGGCTTCACATAATCCAGGATGCGCTGATAGTGAGTGACAATAATAAAGGCGCGTTCCGGGCTGCGCAGCTGATTCACGCCGTTGGCCACGGTTTTCAGGGCATCAATATCCAGCCCGGAATCCGTTTCATCAAGAATGCAGAGTGACGGCTCAAGGGCGGCCATCTGCAGGATATCATTACGTTTTTTCTCACCGCCGGAGAACCCGACGTTCACCGCACGCGTCAGAAGATCCTGCGGCATATTCAGCAACTCAATTTTATCTTCGATAAAATCAGCGAAATCAAAGCGGTCCAGCGCCTCTTCACCACGATACTCGCGCACTGCATTAACTGCGGTTTGCAGGAAAAATTGGTTACTTACCCCGGGAATTTCCACCGGGTACTGAAAGGCGAGGAAAATGCCTTCACCGGCACGATCTTCCGGTGCCAGCTCCAGCAGGTCTTTACCTTTAAAAGTGACGGATCCGCTGTCAATTTCATACTCTTCCCGGCCGGCCAGTGTGGCAGACAGGGTACTTTTACCAGAACCATTCGGTCCCATAATGGCGTGGATTTCCCCCGGTTTCACGTCCAGTGATAACCCTTTGAGGATTTCGTTACCTTCCACGCTGACATGCAAATCTTTTACACTTAACATAATGTACTACTCCGTCCCGCCGGTTATCCCGCAGGCGCTGATTCTGATGGATTAACCGACACTGTGTTCCAGGCTTATCGCCAGCAGTTTCTGTGCTTCCACGGCAAATTCCAGCGGCAGCTCAGAGAACACATCTTTACAAAAACCGTTTACAATCATTGAGATGGCGTCATCTTCGCTGATACCGCGCTGTAAGCAGTAAAACAGCTGGTCTTCACCGATACGCGAGGTGGTGGCCTCATGCTCCAGTTGCGCACTGTTATTCATCACTTCCACATACGGGAAAGTGTGTGCGCCGCACTCTGTGCCGATAAGCATTGAGTCACACTGAGTAAAGTTACGGGCGTTTTCCGCCCCCGGCAGCACCTTCACCAGTCCCCGGTAGCTGTTCTGGCTTCTCCCGGCGGAAATCCCTTTCGAGATAATTGTGGATTTGGTATTGCGGCCGATGTGGATCATCTTGGTACCGGTATCCGCCTGCTGTGTGCCGTTGGTCAGGGCAACAGAGAAGAATTCACCGACAGAGTTATCCCCTTTGAGGATCACACTCGGGTATTTCCAGGTGATAGCAGAGCCGGTTTCAGACTGTGTCCATGACATTTTGGAATTTTCACCCTCACACAGTGCCCGCTTGGTGACAAAGTTGAGGATGCCGCCTTCACTGTCACCGCCGGAGAACCAGTTCTGAACAGTGGAATACTTCACTTCCGCATCTTTATGGATGATCACTTCCACAACCGCCGCATGCAGCTGATAAGTGTCACGCACCGGTGCGGAGCAGCCTTCGATATAGCTGACATAACTGCCTTCATCCGCAATCAGAATGGTGCGTTCAAACTGGCCGGTTTTGGCCGCGTTAATACGGAAATAGGTGGATAATTCCATCGGGCAGCGCACCCCTTTCGGGACATAAACAAAGGTGCCGTCAGAGGCAACCGCCGAGTTAAGTGCGGCGAAAAAGTTATCGTGATTGGATACCACGGTACCGAGGTATTTTTGCACCAGTTCCGGATAGTCGTGAATCGCTTCCCCGAACGAGCAGAAAATCACACCGTGTTTTTTCAGCTCATCACGGTAAGTGGTTGAGACGGATACGGAGTCAAAAATCGCATCCACCGCCACCGCCTGCCCTTCGCGAACCGGCACGCCGAGTTTTTCAAAGGCTTCTTCCACTTCACTGGTCAGGAAACTGCCCGCCGGGCTTTGCACTGCCCCCGGCTGTGAGCCGCAGGTATCATCACACGAGCCGCATGACGGCGCGGAGTAATAGCTGTAATCCTGATAATCCAGCTGCGGATACTTCGCCTTCAGCCAGTGCGGCTCTTCCATCCCCAGCCAGTGCTGAAAAGCCTCCAGCCGGAAATTGAGCATCCACTCCGGTTCATTTCGTTTGGCGGAAATGGCGCGGATCACATTTTCGTTGATCCCTTTCGCCAGTTCATCCGTGGCGACGTTAGTGAAGAAGCCCTCTTTATAGCGTCCGTCATTCAGCCAGGTCTGGACGTCTTCACCAATCTCTGCATTGCTCTGAGACATAATATGGCTTCGCTCTTAAACCCCGAAGCTTTCACCACACCCGCAGGCATGCTGAGCTTTCGGATTATTAAATTTAAATATCTGATTCAGCCCTTCACGGACAAAATCCACTTCTGTGCCGTCGATAAACGGCATGGCTTTGCGCGGGACATACAGCCGGGCGCCGTCGCGCTCAAACAACATATCCTCTGCATCCGCCTGATTAATCATTTCAAAAACATAACCAAACCCGGCACAACCGGATTGTTTGACACTCAGGCAAAGCCCGATACTGTCCGGGGTGTTTTTCATCAGTGTCACAATCCGCTTTGCAGCGGCCGCTGTCAGTGTGATACCTGTCCAGTCATTATCATTCAGTGAAAAAGTTTCCACCGGGTTGGTGCTGTGCGTTGTCATTATTGACCTCATAAAATTCGACGGGAGCTCTCCGTAAACATCATGTTAATGATAATATTTCTCACTTCAACCACTTGCTTTGAAAGGATATTCCGATTACTGCTTAAATAATAGACAAACCTGTCAGGCAGGCGTTATCATTTTTGAGCGGAAAATGAATTAATCTTTTGTTTATAAAAGAGATTATTTATCAATGATAAATACTTATTACCGTACCGGGCAGTACAGTATCAATGGCACAAAAGGATCATTATAAATGCGACTTTTGCAGAGAAGTGCCGGTACACGGAAATTCCGGGCGGAATTCACCTAATACCGGCTGATATGTTGCTCAGATGTTAGTTTTTTGACCCGCGCAGAATCGCGGTGGTCAGACGGGAAATACAGCATAACCGCTGCTGCTCATCAAAAATCTCAATAGACCAGACCTGCTGGTTGCGTCCGAGGTGTATCGCCTTGCAATAACCGGTAACAACGCCATTGCGCACCGCACGTACATGGTTGGCGTTAATCTCAACACCGACCACGGTTTCGTCCCCTTCACTGCACAGATAACCGGCCACAGAGCCGAGGCTTTCCGCCAGTACCACCGATGCCCCGCCGTGCAGCAGGCCGTGCGGCTGTTTTGTCCGCTCATCAACCGGCATCGTCGCGATTAACTGCTCCGGCTCAACTGCCGTAAAGACAATGCCCAGGTGGCTGAGCATATTCCCTTCCGAGATGCGATTCAGTTCTGCCGGTGTTGCAGGTCGTTTCCATATCATTAATAAGCTCTCCGCGTCGTGTTTTATCCCGCTGTCAGGATACCAGTGTCAGCAGCGCCTGCAACGGGTGCAGCATCACTTTGCCTTCCATCCGTTTTACCTGACTGCGGCAGGAGTATCCGGTGGTCAGACAGCGCTCTGATGGCAGTGACTGGTACGGCTGCGCCCAGGAAAGCTGATAAATTCCTTTCGAGCGCGCCAGGTTCGGCATCTCATGGCCGTATGTCCCCGCCATACCGCAGCAGCCGGTGCTGACAGACTGCAGTGTTGCGCCAAACCGACGGAACAGATTCTGCCAGATTTTCACACTGTCCGGCAGTGCAGTGGCCTCGGTACAATGGCTGAACAGATACCAGGGGGGAGTATCCTCACTGATATCTTTCACCGGTAATAAATCCGCATATTCTGTCAGAAATTCATGGACTAACATCACGCGAAACTGCTGTTTCTCCGGTGGCAGAACAGTTTTGTATTCATCGCGGTAACAGAGCACCAGCGCCGGATCGACACCCGCCATCGGACAGCCGAGCCGTGCCACCCGGTTGAGGAAATCCGCCGTTTTGTTTGCCGTACGGGCAAAGCGGGCGAGAAAACCTTTAATATGCTGCGCTTTTCCGTTCGGGCTGAACGGCAGCAGCACCGGCTGAAAACCAAGCTTTTCCGTCAGTGCGGCAAAATCGGCCACCACTTTTGCGTCAAAATAGCTGGTGAACGGATCCTGAACGATAAAGAGATAGCGCCCGGCGCGGCGCTGTTCCTCACTCATACTTTCCAGCATTTCCAGGGTGACGGAAACCGCGTTGCTCCCCGCCAGCTGCTGTTTCAGTGACGGTGACGACAGCAGCGGTAAATCGGTCATACCCACTGTTTTTTCACTGAGTTTCTGCACCCACGGCTGTTTCAGGAAAAAGTTAAACATCTTCGGCGCTTTCGCCATCAGCGGTGCACCGGCTTCCACATTCGCCACCAGATGGTCGCGCAGCGGGCGCAGATAGCGTCCGTGATAGAGCGCCAGAAACCGGGCGCGGAATTCCGGTACATCAATTTTAATCGGGCACTGTGTGGAGCAGGCTTTGCAGGCCAGACAACCGGACATCGATTCCTTCACTTCATGGGAGAAATCATATTCCCCGCGGGATGCCCGCCGCGTATTGCCAATTTTTTCAATCAGACCACGCAGAGAGATCCGGCTCTGCGGTACGGCCCGTGATAACAGCGCCGGGTCCGTGCCCTGCTCTGTCAGCAGCCGCAGCCATTCGCGCACCAGCCCGGCACGGCCTTTCGGCGAGTGAAAGCGTGATTGCGTCACTTTCATTGACGGACACATCGGGCTTTTGACATCAAAATTAAAACACAGGCCGTTGCCGTTACAGTTCATCGCGCCGGAAAACGTATTTCTGACCTCAACGGGGATTGTTCTGTCATAGGTGCCGCGCTTGATCGCATCCACCTGCATCATCGGTGCGTCACTGGTTAACGGCGCACAAATTTTGCCGGGATTGAGCCGGTTTTCCGGGTCAAATGCCCCTTTGATACGGCGCAGTTCGCGATACAGCGTGTCACCGAAAAAAGCCTCACTGTACTGTGCCCGGAACCCTTTACCGTGCTCACCCCACAGCAGCCCGCCGTATTTGGCAGTCAGCGCGACAATATCATCGGAAATCTGCTTCATCAGCATTTCCTGTTCCGGAGAGCACATATCCAGCGCCGGACGCACATGCAATACGCCCGCATCCACATGACCGAACATGCCGTATTCCAGGTGATGACTGTCCAGCAGCGCGCGGAACTCTGTGATGTAATCCGCCAGATGTTCCGGCGGCACACAGGTATCTTCGACAAACGGGATCGGTTTTGCCGCCCCTTTACTGTTACCGAGCAGACCCACCGCTTTTTTGCGCATTGCATAAATACGCTCAATACCACTCAGTTCACGGCAGACCTGATAGCCAATCACACCCGCTTCATTATTTGCCATTAATGAATCCAGGCGTTCACACAGTGACGCAACCTGCCCGTCAATCAGTGCTTCATCATCACCGCAGAATTCGACAATATTTAATCCCAGCAAGGTCTTATCCGGCACATCCGTGATCAATTCACTGACGGAATGCCAGACGATATCTTCCCGCGCCAGATTCAGCACTTTTGAATCCACGGTTTCCACTGACAGCGCCTGAGCCTCCACCATAAACGGGGCATTGCGCAGTGCGGAATCAAATGCATCATATTTGACATTCACCAGGCGGCGCACTTCCGGGATCGGCGTGATATTGAGTTTTGCCTCAGTGATCACCGCCAGAGTGCCTTCCGAGCCGGTCAGGATGCGGGTCAGATCAAAGGTCTGCATATCATCACTGAAGACATGGCGCAGATCATAACCGGTCAGAAAGCGGTTGAGCTTCGGAAAGCTGTCCAGAATGGTCTGCCGGTGAGTTTCGCAACTCTCCAGTGTGGTGCGGTAAAGTTCCCCCGCCGCACTTTCCTCCTGTGCACAGCGCCACGCCTCGCTGACCGGCAGCGGCGCGGTATCCAGCAGATCACCGCTAAGCAGTACCGAGCGCAGCCCCAGCACATGGTCAGAGGTTTTGCCGTACACCAGCGAGCCCTGGCCGGAAGCATCGGTGTTAATCATTCCGCCGAGAGTGGCGCGGTTGGAGGTGGATAACTCCGGCGCGAAAAAATAGCCGTACGGTTTCAGATACGCATTGAGCTGATCTTTAATCACACCCGCTTCCGCCCGCACCCAGCCCTGCTCCGGGTTAATTTCAAGAATGCGGTTCATATAGCGGGATAAATCGATCACCACACCGTTATTCAGCGACTGACCATTAGTGCCCGTACCGCCGCCGCGCGGGGTAAAGGTAACCGAACGGAATTCATCCTGTGCGGCAAGGCGCATCACCAGAATCACATCAGCGGTCGAACGCGGGAAAACGATTGCCTGCGGCAGAAGCTGATAAATACTGTTGTCGGTCGCGAGTGTCAGCCGATCGCCATAACGGGTGGTGGTATCGCCGGTAAATCCGCTTTCATTGAGGGCGTGAATATAACGTTCAACCGCCGGGCTTACCTGTGGGGATTGCGTTAATCGTGGGATCATTATCTGCGGCTCTTTTATCATAAATGGTCACATTGCAAATCTGACAATATAATTATGTGGTTAACTCTTCATTCTGATGCATGATTCATGCGAGAATATTCACCTTAACACACAATGTATTCATTTTGCGCCTGCAATAAAATAACGCAATATTTGCGCTCCTTTATCGGGAACAACCAGTTAATTCATTTACAAAGGGAAACTTATCCGTGGAAAAATCGCAACCGGGTTATGATTTACCTAAACTAATATTCGCCGTCGGAGCGATATCAATTCTCATTGTCATTAGTTTTTGGGTATTAAGTCCGTTTCTTCCGGGCTTCGTCTGGGCGGGTATGATAGTGATTGCCACCTGGCCGGTTTATACCGCAATCCGCCGCCGTGTCCGTAACAGCCGCTGGATAGCCGCATCTGTGATGGTCATGTTGATTATTCTGCTGTTTGTCTTTCCGCTGGCGCTGCTTATCAACAGTATTGTCGAGAACAGCGAGCCGCTGATGCGCTGGGTCAAATCCCCGGGGCAGCTGACACTGCCGGAGCTCTACTGGCTTGACTCAATCCCGGTTATCGGGCCGAAATTGTTTGCCAGTTGGACAACCCTGGTCGCCAGCGGCGGCAACGCGATGATGGCCAAAATCCAGCCTTACCTCGGACAGGGCGCGGCCTGGTTCCTGACTCAGTTGCTGAGTGCCGGTAAATTCCTGTTCCATCTGGCGATTATGCTGCTGTTCAGTGCTCTGCTCTATCTTCAGGGTGAAGAAGCGATGCGCGGTTTCCGTCACTTTGCTCTGCGCCTCGCCGGCATGCGCGGCGATGCCGCCGTACTGCTGGCAGCGATGTCTGTACGCGCCGTGGCACTGGGTGTGGTGGTCACCGCACTAACTCAGGCAATTATCGGTGGTCTGGGGCTGGGGCTGGCCGGTGTGCCGTTTGCCGCCATCCTGACGGTGCTTATTTTTATCTGCTGTGTGGCACAACTCGGACCGCTGCTGATTATGATCCCGTCCATCATTTATCTGTTCTGGACCGGAGATACCACCTGGGCTGTCGTCATGATTGTCTGGGCCGGTATTGTTGCCACCATGGATGGTGTATTGCGCCCGTACCTCATCAAAATGGGGGCGGATTTACCGATGGTACTGATTCTGACCGGCGTTATCGGCGGGATGTTATCGCTCGGAATGATCGGGCTCTTTATCGGCCCTGTCGTGCTGGCAGTTTCTTACACACTGCTGAAAGCGTGGATGAATGATGTGCCGAAGCCGTCAGATGACCTGACCGAGGTTCGCGCTTATATGGAAGAACAACTCTCAGAAAAAGAATAAGTTTTTAATCAGAGGTGCAGAAGTGCACCTCTGATATATTTAATTAATTATTCAAATATGGTTCATAAATAGCATTAATAATTTGAAATATTAATATACATTGAGAGAATTGCACCGGACTTATTCCGGATACGGACAGAGGTTCTGAATATATTTCACTTATCTAACAATCAGTAAATATATATATTGAGACAATTCTTAATGCAGGCATATCTTAATTATTTTAATATATCAGCCATCAAGTAACGAATTAAAAGGTATTGTTATTCATTACAATGATACCTTCCGAATACAAATATTGCTGTGTGTAGTCTTTGCCTGTCAGCCCATGATAGGCTTTTTTTTTGCCTGTAATTCAGGGTATCTGATTTGGTTTTATTTTGATTTGCCTTAAGTGCGCACAGACATTCTAACACTGAATACGAAAAAAAAGCCCGAAATAATCCGGGCTTTTAATCATTTTAAATGATTGAATCAGTGATTTTCTGCTAATGAAATCCAGGTTTTCACTACAGTATCCGGATTAAGAGAAACACTGTCGATTCCCTGCTCCATCAGCCAGGCAGCAAAATCCTGGTGGTCGGATGGCCCCTGACCACAGATTCCCACATATTTGTTACGTGCTTTCGCCGCTTTGATAGCCATCGACAGCAGCGCTTTCACCGCATCGTTACGCTCGTCAAACAGAGTGGAAACCACACCGGAATCGCGATCCAGACCCAGTGTCAGCTGTGTCATGTCGTTGGAGCCGATAGAGAAGCCATCGAAATACTCGAGGAACTGATCTGCCAGCAGTGCGTTTGACGGGATTTCACACATCATGATCAGACGCAGGCCGTTTTCACCGCGTTTCAGACCATGAACCGCCAGTTCATTCACCACGGCTTCTGCCTGTGCCACAGTACGGACAAACGGGATCATCACTTCGACGTTAGTCAGATCCATATCATTACGCACACGTTTCACTGCTTCACATTCCAGAGCGAAACAATCACGGAAATCATCATGCACATAACGGCCTGCACCACGGAAGCCCAGCATCGGGTTCTCTTCATGCGGTTCGTAGATATCTCCGCCGACCAGGTTGGCATATTCGTTGGATTTAAAGTCAGACAGACGGACAATCACTTTCTTCGGATAGAACGCCGCTGCAATCGTGGCAATCCCTTCAACCAGACGACCGATATAGAATTCAACCGGATCATCATAGCCCTGCATCATGCTGCGGATTTCAGCCTGTAATTCCGGAGTCTGCTGATCAAATTCCAGCAGTGCACGCGGGTGCACACCAATCATACGGTTGATGATAAATTCCAGACGTGCCAGGCCGACACCTTCATGCGGCAGGCAGGCAAAGTCAAATGCACGGTCAGGGTTACCGACGTTCATCATGATTTTGGTGCCCACTTCCGGCATTTTATCGATTTCAGAAGAGTGGATATCAAAATCCAGTTTGCCGCCGTAGACGTAACCGGTATCCCCTTCAGAACAGGAAACCGTCACTTCCTGGCCTTCTTTCAGGAGTTCGGTGGCATCGCCGCAACCGACCACCGCCGGGATCCCCAGCTCACGGGCAATGATTGCCGCGTGACAGGTACGACCGCCGCGGTTGGTAACAATCGCCGCCGCTTTCTTCATGATCGGTTCCCAGTCAGGGTCAGTCATATCAGTGACTAACACATCACCCGGCTGAATACGATCCATCTGGCTCAGGTCATGGATAACTTTGACCACACCGGCACCGATACGGTGACCGATTGCACGGCCTTCAACCAGCACATTACTCTGGCCGTTCAGCTGATAACGTTCCATCACCTGCTGGTTAGAGCGGACGGTTTCCGGACGCGCCTGAACGATATACAGTTTGCCGTTGTTACCGTCTTTCGCCCACTCGATGTCCATCGGACGGCCGTAGTGTTTTTCAATGGTAACGGCCTGTTTTGCCAGTTCTTCCACTTCGCTGTCGGTCAGTGAGAAACGTTTGCATTTTTCTGCATCCACATCCTCAATACGCACCTGTTTGCCGTGGCTGGTGTCATCCGCATAAACCATCTGGATTTTCTTGGAACCCATGGTGCGGCGGACAATAGCCGGACGGCCTTTTTCCAGGGTTGGTTTGTGGACATAAAACTCATCCGGGTTTACCGCGCCCTGTACCACCATCTCACCCAGCCCGTAAGCGGATGTGATAAAGACAACCTGGTCAAAACCGGACTCGGTATCGATAGTAAACATCACGCCGGAAGACGCGAGGTCAGAACGCACCATGCGCTGAACACCGGCAGACAGTGCAACACCACGGTGGTCATAGCCCTGATGCACGCGGTAAGAAATCGCGCGGTCATTAAATAATGAGGCAAATACGTGCTTGATGGCGACCATGATCGCATCAATACCCTGCACGTTTAAGAAGGTTTCCTGCTGTCCTGCGAAGGAGGCATCCGGCATATCCTCAGCCGTTGCGGAAGAACGCACAGCAAAAGATGCGCCTTTCTCGCCTTCGGACAGCTGCTCATACGCGTGACGGATGTCCTGCTCAAATTCCGCGGAGAACGGGGTATCAATTACCCATGCGCGGATCTGCGCACCGGCTTTCGCCAGCTGGTTGACATCGTCAACATCCGTTTTATCCAGCAGCTCATAAATGCGCTGGTTGACGCCACTTTGCTCAAGAAAGTCATTGAAGGCCTGTGCCGTGGTGGCAAAACCATTGGGAACAGACACGCCTAATCCGGAAAGATTGGTTATCATTTCGCCTAAAGACGCATTTTTACCACCGACACGGGGTACGTCATTCATACCTAACTGGTTATACCAAAGTACATTACACGGGGTTTGACCATTGTTGGACATTGCAAGCAATCCTTTTAACATTCAAAAGAAGGTAAAATCGGAAATACGGGCTCTGCTGAGCATCAGAAACAGATTATCACAATGTTTGTAAGAATATAGACAGGTGAATCGATCAACCCGATTACAATATTTTTTTATCCTTTATAATCATGTTTTAATTTATTTGTGCCGTTGCTCAGGATTATCGATTCAGCAAAAAACATAGGAAAATAAATAACATGTCTATCACAACCGGCTCATCTTCTGATACACAAAATAAAGAAACACGGAGTGTCTTCTTTATTTCTGACGGAACGGCAATTACGGCGGAAGTATTAGGTCATGCTGTATTGTCACAGTTCCCTATTGATATTATCGCTTACACCCTGCCGTTCGTGGCAACTGTCGAGCGCGCGCTGGAAATCAGACAAAAAATCGATACCATTTTTGAAACCACCGGGTTACGCCCTCTGGTGTTCTACTCCATTATCTGTCAGGACGTGCGCGAAGCCATCACCGGCAGTCAGGGCTGCTGCCAGGACATAGTGCAAACCCTGGTCGCGCCGATTCAGAAAGAGATTCAGATGGATCCGCAGCCGATATTCAACCGGACCCACGGCTTATCCAAGCGCAATCTGAGCCAGTATGATGCCCGTATCGCAGCCATTGATTTCGCACTGGCACATGATGACGGTGTCTCCCTGCGCAATATGGATCAGGCGCAGGTTATTCTGCTCGGCGTTTCCCGCTGCGGTAAAACCCCGACCAGCCTGTATCTGGCCATGCAGTTCGGTATCCAGGCCGCCAACTATCCGTTCACCGCAGATGATATGGATAACCTGCAGCTGCCTGCGGCCCTGAAGCCGTATAATAATAAGTTATTCGGTCTGACCATTGACCCCGAGCGTCTGGCTGCTATCCGCGAAGAGCGCCGTGAAAACAGCCGCTACGCCTCAATCCGTCAGTGCCGGATGGAGCTGGCAGAGGTGGAAGCGCTGTACCGCAAACACAAAATCAGCTACCTCAATACCACCAACTATTCGGTGGAAGAGATATCGACAAAAATCATCGATTCTCTGGGATTAAACCGCCGTATGTTCTGACAGCGGAAACGGTTAAGTGGATCACATTCCCGCGGTGATCCACTTTCTGCAATTGTATCTTGTAATCATCACGTTTTCGTTTATTGTGATCGGTATCACTGTGGTTTAACACAGCAACTGACCGAATTCAGAGACAGCACTAATCTATGGAAAAAACGGATGAACTGCGCACACGGGCGATAGACAAACTGATCACCCCGTCTGCGCTGGCCGGTGAGTTTCCGGCCACAGAAGCAATTAATAAGAATGTCACCACATCACGAACCCGCATTGAACGTATTTTAACCGGCGATGATCCGCGTCTGCTGGTGATTGTCGGCCCCTGCTCCGTGCATGACCCGATCGCCGCACTGGATTACGCACAGCGCCTGAGCGAACTGCTGCCGAAATACAGCTCACGCCTTGAAATTGTGATGCGCACCTATTTTGAAAAGCCGCGTACCGTGGTCGGCTGGAAAGGACTGATTTCAGATCCGCGTCTGGATAACTCCTGTCAGGTCAATGAAGGTATCCGGCTGGCGCGCAAACTGCTGATCGACGTTAATGCACTGAATGTCCCGACAGCCACCGAGTTTCTTGATATGGTCACGGGGCAGTATATTGCGGATCTTATCAGCTGGGGGGCTATCGGTGCCCGGACCACGGAAAGCCAGATCCACCGCGAAATGGCCTCCGCACTCTCCTGCCCGGTCGGCTTCAAAAACGGTACTGACGGCAATATCAAAATTGCGATTGATGCCATCCGCGCCGCACAGGCCGGTCATATGTTCCTGTCACCGGATAAAGACGGGCAGATGACGATTTATCAGACCAAAGGCAATCCGTTCGGGCACATTATTATGCGCGGCGGTAAGACACCGAACTATGCTGCCGGTGATATTGCTCACGCCTGTGATCAACTGCGCCAGTTTGATCTGCCGGAACATCTGGTGATTGATTTCAGCCACGGCAACTGTCAGAAAATCCACCGCCGTCAGCTGGATGTCGCCAAAGATGTCGCACAGCAGATTAAAGACGGCTCGCGGGCTATCGCCGGTGTTATGGCCGAAAGCTTTATTCAGGAAGGCACACAAAAACTGGTGAATCACAAAGCGCCGGTTTACGGGCAGTCAATTACCGATCCGTGCCTGAGCTGGGCAGATACCGTCACCATGCTGGATATTCTGGCTGATGCGGCGGATGCCCGTTTCAGCTGAAACTATTCCCTTGTTACGAAACAGGATGCACCCGCATCCTGTTTATTCATCACCCGCAGTTATCATTCCTTCCCCATATAGTTGAGATGCCGCTCACTTTTTCCGTGTAAATTCCCTCTCTCGGAAAAAATCACTTGAACCACTCTCGTCAGCTGCTGATAATAATTTGCGAATGCGAATTGATATCAAATAAAATTATATGACTGAAAATAATCAGAATTCTGTGATATCCGTACTTACCGGATATAAAAATACAGCAACAGATAAAATCACGGTTATCAGCAGTGAAGCACTCCTGGGGCCGCAGCAGCGGATTATTATCCGCCATCAGAATGAGGAATATCACCTGCGCAGGACTAAAAACGGAAAACTTATTCTGACCAAATAACACACAGGCCAGCCACCTGTTTTCTTAAGGCAGCCAGCTTACTTTTTAATACCGGTTATCCGGTCTGCGCCCGTTTGGTGCAGATCACGAAAAAGTAAGGATCTGCTATGCACAGTGAAACACTCTCCCGTTACCTTGCCCTGAAAGAACAGGGACATCTTATCCACGCCCGTGATATCGCCGCTGAGATGGGCATATCCGAGGCAGAACTGGCACACTGCCGGACCGGTTATGATGCCTGCCGCCTCACCCCGGATATCCCCGCCATTTTCCGGATGCTGGGCACCGCCGGGGAACTGAAAGGCATCACCCGCAATGACCACGCGGTACATGAACATACCGGCACCTATGATAATGCTGAATTCGGGGAACACGCCTGCCTGCTGCTGAACCCGTACGGGCTGGATTTACGCTTTTTCCTGTCTCAGTGGCAGACGGTATTT
Organism: Morganella sp. HMSC11D09; assembly: GCF_001807955.1. Classification (NCBI taxonomy): domain Bacteria; kingdom Pseudomonadati; phylum Pseudomonadota; class Gammaproteobacteria; order Enterobacterales; family Morganellaceae; genus Morganella; species Morganella sp. HMSC11D09. Next base: position 167,050 of record NZ_KV791696.1, read on the forward strand.
GCCTTCGCGGAAAATACCTCGCGCGGCCTGCGCCACAGCCTTCAGTTTTTTGATCGCCGCGGGGATGCTGTCCACAAAATTTATACCACTGCTGATACCGATATGGGGGTCTGGCATCACCTGACAGCACAGTTCGCCGCGTATGATAACCCGCCGGTTGTTCCGGAACCGGCTGTCATCCCGGCCTGCACATCACTGACACCGGAGCAGCAGGCTGAATTTACCCGTCACTGGCAGCAAATGACGGATGTTCACCAATTTTTTGTTCTGTTAAAAAGATTTAATATCAGTCGCTTGCAGGCATTCCGTTGTGTGGATAACACCCTGGCACAGCGGGTGGATAACAGCGCGTTATCACGCCTGCTCACTCAGTGTACGGAAGAACAGAATGACATTATGATCTTTGTCGCCAACCGGGGCTGTGTACAGATTTTTACCGGCGCCATTGGCCGGGTTGAACCTTATATCAGCCCCCGCGACGGACAGCACTGGATCAATATTTTCAATCCGTCGTTCACTCTCCATCTGATCGAATCGGCTGTTGCGGAATCCTGGATTACCCGCAAACCCACCAAAGACGGTATTGTCACCAGCCTGGAATTATTTGATAAAAACGGTCAGGCTATCGCCCAGCTGTTCGGACAGCGCACCGAGGGTGAACCGGAACAAACGATCTGGCGCAGTCAGATTAATGCCCTGCTGACAGACTGCAGCGGTGAGGCGGCGGCATGAAAAAATATGTCCTCCTGCTACTGCTGCTCTGTTTTTTTCCACCTGCACGCAGTATGCAGGGCAGCATTATTACCCTTGGCGGTGATGTCACGGAGATTGTTTTTGCACTCGGTGCCGGTGACAGGGTAATTGCCCGTGATACCACCAGCGAGCATCCGCCGCAGGTCACTCAGTTGCCGGATGTCGGCTATCTGCGGCTTCTGAATGCGGAAGGTCTGCTGTCGCTTCAGCCTTCACTGATCCTCGCCAGTGAACTGGCTTATCCTTCTGCCGTTTTATCGCAGATCAGCGCGGCGGGTATCCCTGTCGTCACTGTCAGTGCTGCGGCAGAACTACCGGCTATTACCGCGAAAGTCCGTCAGATTGCGGAGGCTCTGGCCTTACAGTCAGCCGCCGCTGTACTGGTCGCTGACATTAACCGGAAACTGGATGCTGTACCGCAGACACCACTGCCGGTGAATGTACTGTTTCTGCTCAGCCACGCCGGTACTGCTCCGATGGCAGCCGGTACAGATACGGCGGCAGACAGCCTTATCCGCAGTGCAGGCGGAAGAAACGCAGCCGCTTCTTTCCGCCGTTATCGCCCGCTGTCAGCAGAAGGAATGATTGCCGCTCAGCCCGATTTAGTGGTGATCACCCGCAGCGGTCTGGCTTCTCTCGGCAGCACCGGCAATCTCTGGCAGTTACCGGGGCTGGCTCAGACACCTGCCGGAAAACATAAGCGGGTATTGGTGGCTGATGATATGGGGTTTCTCGGCTTCGGGTTACAAACCCCGGATACACTGCATCAGTTACGTGAAGCGATGGAGGCAGCAGCCGTGTTATGAATAATCCGCCCGCCTTTCATCTGCGCCGCCTGTGCCTCTGTTTTCTGTTGGTGATCATGATATTGACGGCCATGAATACCGGCGGACTGCCGGTTTCTGTCAGCGCATTCCTGCGGGGTGAAGTAACCCCGCAACTCTGGCAGATCTGGTTATCTGTCCGTCTGCCGCGGATTGTTCTGACAGTTCTGGTGGGCATGGCACTGGCCACCGCCGGAGTATTATTACAGGGATTATTCCGCAACCCGCTGGCAGACCCCGGTTTGCTCGGGATCAGCAGCGGCGCAGCCGTTGCGGTGGCACTGGGGATTGTCTTTATCGCGCCTTATCTGAATGGTGCGGTCACACTGTATCTGCATATTATTACTGCCTTCAGCGGTGCACTTTGTATCAGCGGACTGATTTTTCTGCTCAACCGCCGCCGTCAGCCTTTGCTGCGTCTGTTACTGTGCGGTATTGCCGTTAACGCAATCAGTATGTCCTTTGTCGGCGTGCTCAATTATCTGAGTGATGATAAAGAATTACGTCAGTTTTCACTGTGGATGATGGGCAGCACCGGGCACATCAGCTGGACTCTGCTTCTGCCTGCTATCGTACTGGCACTCCCTGTGTTTTATGCCGCATTCAGACTGGCACGTCCGCTGGATATGATTCAGCTGGGAGAAGAAGAAGCGCATTATGCCGGAGTGAATGTCCGCCGGACACAACAGTGTGTCCTGCTGATCAGTGCCCTGCTCACCGGGATTGCCGTGGCACTGAGCGGGATTATCGGTTTTATCGGCCTGGTTATCCCGCACCTGATGCGTATGATTTTCGGCTGGCACCACCGGCTTCTGCTGGTGACATCAGCCCTTGCCGGTGCACTGCTGTTACTGCTCTCCGATACACTCGCCCGCACACTGGTGGTACCAGCAGAAATCCCGGTCGGATTACTGACCGGATTACTTGGTGCACCCTATTTTCTCTGGCTGATTTTCTCTGTGAAGGAATGATATGCCCCGTATAACCGTCAATAATCCGCCACCGGTGCTGGTTGCAGAGAATGTCAGTTTTTCCCGTCACGGACAGCCGGTAGTCAGTGATATCTCCCTGACTTTGCACTGCGGAACCATCACTGCGGTTACCGGCCCGAACGGCGTAGGTAAATCAACTTTTCTTCGTTTACTCAGCGGCTATTATCGCTGTGACAGTGGTCAGATCATGCTGCGCGGAAAACCAATGGCGTCCTGGTCTGCCGGTGCACTGGCACAAATCAGGGCGGTCATGACACAACAAAGTGTTATCTCTGCCCCCTACCGGGTCAGAGATATTATTGCATTGGGGGATTTGCACAGAGAGTACATACACCAATCAACCACAGATGAAGTGATACACCTGACGGCCTGTGAACCACTGCTGGAGAAACGCTGGTATCAGCTTTCCGGTGGTGAACAACAGCGGGTTCATCTGGCGCGCGCACTGATGCAACTAAGCTGTCCGCTGCCTCTCCCTCGTCTGTTATTACTGGATGAACCGACTGCAGCACTGGATCTTCATCACCAGCAACACCTGATGCGGATGCTGAAACAGCGTGTAAGTGCAACCTCCCTGGCGGTCTTCTGCATTCTGCATGACCTGAATCTGGCCTCTTTATATGCTGATCACGTCATAATGCTGAATAACGGCCGCATTGTCCGTCAGGGAACACCGGCCGGGGTGCTGCAAAAAACGGTACTGGCGGAAACTTATCAGGCAGACCTGATAACGCTCCGCCATCCGCTTACCGGCAATACATCTGTGTTACTTGCACCTTAATGTTGATCAGGTTTTGCCGTAACCCGTTGTTTGCGGCAAAACATGATTGCCGAAAGCAGACATAAGGTGTAGCCGAGTAATTCACAGCCTTCTTCGGCCAGGTTTTTTGCCAGCCGGTTAAAATCATCACCCATCATACCGCGCCATAAAATTCCCATACCGAACAGGCGGGAAAAAACCAGCACCACCAGCAAACCGGTAACCATCATGCCGTATGCCGGATGAGAGACAAAACGGTACAGCCCGTTAACCGCCGTGCGCGGATGCAGAAAAGCATAGATAATCGCAATCAGTGAAACCGGAACAGCAAACCAGAACCATGCCCCGTGGGAAATATAGTCAAAAATCTGATCCAATTCCCGGATCAGCATACTGGCAAAAAATCCGGCTATCAGAAAAAAGCCCGCCCTGTCCTCCGGCTCCCGCAGCCCTTTGCGGAAAAACAGCACAATCACTGCCAGCAGCATCACCTCAGCAACAATTTCTGTCACCGAGTCTTCACCCAAATCATTCTTAAGAACCAGAATATCAACAAACAACAGACCTGTACTGGCAGCCATAATCAGTGCCAGCATAAAAAAACGTCCCATTGCCCCAAAAAGAAACCGAAATTGCTGTGACATAACCATCCTGAATTATATTTATCGTCGGAAGATTCTATCGATATTGAAACTATAATTGGTGACATATGGTGCTATATGCTGGTAATAAAACAATTGGTTTCATCTATTGGTCTGATAATGATTCTCAATCATGAAAGGCACGATTTGCCTACACAATTCTTGGAAAATTCATAAAATATGGTTAATAACATATGTGACTATTAAAATTTATAGATTGTAAGCCCGATTTTGGGAGGTGAACATGTCAGAAAGTGTAGTGAACGATATTATCAAATGGCTGGAAACCCAGTTACAGCGCAATGAAGGGATCAAGATTGATACTATTGCGGATAAGAGCGGTTATTCAAAATGGCATCTCCAGCGTATTTTCAAAGATATCAAGGGATGCACATTAGGTGAGTATGTCCGTAAGCGCCGCCTGCTGGAAGCAGCTAAATCTCTGCGCGATAACGATATGTCTATTCTGGATATCGCGTTGCAGTATGGCTTCAGCTCACAGGCAACCTTTACCCGCATCTTTAAAAAACATTTCAATACCACACCGGCAAAATTCCGTGATCACGGTCAGTTGCCGGAACCGCGCTGTTTTATGGAGTGCGGTTCACACTAAACAGCTGAAAAAATATCCCCGCCTGCCGCAACCGGCCAAACGGGGATATTTTTTATTCTGCTGCTATCACGCCGCAGGCAATCCGAGCGCCGCCACCACCTAATGGTGCCGGTGAATCTGAATGATTGTCACCGCCCGCATGAACCATAATGGCATGCCCTTTGATCTCTCTGAGTTTTTTAAGGCGTGGTGCCAGCACCTGCGTGGTCGCTTTCCCGTCATCAGTCACATACAGTGCCGGCAAATCGCCCAAATGGCCGTCAGCATATGGCCCGGCATGAACTTTTGTACCTGCCGGGTCAAAATGGCCGCCTGCGGCCAGGGCAGGTACCGGTTTACCCTCTTTCTCTGCAGCATCACAGGACGGATTTTCGTGGATGTGAAACCCGTGCACGCCCGGCGGTAACCCATTCAGCGCCGGTGTAAACAGCAAACCATAATCCGTTTCCTGAATATCAATAGTGCCGATAACCTTACCGGCACCTTTTTCTGTCGCTTCATGCAGGGTAACGCGCTCAGTTGCAGCCAGGGAGGTTGATGCCCCCATCAGGATTAACAACGGAATGAGTTTTTTCATCATATGCTCCTTCAGTTTATTATTCCTCACCTATCCTACGGCACCGACCCGGATTGTCTTTCAGATTAACGGCATATTTTACTGAAGCTCTGCCACCAACCAGTCCCGCAACTGAATTAGCTCATCGTGCATGTCCGGATAACCGGCCATCAGCTCAGTGAATACCGCCGTTACAGCATCAGCGCTGTACCGCTGACCGGTCAGCAGTTGTGCCAGTTGCTCCAGCGGGGCCGGGTCAAGGCTGTCAGTAAAAATCTGCGCCCGGCTGATCATGCCGCGCTCCACATCAAAATGCAGTTCAATCCCGCCCCATTTAAAGCGGGTATCCAGCAGATGGCTGAAGGCCGGTGCATTGCCGAAATTCCAGTCCCAGCTACTCTGTCTGGCAAAGGTCTCGGCAAATCCCGGCAGATCAGGAAGTGAATCCGGTGAAATCAGTTCCGCCTCTGCCTTTTCGCCGTAATAGTCGAAGAACGCAGCTTTAATCGCTTCGCACACCTGCTCATGGTCAATCCCGGGAATAATTTCCGTCAGATTGGTCACCCGCGAGCGGACAGAAGTGATCCCTTTGGCCTGCAATTTCTTCGGATCCGGATTGAGATAATCCGCCAGACGGCTTAAATCTGCATTAATTAATACCGTGCCGTGATGGAAGCCGCGATCTTTGGTTTCCCGGTATGCCGAGCCGGAAATTTTCCGCTCACCGTCTTCGCAGTTAACCACCAAATCATTACGGCCGGATGCCGATACCGAAATGCCGAGCCGGGATAAGCCGCTGAGAATAATATTGGTGGAAACCGTTTTGTCATATTCCGGTTTCCCGGCCATAAAGGTGAAATTCGTATTTCCCTTATCGTGGAATACCGCCCCGCCGCCACTGCTGCGCCGTGCTAATTTAATATGGTCAGATTCCATTTTGCGGGTATTACATTCCTTCCACGGGTTTTGTGCCCGGCCGATAACCACGGTGTCATTATTGCGCCATAAAAACAGCACGCGCTGGTCAGCAGGCATCTGCCGGAAAATACACTCTTCAACGGCAAGGTTAAACCACGGATCAAAGGAATCAGAAATAAAAAGACGAAGTGACGACATGTTGTCCCCCGGAAAAAATAGGCTGCCGATAAGATAGCATATTTATCCCGGTGATTTTAAAGTCTGCGCGCCTGCCAGAAGACTTTTTTCCAGTAAACGTTATCCAGGCTGGAACGCATCACTCCTTTACTGGTCGAGGCATGAATAAAGGCACGGTCAGAATCATAAATGCCGACATGCAGCCCGTTCTCACCGCCGCCGGTTTTAAAGAATACCAGGTCACCGGGCTGTAAATCCTCAACATCGATCCGGGTGCCGTAGGTTGTCTGCGCTTTGGTGGTGCGCGGCAGAGAAATAGCAAAGCGGTCATTAAATGTCCGGTAGACAAAGCCGGAACAATCAATACCGTTTAAATCCATTCCGCCGTAATGATATGGTGTGCCGTACCATTGTGATAATTGTTCCCGCAACTGGGCAATCACCATAATCGGGTCCGATAATTCTGTTTTTATCGGCGGCGCATGATATTTACGCGGCGTTGATGAACAGCCGACAACGGCTAATACGCAGATAAAAAGCAGAGAACGGAATATGATTTTCATTGTATTATCCCCGGTGCGGCAGACCTTCAACCCGCATTACTGTATTAATATCTGCGGGTGAAAGTCAATATTTGCCGTATTTTACCGGATGTTAAGGCATTTTCCGGTAATACAGTAATGTCAGGTTTTCATCAGTGACCATTTCATCGGCCGGTGAGACATCGTTCTCATCCACCCCGTGACGATCACGCAGAATCAGCGCAACATTACCGGTTTTACGAGCATTTTTCAGCCAGGATTCGAAATCATCATGCGAAATGAACCTTTCCCGGGTATCCGGATATAAGTCACTCAGCCCGTATTTCAGTTCTCCCGGGCGATCAAACATATAAATATCACTGCGCTGCAATTCCCATGCTGCTGATGTACCGATGCCAACACTATTGACCAGAATATAACGGGCATCTTTCAGCAATGCGGCATTCTTCTGAATAAAGATCTGCGGTAAGTTTGCCCGTTCAGTCCGCTCCGGTAACAGTGAGCTGACTGATAAACTGATCGCCACGGTACAAAATGCCGCTAGCATCCAGTAGCGGCACCCTTTTATCAGGGTTAGCGCTGAAACCACAATCCAGAACAGGAAAATCGCAATGGCGCCGATAAATTTACCGCGCTCAGCGGCAGAATACACCAGGGTATTTTCCAGATTATTGATTACCAGCAGGGCAATAACGGCGCAACCGCCAAAAATAATATTGATCACCGCGTTCAGTTTAAAGATTGAAACGGCTTGTTTCTTAATCAGAGTATGGATATACGCTGCCATCAGGATCGTCAGTGGTGCAATAACCGGCAGAATATAGGTCAGTAATTTTCCTTTGGCGATACTGAAAAATAAGAACGGTAATACTGTCCAGCACAACAGGAAGAATAATGGCTTATTTTCACGGCGCTGTTGCCAGCCCTGTTTTAATGCCCCGAATAAAAAACCACTCCAGGGTAAAACACCGGCAAACAGAATCGGAATAAAGAACCAGAACGGCGAGAGGTTTTGCGCCTCTTTACTCATAAAACGCTGGATATGCTCAACCATCACAAAATAGCGCCAGAAATCGGGCTCGGCATGATATATCGCCAGCGCCCACGGCAGCGTGATAAGCCCGGCAGCCGCAATTCCCGCCCAGCAATAACAGAGCATGGTTTTAAAGCGATGGTAGAAAATATGCACCGGTATCAGTGCAATAACAGGCAGCACCAATGCCAGAAAGCCTTTTGTCATCAGCGCCATGCCGCAGGCCAGCCCGAAGGTGATCCAGTAGCCCAGCAATGCACGGCGTGACTGTGCGGTAGTCAGGCCATAACTGAGGTAAATCACCAGTGTGACCCACATGGTCAGAATCGGATCCAGCGTACTGTAGGTTCCGAGAGCAAGCACCAGTAACATACTGGCATACAGGAAGGCCGCTGTACGGGCGATGACTTTCTCATCCCACATTTTCATTGCCAGCCGGTAAACCAGCAATGTGCTGATCATCGTCGAGAACAGGACACCAAAACGCACTGCAAATTGTGTGTGACCGAACAGCATCTGACTGATGTTATTTACCCAGTAACCCGCCACCGGTTTTTCAAAATAGCGGATATCCAGCAGATGCGGCACCACCCAGTTGCCGTCAGCCAGCATTTCCCGGCTTATTTCCGCATAGCGGGTTTCATCCGGCTGCCATAACGCACGGAATTCCAAAGGAATAAAATAGGTCACTGCAATAAACAACAGAAATAACACAGTCCACATTGCGGCAGACGGATACGCCACATTAAACGCGGACTTACGGCTGTTAACGTCCAATATAACCTCCGGACAAGGATACAATTTTATAACAATAAGGTAACCATCTCTGTTACTTCCATTAAGACCAGAGCCCTGCAGAATAATTCACGGAAGAACAGGATATTTTTGTTATACAAGAAAGAATAAAAGGGAGGATTAATTCAGGCTTAACGGTTAATGCCGGCTTAATAAAACAGTAAACCGCCCCGTGACTATGCGGCCGGCTTCTCTTTGCTGTGGATCAGACGCACACCAAACAGAATAAAAATAATACCGATGCTTTTTATCAGCGACACACCTTCATTAAACCAGGGCAGAAAGGCAGCCAGCAGATAGACAAACACATAGCTCAGACTGATAAGCGGATAGGCTTTATTAAGCGGCAAATCCCGCAGCGCGAGCAGCCAGCACACCATTGACAGAACATACCCCGCCAATCCGGCGAAAACGACTGCAAACGGCCGCCACTGAGATAACAGCCAGCGGATATCCAGCCATTGTGAGCTCAGTGCAATATCGGGTAATTGTGTCACGCCCAGTTTCAGCAGCAGCTGAGCGGCGGTGACAAACAGCACACTGCCGAGCACCCAGAGATATCCGCGCATCAGTGTCCCGCTCCCATCAGAATCACGCCGGTGACAATCGCGGCCACACCGCACCAGTGCTTGCGGGTCACCCGCTCACCGTATAAAAACTGTGCCACCAGGGTGACTACCACAAAGTTGATACTCAGCATCGGATAAGCGATATTCAGCGGCATCACCTGCAGGAGTTTCAGCCACAGCAGCATCCCCAGGCCAAGCAGAAACACCGCCAGCGCCAGCCAGTACAGGCCTCTGCGTTTTGCATTTTCCTGCGCCGCCTGCCAGACATCCACCGCCTGTTTCTGGCAGATCTGGCCGCCGCAGGTAAGAAAACTGACAATAATCAGTAAAACAATTTGCCCGAACACCATCACACCTTATGGCTGTTTATCATAGATATAGAGGGTCATCCGGCTGTTTTCAGTCCGTTTGTCCGCCGGCGGCAGTTTGGCATCGTAGGTGTCATTTTTATCTGTTACCAGTAGTGCGACCTGCCCTTTTTTGCGGGTTTCCGCCAGCCAGTCAGCGAACGTCGCATCATTCAGCAACCGGTATTCGCTGTCCGGATATTTCAGGCCGTAAGTCAGCTCACCGGAATTATTCAGCAGATAAATATCACCGCGTTTCAGTTCCCAGGCCAGCCCGGCACCGATGCCGACACTGTTACTGACAATAAACGGACTTTTTTCCAGATCAGTCATATTCTGGCGGATAAACGCCTGCGGCAGTTTGGAATCCACGGAACGATCAGGCACCGCGCTGCCGAATGTCAGACTGATCACCAGTGAGCAGGAAGCCGCCCACAGCCAGTGTTTTGCTTTCAGCAGATAACAGAGATACCCGATTATGCCCCAGATAGTAAAGGCGACAATGCCCAGTACCACTTTGGACCATTCATCCGGCTGATAGATTGGTTTTTTCACCAGATAACTGGCAACGATCAGCCCGGCGACCGCCACTGCACCAAAGGTCAGGTTCAGAATACCGTTCGCCTGTAATGCTTTCATCCGGTGTTTACGCACACAGTCAACGCCGTATTTGGCAATCATCACAGCCAGCGGTGCCATCAGCGGCAGCATATAGGTCGGCAGTTTACCTTTGGCAATACTGAACAGCAGGAACGGGGCAACAAACCAGCAGAACAGGAAAAACATCGGCGGATTATTGCGCCGCTCTTTCCAGCCTTTAAACAATGCGCCGGGCAGTAACGCCAGCCACGGCAGGCAACCGAGCAGGATCACCGGGATGTAGTACCAGACCGGCGAGGCGTGCTGGGCATCTTCACCTGAGAAACGCTGGAAGTGCTCCACCACAATGAAATAGCGCCAGTAATCCGGCTCCTGCTGATGAACCGCAATCGCCCACGGCAGGCTGATCAGCACTGCGCAGAAAACCGCCAGCGGGCCGAATTTCAGTAACTCAAGGAAACGCCGTTGGTACAGCATCACCGGCAGCATAGCCACCACCGGGATCGCCAGCGCAAGGAAGCCTTTGGTCATAAAGCCCATACCGCAGGCCAGACCAAGCAGGCACCAGGAGGTTATTCTGGTTTTCACATTTTCGGCTTTCAGTGCCCTGAAGCTGAAGGCCATCGAGGCAATCACCCACATGGCAAACATCGGGTCGAGCACACTGTATGTGCCGACACTGAACACCAGAAACATGGAGACAAAGACCAGCGACGCAACAAATGCCGTGTGACGGTTGCGCCACATCAGGAGGGTCATCCAGTAAACCAGCAGAGTGCTGATAAGGATGCTGAAGACAGAACCTGCACGGACAGCAAAATTGGTATGACCGAAGACCAGCTGGCTGACGTTATTCACCCAGTAACCGGCCACCGGTTTTTCAAAATAACGCAGATCGAGTAATTTGGGAACGACCCAGTCACCCTGTGTCACCATTTCACGGCTGATTTCCGCATACCGGGTTTCATCCGGATGCCAGAGCAGACGATCATTGATCGGGAAAAGGTAAGTTAACACGAAAAAAAGAGCCAGCAGAAAGGCTCCGATTTTACTCGCCCGGTTATTCAGCATGTAATGCTATCCCTCTTGTTGGCAGCCCAGCCACCCTTCCCGGCCGGGGAAATCACCCCGTACCACTTTGCCTGTCGGTAATGTTGATAAATCAGACGGCAGCAGTTCGCTGAGCGGACAAAAGCGGAAATCCTCGTTTTTAATCCGATCCAGCAATGCCTCAAACTGTGCGGCTTTGGACATGCCTTCCACTTCTGTGTGGATAGTATAGACCGGTACGCCCTGATCCCGTCTGATTGCATCGAGGATAAAGTCGTTGAAATCCGCATCAGCCACCTGCGGCCCTACCACTTCATCATAGGTCGGCAGTGTAACAGGAATCTGCACGGTTCCGGTAGTCCCGTCTGCAAGAAGCGGACGAAACGGATGCGTTCCGCGGCAATCACTGTTGTAGGCAAAACCAAATGCCTGTTTGGCTTCAATCACCCGTTCATCCGCGCGCCAGCCCGCCACCGCAGAGCACTGCACCGGCTGCCCGGTAGCCTGTGATAAGGCATCGGTACCCAGACGAATCTGCTCTGTGATTTGTGCCGGTGTCCAGCGGCCGATTTTCGCCTGCCAGCCCTGGTGATCCCACGCATGCAGGCCGACTTCATGACCGGCATCCAGCGTCTGTTTCATCAGGTAACCCAGGTCACGGGCTATTTTCTTACCCGGCCACGCTGTACCGGCCAGCAGAATATCCAGGCCGTATAATGAAGCCGCATTGGAGCGCAGCATTTTCCACAGAAACTTAGGACGCAAAAGGCGCCACAAGTGACGCCCCATATTGTCCGGCCCGACGCTGAAGAAAAAACTGGCTTTAATATCGTGCTGCGCAAATACCTTCAGTAACTGCGGCACACCTTCCAGTGTGCCGCGGTAAGTATCCACGTCAACCCGCAGGCCGACATTTTTCATTACTCGTCGTTCCTCAGCTCTTCAACCGCACCGCGCAGGAAGAAGTCGAGAGTCTCTTCCACAGTCTGGCGGGTATCGATAGTCGGTTTCCAGTCCAGTAAACGCTCAGCGTTTTTGATGCTTGGTTTACGGTGCTCCACGTCCTGGTAACCTTTACCGTAGTAAGTGCTGCTTTCGATTTTACGGAAGCCGGCAAATGGCGGGAAGTTATCACGCAGCGGATGTTTCTCGAAGCAGTCGAGCAGCATTTCTGCCAGTTCGCGGATACTCGCTTCGTTCACCGGGTTACCGATGTTGATGATCTGGCCGTCACACTTGCCGTCACGGTTTTCAATGATGCGGAACAGGGCTTCGATACCGTCATGGATATCAGTAAAGCAGCGTTTCTGCTCACCACCGTCAACCAGTTTAATCGGCGAACCTTCCACCAGGTTCAGGATCAGCTGAGTGATAGCACGGGAGCTGCCGATACGCGCGGAGTTCAGGCTGTCCAGACGCGGTCCCATCCAGTTGAACGGACGGAACAGCGTGAATTTCAGACCTTCTTTCGCGCCGTATGCCCAGATAACCCGGTCAAGCAGCTGTTTGGAAACGGAGTAGATCCAACGCTGTTTGTTAATCGGGCCGACAATCAGGCGTGAATTATCTTCGTCAAACTCTTTGTCATCACACATACCGTACACTTCGGAGGTGGACGGGAAGATGATACGTTTGTTGTATTTCGCGAAGTAACGGACGATTTTCAGGTTTTCTTCGAAGTCCAGCTCGAACACGCGCAGCGGGTTACGGGTGTACTCGATTGGTGTGGCAATCGCCACCAGCGGCAGAATGACATCACATTTTTTGATGTGATACTCAATCCACTCGGTGTGAATGCTGACATCGCCTTCAATAAAGTGGAAACGCTCGTCACCGATGAAACGATCAATCGCGGAAGAGCTGATATCCATACCATAGATATCGTAGTTGCCGTCTTCCAGCAAACGTTCTGTCAGGTGGTTACCGATGAAACCGTTCACACCCAGGATCAGCACACGCTTACGGCGGGCAACCTGCGCAGTGGCTTTCGGGCCGACGCGGACATCAGTTACGATACCCATTTCCGCTGCCAGACGGGCACCCTGCACATACAGGCCGGATTCCCCCTGGCCGCTGATCACTTCCAGCGCGCCGTTTCCGCAGGCAATCACCAGCGGTTCCGCAGAAATAACGGTTCCCGGACGTTTGCCTTTGTTATCGGCCAGCACGCGGCTGCGCCAGATGATCATTTTGCGCTCACCCAGGAAGGTGAATGCACCAGGATACGGTTCTGTCACCGCACGGACCAGGTTGTGGATCTGTGCAGCCGGCTGATTCCAGTCGATCAGACCATCTTCCGCACAACGGCGGCCGAAGTATGTTGCCTGAGATTCATCCTGAGCGGTGGTTTTATAAGTACCGGCCTCAATCAGCGGTAAAGTTTTGTTCAGCAGTGTTTCTGCGGCTTCACGGACTTTACCGTGAACAATCAGGGAAGTATCGTCACCACCGATAGTGACTTTTTCCTGTGCGACAATATCGCCGGCATCGGCTTTGGCAACCATTTTGTGCAGGGTAACACCGGTTTCGGTTTCACCGTTCAGCACAGCCCAGTTGATTGGTGCGCGGCCGCGGTATTTCGGCAGCAGAGAACCGTGCAGGTTAAATGCGCCTTTCGGTGCCAGCGCCAGAATTTCTTCGCTCAGCATATCGCGGTAGTAGAAAGAGAAAATAACATCCGGTTTCAGTTCACGGATGCGATCCACCCACAGCGGGTGGTTAACGTTTTCAGGGGCATAAACCGGCAATTCCATGTCCGCGCTGACGTGGGCCACCGATGAGAAGAAATGGTTTTCACCCGGGTCGTCCGTATGGGTAAAGACGGCCTGAATATCAAAGCCCGCTTTTTTCAGGGCCTTCAATCCGACACAACCAATATCATGGTAGGCAAATACGATTGCTTTCATTAGTTTTTTTCCTGAGTTTCAGTTTCACTGGTCTCTTTCGCCTGAGCGCCGACCACTTTTTGAATAAAATACCGGGGACGTGCACGAACATCGTTATAAATCCGCCCGATATATTCCCCGAGCAGACCCATTGCCACGAATTGTGCGCCGATAAACATAAATAAGATGGCGAACAGGGTAAACACTCCCTCTGCCGCCCACAGCGCGCCGAAAGCCACGCGCAGAATAATCAGTAACAGCGCCAGCAGGAAACCGGACGCCGCGATGATACTGCCGACAATGCTTAACAGGCGCAGCGGCGCGGTAGTCAGGCAGGTCAGCAGGTCATACATCAGATTGATCAGTTTGAGGAAACTGTATTTTGAGTCCCCGAACTCACGTTCTGCGTGTTTAACATCAATCTCAATCGTTTTACGGGCAAAGGTATTTGCCAGAATAGGAATAAAGGTGCTGCGCTCATGACACTGTAACATCGCATCGATGATATGACGGCGGTACGCACGCAGCATACAGCCGTAGTCACCCATAGCGCTGCCGGTTGCGGCGATGATCATTTTGTTGATCATTTTTGAGGCGGTTTTGCGGAACCAGGAGTCCTGACGGTTTGCGCGGCGTGTGCCGACCACGTCATAGCCCTCTTCTGCTTTTTCAACCAGACGCGGGATCTCTTCCGGCGGATTCTGTAAATCCGCATCCATGGTGATCACCAGATCACCACCGGCCTGTCTGAAACCCGCCATAATTGCGGAATGCTGGCCGTAGTTACGGTTCAGCAGGACAGCAACCACATGGTTTTCAGGGATCTCTGCCGCCTGCGTCAGCATTTCTGCTGAACGGTCACGGCTGCCGTCATCCACCAGCACAATTTCATACGCCTGCTTCAGCGACTGACAGGCTTTGATTGTACGTTCCAGCAACTGAGGGAGACTCTCTTCCTCGTTGTAAACCGGAATTACCACTGAGACTTTCTTAATTTCGTTAAATGACACTTATTTCTGCTCCGCAAGAATAGCTCTGATTGCGTCTGTCACACGGGTCACATCACTGTCTTTCATATCCGGGAAGAACGGCAGCGAACATAATGTCGCGGTGTTCCACTCCGAATTCGGCAGTGATAATGACGGGTACCGTTCCCGGTAATATTTCTGGGTATGAGCTGCACGGAAATGCAGACCTGTCCCGATATTGACCGCTTTTAACTGCTCCATAAAGGTATCGCGATCGATGCCGCAGACCGCTTTATCCACACGAATCATCAGCAG
This sequence comes from Morganella sp. HMSC11D09, assembly GCF_001807955.1. Classification (NCBI taxonomy): domain Bacteria; kingdom Pseudomonadati; phylum Pseudomonadota; class Gammaproteobacteria; order Enterobacterales; family Morganellaceae; genus Morganella; species Morganella sp. HMSC11D09. The sequence goes on from NZ_KV791696.1 coordinate 182,388, forward strand.
ATGATTGGCATGCAGATGCGGGTAATCCGGCACGGATAACAATTTAACCGGCAGCCCCTCCAGGGCTTCACGGTAAAGCTGTGCCAGGTGTGCGCGGCGTGCGTTCAGTTCGTCCATCCGGCTCAGCTGCACCACCGCAATCGCGGCGTGGATATCTGACAGGTTATATTTGAACCCCGGTTCGACCACTTCTGCCTGCGGTTTGCGGCCCTGCATCTGACGGTCAAACGCATCCACACCCAGCCCGTGGAACTTAAGACAGCGGATACGCTGTGCAAGTTCATCGTTATCTGTAGTAATTAATCCGCCTTCCGCGCAGGTGACGTTTTTAATCGCGTGGAAAGAGAAAATAGCGGTGCCTTTTTCGCCGATCCACTCGTCACGGTAACGGGTACCAACGGCATGTGCGGCATCTTCCAGCAGGAAAATATTGTGTTCCTGCGCAATAGCACGTAAAGCAACCAAATCACAGGGCGCTCCGGCATAATGAACAGGAATGATGACTTTGGTCTTCGGGGTAATCGCCGTACGGACGTCATCCGGCTGAATCATCAGTGTGTCGCGGTCAACATCAATCATCACCGGTACCGCGCCGAGCAGCTCGATCATATTGATGGTGGAAACCCAGGTCTGTGAAGGCGTGATCACTTCATCTCCCGGGCCGACACCCAGTGCCATCAGCGCAACATGCATACCGGCAGTTGCGGATGCCAGAGCAATGGCGTGTTTACAGCCGAAACGCTGACAGAAATCCGCTTCCAGCTGCTGATTTTGCGGGCCGGTGGTGATCCAGCCGGAACGCAGTACTTTTTCAACAGCCGCGATCTCTGACTCGCCGATAGCTGGCCGGGAAAACGGAAGAAACTCAAGCATAAATACAACCTAATAAGAATCGGAAGTGATGATTATATCCTGAATTGATTCAATTGACGCTCAACACCAGGGCTTCGTTTAAACAATTCTTCATCTTTACAGCGACTACATAACAACAAATATATGTGACAGCATAACAAAAATCAGCGCCGTTGTTGATGCCAATCTGTTATTTGCCACTGTGTTTCTTGTATTGGTCTGATACTTTTTATTTCAGACTGAAAAAGTTCGCTCAAGATATCTTCAGTCATAATTATCTGAGTTTCACCGGCGGCAAGTAACTGACCGGCTTTAAGTAACACCACCGCATCGGCATGCAGATAACTGTGGTTTAAATCATGACCGCTGGTAATAATCGTTCCCTGCTGTTCACAAAACCGGGCTATCCATTTATCCAGCATCGCCTGCTGGGTAATATCCAGGTGGTTACGCGGCTCATCCAGTAATAAGTATTTCCCGGACAAGTCATCCGTTGTCCATAATTGCAGAAATATCGCCGCTATTTTCACCCGCTGCCATTCACCGCCGGATAATTGCGTCAGCATACGCGGCAGTAACAGCTCCAGCTGAAAATCGCCGCACAACTGATAAATAAGCTGTGTATTTTCCTGCACCGCCGGCATATAGAGCTGCAGATACTGAAACACCGTCATCACCGGGACACAATCGGTGGTTTGGGTCAGATACGCACGGAACTGTGCCTGCTGCCGTTTGGGGATCGATTTTAAGTTCGTACCGCGGTAGCGGATTTGCCCCTCATAACGCACAGCATCCGCCAGTGCGGCCAGCAGAGTACTCTTGCCGGAGCCGTTCGGTCCCAGCAGATGGATTTGCTGTCCGGCAAAAAATTGCAGGGCATCACAGGTAAGACGGCGGCCGATGTGGATCCCGCTGACATCAAGTAACAGATTATCCATCAGCGGCGTCCTCCGTGATGCCGGGTCAGCAGATAAATAAAGGCCGGTGCGCCGATGGTTGCAGTCACCACGCCGATCGGAATTTCGGCATTGGATAAAATCAGCCGTGAGCATAAATCCGCCAGCAACAGACTGACGGCACCAAATAATGCACAGGCGGGTAATAATGTCCGGTGATCAGTAATACCCATCAGCCGCAGCATATGCGGGATAATCAGCCCGATAAAGCTGATAGCGCCGGCCACCGCCACACTCAGGCCGATCAGCAACCCGACGGCAATAATAAACACATTGCGCCAGCGGTGTGCCGATACCCCGAGCTGCTGGGCATTAACCTCGCCCAGCGCAAGATAGTTAAGCACCGGTGCCTGCCACAGCAGCCACACGGCCACCACCGCTATCGCCGCCAGCAACGGACTGAGCCGCCAGTCCGCCCCGGAAAAACTTCCCATCATCCAGTACATCAGCTGGCGTAAATCCAGACTGGTGCTGAAATACACCATCCAGGTCATAAATGCGCCGCAGATAACCCCGAGAGCCACGCCGACCAGCAGCAGCTGGCTGTTACTCAGTCGCCGGAAATGAGCAAACCAGAGTAAAATCAGTGTCAGCAGTGTCGCCCCGATCACCGCCCCGCCCCCCAGCACCCACAGCGGCGGCATGCCTTTGAAAAACAGGACGATAAAGACAACAAACACCCCGGCACCGTTACTCACGCCGAGCAGCCCCGGTTCCGCCAGCGGGTTTTCAAAAATGGCCTGCATCACCGCACCGGCCATTGCCAGCCCGGCCCCCACCGCAATCACCGCCAGCACACGCGGGAAACGCAGATCCCAGACAAATAACTGCGCGGTTTCAGATAACCACTGGTCCGGTAAAATCCACATCTCACCGGCGCACAGTGCAACGGCGATCATTATCAGCAAGGTAACAGAAAGAAGAATTATGCGCTGTACATCCCGCTTTTTCCGCGTCTGTACCAGCTTCGTGATGGGGTTGTGAATATGCATGAGATCCCTGTCATTAATCAAGACGGGAGATAGTATACCTGAGTCAGAAGGAGGTTAATGTCTGACAAACCACAGAAAAGAAAACGACCTCATAAGAGGTCGTTTCAGGTCTTACTCTTTCGGTGTCGATTTTTCGACCTTGGCTTTCAGTTTCTGCCCCGGACGGAAAGTGACAACACGACGGGCTGTGATAGGAATATCTTCACCCGTTTTAGGGTTACGGCCCGGACGCTGATTCTTGTCCCGCAGATCAAAGTTTCCGAAACCGGATAATTTCACCTGCTCACCATTCTCAAGAGAACGGCGTACCTCTTCAAAAAACAGTTCTACCAGGTCCTTCGCATCGCGTTTGCTCAGGTCCAGTTTTTCCGACAGATTTTCTGACATTTCAGCTTTAGTAAGCGCCATAGGTTTAGTCCCTCAAGGATGCTTTAAATCGCTGTTGCAACGCGGCAACGCATTTGTTTACGGTTGCTGCAATTTCATCTTCTTCAAGTGTACGCTCTGTATCCTGTAAGGTCAGACTGATCGCCAGACTCTTATAACCCTCAGCAACACCCTTACCACAGTACACGTCAAATAAGTTTATGCCAACTAACTGATTTACGCCAACTTTTTTACATTCGTTCAGAATGTCTTGTGCAGCGACGTTTTCCGGCACAACGATGGCGATATCCCGGCGGTTCGCAGGGAAGCGTGAAATTGCTTCAGCCTCAGGAATAATACGGTTTGTCAGTGCGTCCCAGCGGATTTCAAAGACAACCGTACGGCCGTTGAGATCCAGTTTTTTCTCCAGTTCCGGATGAACCACACCGATATAACCAATATGCTCATCTTCCAGATAAATCTCAGCACCTTGTCCCGGATGGAGGGCCGGATTTGTCGTTGCTTTAAACGATACACGATCTAATTTGCCAGTCAATTCCAAAATGGCTTCCAGATCACCTTTTAAATCATAAAAATCAACGACCTGTTTTTCCGATGACCAGTGTTCTTCATTACGGTTACCGGCGATAACGCCTGCCAGCATGGTTTCCTGACGGATCCCGAGGTCTGCGGCCGCATCCGGTACAAAGCGCAGACCGGATTCAAACAGACGGACACGGCTCTGCTGACGGTTCTGGTTGTACACAACAGTGCTTAACAGGCCGGTCAGCAATGACAGACGCATGGCTGACATATCTGCAGAAATCGGGTTCGGCAGAATAATCGCGTCCTGACCCGAGTGCAGCAGGGTCTGGATTTTCGGATCGACAAAGCTGTAAGTAATAGCTTCCTGGAAGCCACGGTCAACCAGCAGTGTTTTCACACGCTTAAGCGGCAGATGTGCTTCGTGACGGGAGGTCATAATCAGGTCAGCGCGCAGCGGAACATCCGGGATATTGTTGTAGCCGTAAATACGGGCCACTTCTTCCACCAGATCTTCCTCAATTTCCATGTCGAAACGCCATGACGGCGCAGTCACCAGCCACTGATCCTGAGAAATTTTCACATCGCAGCCCAGACGGGTCAGGATATCCGTTACCTGCGCATCATCCACATAATGGCCGATCAGACGGTCAAGCTTGTTACGGGTCAGTGTAATCGTTGCCGCTTTCGGTAAATCTGCTTCAGAAACCACTTCAATGATTTCGCCCGGCTCACCGCCGCAGATATCCAGAATCAGACGGGTGGTACGCTCAGCCGCGATACGCTGTAACTGCGGATCCACGCCGCGCTCAAAGCGGTGTGAAGCATCGGTATGCAGACCATACTGACGTGCACGGCCGGTGATAGCCAGCGGGTTAAAGAATGCGGTTTCCAGCAGGATATTTTTAGTGGTGTCAGACACACCAGAGTGCTCGCCGCCGAAAATACCGGCCATACCCAGCGCACCACGGCGATCTGCAATCACCAGAATGTTATCTGTCAGTGTGACTTCGTTGCCGTCCAGCAGCGTCAGTTTCTCACCCTGCTCTGCCATGCGGACAATCAGTTCACCCTCAAGGGTATCCAGATCATAAGCATGCTGCGGCTGACCCAGCTCCAGCAGAACGTAGTTGGTGATATCCACGACCGGATCGATAGAACGGATGCCGCCGCGGCGCAGTTTTTCCACCATCCACAGCGGAGTTTTTGCTGTCACATCGACGTTTTTAATCACACGTCCGGTAAAACGCGGACACGCCTGCGGCGCATCAACACGGATAGGGAACGTGTCCTGATGGACAGCGGCGACCGGGGACATATCCGGAGCCTGATAATCCATCTTATTGAGAACCGCCACATCACGGGCCACACCACGGATGCTCAGGCAGTCCGCACGGTTCGGCGTGATGCTGATTTCAATCGCGGTATCATCCAGCTTCATATAGTCGCGCAGATCGGTACCGACTGGCGCATCTGCCGGTAATTCAATAATACCGCTGTGATCAGCGCTGATACCCAGCTCAGAGAATGAGCAGAGCATACCTTCTGACGGCTCGCCGCGCAGTTTGGCAGCTTTGATTTTAAAATCGCCCGGTAAGACCGCACCGACTGTCGCAACAGCCACACGCAGCCCCTGACGGCAGTTTGGTGCGCCGCAGACGATATCGAGCAGGCGGTCACCGCCGGTATTCACTTTTGTCACACGCAGTTTATCGGCATTCGGGTGCTGTCCGCACTCAACCACTTCCCCGATAACCACACCGTTAAACTGACCGGCAACGGCTTCTGTGCCGTCCACTTCCAGGCCGGCCATCGTAATCTGATCAGATAACGCGTCGCTGCTGACAGCCGGGTTTACCCATTCGCGTAACCAGAGTTCACTGAATTTCATGAGAGTATCCCGCCTTATTTGAATTGCTTGAGGAAACGAAGGTCATTTTCGAAGAATGCGCGTAAATCGCTCACGCCGTAGCGCAGCATAGTCAGGCGCTCCATCCCCATACCAAAGGCGAAACCGGAGTAAATGTCCGGGTCAATACCGACATTGCGCAGCACATTCGGATGCACCATCCCGCAGCCCAGCACTTCCAGCCATTTGCCGTTTTTACCCATCACATCCACTTCCGCTGACGGTTCAGTGAACGGGAAGTAGGACGGACGGAAACGCACCTGCACTTCTTCTTCAAAGAAATGATTCAGGAAATCATGCAGTGTGCCTTTAAGATTGGTGAAACTGATATCAGTATCCACAATCAGACCTTCTGTCTGATGGAACATCGGGGTGTGAGTCTGGTCGTAGTCATTACGGTAAACACGGCCCGGCGCAATAATGCGGATTGGCGGCTGTTTATCTTTCATGGTACGGATCTGCACGCCGGAGGTCTGCGTACGTAGCAGACGTTTGGCATCAAACCAGAAGGTATCGTGGTCAGCACGCGCCGGATGGTGTGCCGGAATATTCAGTGCGTCAAAGTTATGATAGTCGTCTTCGATTTCAGGGCCGGATTCAACAGAAAAGCCCAGTTCGCCGAAAAAGGTTTCGATACGCTCAATGGTACGGGTGACCGGATGCAGACCGCCATTTTCCATGCGGCGTCCCGGCAGAGAGACATCAATCCGCTCTCCAGCCAGACGGGCATTCAGCGCCGCAGATTCCAGAGAATCTTTACGGGCATTCAGTGCGGTCTGAACTTCCTGTTTGGCTTCGTTAATCACTGCACCCGCAGCAGGACGATCTTCCGGCGGCAGATCCCGCAGCGATTGCATCTGTAAGGTTAAATGCCCTTTCTTACCCAGGTATTCAACACGTACCGATTCCAGCGCTGCAACATCCTTTGCCTCTTCGACGGCTGCTTTTGCCTGAGCAACCAGTTCAGCGAGATGTGGCATGTTTTCCTATTCCTCTGACCCTGTGGTCTTCAATTATGACGACGGTGCTGCCGGACGTGATTATCTCACCCGTTCCGGCAAGCCCCTGAAACAAAAAAGCCTCCAAACTGGAGGCTTACGGCGTTACTTTTCGTTTCTTTTTTACGCGCAAAGCCCCCTGAGTTCAGGCGCTAAAGTAAAAAAAGAAGCGGAAAGAAACGATATTATTCATTTTCTCAACTATTTATCAGTTAACCGGATGTATTTTGTCATATTACGCGAAAAATATGCGGATATACAATGACAAATTATTCATTCCGCAGATTTTTTCTGCCGGATAGCAAAAGAGGGAGCAAGCTCCCTCTTCTGTCTGAACAATTACGCCAGAGCGCCTTTTGCTTTTTCGACCAGCGCAGTAAATGCGGCTTTATCGAATACAGCGATATCGGCTAAGATCTTACGATCGATTTCGATGGATGCCTTTTTCAGACCGTTGATGAAACGGCTGTAAGACAGACCATTCTGACGAGCTGCTGCGTTGATACGTGCAATCCACAGCTGACGGAACTGACGCTTACGCTGACGACGGTCACGGTAAGCATACTGGCCAGCTTTGATTACTGCCTGGAAGGCAACACGATAAACGCGCGAACGGGCACCGTAGTAACCTTTCGCTTGTTTCAGAATTTTTTTGTGACGTGCGCGAGCAATGACACCACGTTTTACACGAGCCATACTAATCTCCTAAAGTCGTAAACTTTGCTAAAAAACTTGCTTATGCGTATGGCAGGCAAGCGACAACTAAACCCAGATCCCCTTTGGAGACCATACCTTTCGGACGTAAATGACGTTTACGCTTAGTTGATTTTTTAGTCAGGATATGACGGAGGTTAGCATGCTTACGCTTGAAACCACCTTTAGCGGTTTTTTTGAAACGCTTAGCTGCACCACGTACAGTTTTAATCTTTGGCATTTTTATTTCCACTTCGCATTGTTAAACAACGAATTAATCCGGCGAATAAAAGCCGGGGTTGCCCCCGGCATTTATTACTTGGATTGCCGGACTATTTCTTCTTAGGAGCGAGCACCATGATCATCTGGCGACCTTCGATCTTCGACGGGAAGGATTCGACGGAAGCTAATTCACTCAGATCGTCTTTGATGCGGTTAAGCACTTCAATACCAATCTGCTGGTGCGCCATTTCACGACCACGGAACCGCAGTGTGATTTTGGCTTTATCGCCATCTTCAAGAAAACGAACCAGGTTGCGTAGTTTGACCTGATAGTCGCCTTCATCTGTGCCAGGACGGAATTTGATTTCCTTAACCTGAATAACTTTTTGTTTCTTCTTCTGCTCTTTAGCCGATTTGCTTTTCTCGTAGAGGAATTTGCCGTAATCCATGATACGGCAAACGGGCGGTTCGGCATTAGGGCTGATTTCAACTAAATCAACCCCGGCTTCCTCGGCTTTCTCAAGAGCTTCTCTCAGGCTGACAACACCAAGCTGCTCGCCTTCAAGACCAGTTAAACGAACTTCATTGACACGGATTTCCGTATTGATACGGTTCGGACGTGCTGTTTGAATTCTTTTTCCGCCTTTAATACCTTATTCCTCCGGTTGTTCTTCAAGTCTGCGACTGCGAATTTCTTCAAGCAGTGCGTCTTTAAATTCGCTCACGTTTATGCTGCCAAGATCGTTGCCGCGGCGGGTACGAACAGACACTTCGCCTGTTTCCATCTCTTTATCACCGCAGACCAGCATATACGGAACACGACGTAGCGTGTGTTCGCGAATTTTAAAGCCAATCTTCTCATTTCTCAAGTCTGCTTTTGCACGAATTCCGGCATCCTGCAGTTCTTTGACGACTTTCTGGACATAATCGGCCTGAGAATCAGTGATGTTCATCACTACTACCTGGTTAGGCGCTAACCATGTCGGGAAGAAACCGGCAGTTTCTTCAGTCAGGATACCAATGAAGCGCTCCATCGAGCCTAAGATCGCGCGGTGAATCATCACCGGGGTCACTCGTTCATTGTTTTCGGCAACATAAGTTGCCCCCAGACGAGCCGGCAGAGAGAAATCGAGCTGCACTGTACCACATTGCCATGCACGATCCAAACAATCATACAAAGTAAATTCAATTTTCGGCCCGTAGAAGGCACCTTCGCCCGGCAGATATTCGAATTCGATGTTGTTTTCTTTCAGTGCACTTGCCAGGTCAGCTTCGGCTTTGTCCCACTGGACATCAGAACCGATGCGTTTTTCCGGGCGGGTGGACAGTTTAACCACAATCTTTTTAAAGCCGAAAGTGGAGTACATGTCATAGACCATGCGGATACAGGAACTGACTTCGTCCATTACCTGCTCTTCTGTACAGAAGATATGCGCATCATCCTGAGTAAAGCCGCGGACACGCATCAGACCGTGCAGTGCACCGGAAGATTCGTTACGGTGGCAGCTGCCGAACTCCGCCATACGCAGCGGCAGGTCACGGTAAGAACGCAGACCCTGGTTGAAGATCTGAATGTGACCCGGACAGTTCATCGGCTTAATGCAGTATTCACGGTTCTCAGAAGAAGTTGTGAACATGTGCTCTTTGTAGTTTTCCCAGTGTCCTGTTTTTTCCCACAGAACGCGGTCCATCATAAACGGACCTTTCACTTCCTGGTAATCATACTCTTTCAGTTTCACACGGACGAACACTTCCAGCTCACGGAAAATTGTCCAGCCGTCGTTATGCCAGAACGCCATACCCGGCGCTTCTTCCTGCATATGATACAGGTCAAGCTGCTTACCGATTTTACGGTGGTCACGTTTTGCGGCTTCTTCCAGGCGCTGCAGATAAGCGGCTAACTGCTTCTTATCGCCCCACGCTGTGCCGTAAATACGCTGCAGCATTTTGTTTTCGCTGTCGCCGCGCCAGTAGGCACCGGCCACTTTCTGCAATTTGAAGTTATGGCAGAAGCGCATATTCGGTACGTGCGGACCACGGCACATATCGACATATTCTTCATGGAAATACAGTGCAGGATGCTCATCCTGACCGATATTTTCGTCCAGAATTTCAACCTTGTAATCTTCGCCGCGGGAAACAAACGTCTCGCGGGCCTCGCCCCATGTGACGCGTTTTTTCACGACGTCATAATCTTTTTTGGCGAGTTCCATCATCCGCTGTTCGAGTTTCTCGAGGTCTTCCTGGGTCAGTGACTCATCAAGATCAACGTCATAATAGAAACCGTTATCGATTACCGGACCAATCGCCATGCGGGTGTTCGGCCATAATTGTTTGATGGCATGACCTAACAGGTGAGCACAGGAGTGACGGATAATTTCCAGTCCTTCCTCGTCTTTGGCGGTGATAATGGCTAAATTTGCATCGTGTTCAATCATGTCGCAGGCATCGACCAGCGTACCGTTGACACGACCCGCGATACAGGCTTTCGCCAGACCGGCACCGATATCATTCGCAACATCAAGGACAGAAACAGGATGGTTAAACTGGCGCTGACTGCCGTCAGGAAGAGTAATTACAGGCATTTTTAAATCCTTATCTACAGTGGTGACCCATACGTAAGATCACATATAGAAATCTCATTTATTTGATTTTCAGTACGTTACCGGCAATTTCTTGCGTACATTGCAAGCCGGGTCACACCTGCGGATCATAATCTGCCGGGCGCCCTTGCCGGAACTCAAAATCCATACTAGCACAGCAAATAAGGATTAATAGATTTATGTGACCAGGTATCTGAAAAAGTGTGCCGTGTCACAAAGAATGCAGAAATTATGAACATTTCCTTTTTAAAACAGTGCCTGCGGCGGATTTTAAATCATTTTTTGTACTGTCAGAATCCGCCGCAGGCCGTTTTCAGGGAAGAACCAGATTATCTTCAGGTAATGAATCAAATGATTTCAGTTCATTTTTAAAATTCACCACACTCTTTTGGCCGGCACATTCGGTATCCCGCAACCAGTCACAATGATTATCCAGTTTGGCCTCTTTAATGCCCATCCACTGACTCAGCAGAGGCAGCATCGATAATCCGCTGCGGAAATGTGTTATGCGGTTTTGTGACTGTGCATCAAATGCAGTAATAAAAAACGGCACCTGAAAATTTTGTTTCATGCTGTCGCCGTGTGTCAGATTGGTATTCTCTGTGCCCTTATCCGTAAACAGCAGACCGTGGTCAGAGAAGTAAGCCATTGTCCAGCGCTGATGCTCCTGCCCTGCCATCGCGGCAATATCGGACAGTAATTTATCGGTATTCTCAATACTTTTGATATAGCAGGAAATATTACGGGAACCGATAAATTTATCGAAATTTTCAGTCAGTCTTCCGCAGGGTTGCGGATGAGAACCGATTAAATGCACCACAATCAGTTTTTTACCGTTCTTCTCTGCCAGCGCATCGCGGACGAACGGCAGCAGCATTTCATCCGGCCCGCCTTTATCCGAACGGTTCGGGGCGAGAAAATAATAAAAACCGGCTTTTTTCCCCATAATTCCCACCGGAGAATCATAAATGCCTTTCATATGCTGATTTGAAATCCAGTATGTATGAAAGCCGGCTTTATTCGCCAGTGCGACAAGGTTATCACTCAGGTTTGTCACATTCCCTTCACGGACCGCAAGTGCATTTGTCAGAGACAGCGTGGTGGAGCCGGACGCAGAAATGTAGTTATCGAAAAACAGGCCGTTGCGGCTGCTCATCCACGGTGTATTCGGGTGTAATTCAAAACCGAATGCATGCATAAAATCTTTGCGGACACTTTCACCGATGACAAGAATATAGGTGTCATAACCAGTCTCTGTGACTTGCGGATCCCAGTGATCACTGGTTTCAATAACCTTGGCATAACGCAGATTATCTTTGCGGATTTGCACATAGCTTTCATAACTGTCACGGAAAAAACGAATTTCCGGTAAACCGGACTTAAATACCGAGACAAATCCTTCCGATTTTCCCTGAATATAATCTTTTGAGGATGACCAGAATGCGGTAATAAAAAAGACGGTAAACAATACAATTCGCTGATGACGTTTTTTCAGCGGCTTCATCAGCAGTGCACAACCTGCAGATACCAGCAGCCCGGCAAGATACAGATAGGTTTTAAAAGGCAGCCCGGCAATATATTCCAGTGATTCACCGTTATCCGTATACATCAGTGAACCAACCGCATTCACATCGGGATAACCGTAATTGATCCCCACCGCCCCGTAAATAAGGCCCAAAAGTAAATATATCGTCAGCAGCAGAACATACAGCACCCGGCTGAATGACAGGCAAAATGTAAACAGTGCTGCCGCACTGAGAACATAAATAAACTTATATTCATAACCAAAACTTAAATGCAGAACCGACAGAAACAGAAAAAGTCCGGCTGTCGCAATAAAAATCCGTAACATACGTGTTGTCATCATACCCGGCAATTTTAATTATCAGTACAGAGAAAGTCCCGCATTATAGCGGGACTTTCCTCCGGGGACGACCGCTTTGTAACAATCACAGCCCTCAATTATTCACACCACAAAACTACCAGGTAAAACATTGATACAATTTATCATTGTTAATTCACCAATTGTAAAATGTTGTCCGTTATACTCCGTCCGTAGTAGAGATAAGTGAACTTTTGGTATTTCTCTTGCCCTGATCCTGAATCAGGGCTTTTTTTTTCATTTTTTCCGCACAACACGCAATTCCTCATACTCCCTCATTCTTTTCTTCATTATTAATGATGCAGGTCGTATGCTTTTTATACACAGAAGACGGACGTGTCATACCGAAATATCAGACGGATTTTTTGCAGCGGGACAATTCCGCTGCAGATTCACACTGCAACGGAAAAATAATTTATGAAGGAAAAAATCAGAGGATCAGTCAGCCATCGCCAGTGCGCGGTACGCGTTTTTCACTTTCCACAGATAACGGGGAGCCTGTGACGCAGGGTGTTTGCTCTGCACATGCTCATAAAATTCATCGGCTGACAGCGCGTTAATTTTTTCAATCGCCAGTGCCCGGTTGTTATCAAACGTACGCAGCAATGCGCCGGCGCCGTTAACATAAGAGACAATCGTTGCGTAATTGAGAGTTTGCGGGTCAGTAATGCCGGCCAGATGCTGGTCACGGATAATCCGGATGTAGGTGGTACCGATGTCGATATTGGTTTGCGGATCCAGCAGTTCACGGGTGCTCGGCTCGCCGTTACGGCCCTTCACACGGTAGGCATCGCGCCCGGCGGTTGAGGCTTTAATCTGCATCAGACCCACAGCGTTGGATTTGCTGATCACATCCGGCCGGTAAGACGATTCCACCTCAATAATGGCGCGGATCAGTGTTTCATCGACTTCATAACGGTTGGATGCCTGGCGGATAAACTGATCAAACGGAGTGGCCGGATAGACGCCACTGCCCTTTGCCGGATAGGCGGAATAATCACTGATGCCGGACGATGGCGGCGTTATCCAGCCACCGGAACCGGTACGGGACTGTTTGCTGCTTCCTGAGCAGCCCGCCAACAATAATGCTAAAGCAATCACACTAACGGTTTTTTTCACTCTGTTACCCTTTATCCGGCATTCTGACGAAGCTAAGAATACTGAAAACACACATAAACCAAAAGGAGTTTACTTAACTTTTACATTTTATGTGATTCATAGCATAGTGTGAATCGATCGTACTGAATGTTATAAAGATATTGCGGAAGTGCTTGACAACATCAAATGATATTGATAATCATTATCAATAACGATATCCTTAGTGATTGTCACACTTTAACCAGGCAGGCTGATAAAATGAACAAAAAACAAAATACCTTTTCCCTTCCGTCCCTGACACAGATATTCCGCCATGCTGTGCTGCTGCTTACCCTGTGCGCGGTCGGCGGGTATGCCGCTGCAGCGGAGAAAAAATTTAAGGTCGTAACCACCTTCACCATTATTCAGGATATGGCTCAAAATGTGGCCGGTGATGCCGCTGTTGTGGAATCCATCACCAAACCCGGTGCCGAAATCCATGACTACCAGCCAACCCCGAAAGACATTATGCGGGCGCAGGATGCGGATCTTATCCTGTGGAACGGCCTGAATCTGGAGCGCTGGTTTGAGCGCTTCTTTGAAAATTTACAGGATGTCCCGGCGGTTGTCATTACCGAAGGTATTACCCCTAATTCCATCCGTGGCGGCGCCTATAACGGTAACCCGAACCCGCATGCCTGGATGTCCCCGACCAATGCCCTGATGTACATCGAAAATATCCGGGCTGCGCTGGTAAAACATGACCCGGCGAATGCGGAAACCTACAATAAAAATGCGGCTGAGTATGCCGCGAAGATAAAAGCACTTGATGCCCCGCTCCGTGCCCGTCTGGCCAATATCCCGGAAAATCAGCGCTGGCTGGCGACCAGTGAAGGCGCATTCAGTTATCTGGCCAATGACTACGGTTTTCAGGAAGTATACCTGTGGCCAATTAACGCAGAAGAGCAAGGTACACCGCAACAGGTCCGCCACATGATTGATACCGTCCGCGAATATAAAATTCCGGTTGTATTCAGCGAAAGCACCATTTCCGACAAACCGGCTAAACAGGTCGCCAAAGAAACCGGTGCAGAGTACGGCGGCGTACTGTATGTGGACTCCCTGTCTGCCGCTGACGGCCCTGTTCCGACCTATATTGATCTGCTCAATACCACTGTAGATACTATCGCCAAAGGATTTCATCAATGAGTGATCAATTCAGCAAACCACAGCTGGTTGTCGATAACGCCACTGTCACTTATAACAACGGCCATACCGCGATTTTTGATGCCAGTTTCAGCATAGAGGGCGGCTCTATCTGCGCCCTCGTCGGTATTAACGGCAGCGGTAAATCCACCCTGTTTAAAACTATTATGGGGCTGGTCACACCGACACAGGGCCGGGTGACACTGAATGATGAACCGGTGCGTGCTGCGCTGAAAAAGAATGTGATTGCCTATGTCCCGCAGACAGAAGAAGTGGACTGGAACTTTCCGGTCCTGGTCTCTGATGTGGTGATGATGGGCCGTTACGGAAAAATGGGTTTTCTGCGCATTCCCGGTAAAGAAGACAAAAAAGCTGTCGCCGATGCACTGGAACGTGTCGGCCTTACCGGGCTGGGTCACCGTCAGATAGGCGAGCTTTCCGGCGGTCAGAAAAAGCGTGTGTTTCTGGCCCGAGCCCTGGCACAGAACGGCAAAGTATTGCTGCTGGATGAGCCGTTTACCGGCGTGGATGTCAAAACAGAGAATGCCATTATCGATTTATTGCGCTCACTGCGCGAAGAGGGGCACTTGGTGCTGGTCTCCACCCACAACCTCGGCAGTGTGCCGGAGTTTTGTGACCATGTGATTCTGATAAACCGTACTGTACTCGACAGCGGCCCGACCGCCACCACGTTTACCCAGAAAAACCTGGAAAGAACCTTCGGCGGAGTGCTGCGTCATATCAATCTGTCCGGGCCGGATCTGCATGACGACGATGACCCGCGTTCACTGACCGTTATTACCGATGACGAACGCGCCGCTGTCTTCTACGGCCATCAGGATAATCTGACGGTGAAGACCGGCAGTAAGGAAGAGCAGCCATGACAGAGCTGTTACTTCAGCCGTTTGAATACAACTATATGGTGAAAGCCATCTGGGTGAGCGGTATTGTGGGCGCGGTGTGTGCCTTTCTGTCCGCTTACCTGATGCTCAAGGGCTGGTCACTGATGGGAGATGCCCTCTCCCACTCTGTGGTTCCCGGTGTGGCGGGGGCTTACGCTCTCGGTTTCCCCTACTCTGTCGGTGCGTTCTTCACCGGGATGCTCGCTGCCCTTTCCATGACCTTTGTCCGGCATCTGACCCGCCTGCGGGAAGATGCGGTGATCGGGTTTATATTTTCCACCTTCTTTGCCGCCGGTCTGCTGATCGTTTCCCTGAACCCGACCTCTGTGAATGTACAGACCATTATTATGGGGAATATCCTCGGGATTGCCGATGAAGACATGCTGCAGGTGGAAATTATTATTGCTGTTTCTTTCCTCGTGCTGATGTTCATCTGGAAAGATCTGCTGGTGGTTTTCTTTGATGAAACCCATGCCCGCTCAATCGGCCTGAACCCGCTGGCACTGAAAATTATTTTCTTTACCCTGCTCAGTGCCTGTACTGTCGCGGCACTCCAGACAGTCGGGGCGATTCTGGTGATTGCGATGGTGATTACCCCGGGAGCCACTGCCTATCTGTTAACCGATCAGTTTAAAAAATTACTGATTATCGCCGTCGTTTTAGGAGCAGTCACCAGCAGTGCCGGTGCCTACATCAGTTATTTTCTGAACGGCGCGACCGGCGGCATGATTGTGACCTTACAGACTATTGTTTTCCTGATTGCCTTCTTCTTCGCACCAAAACACGGCATGCTCTCTGCCCGCCGCCGTGCCCGCCGTGAATCAGCAAAACTGCGTCAGGAGGCAAACTCATGAGTGATTTTCTGACCTCTCTGTTTATTGACCCGTTTGCCTTTCCGTTTATGCAGCGGGCTATGTTTGCTGCTATTCTGACCGGCGCGGTCTGTGCCGTTCTCTCCTGCTTTCTGGTGCTCAAAGGCTGGTCGCTGATGGGGGATGCCATTTCCCATGCGGTATTGCCGGGTATTGTGCTGGCCTTTGTGATGGGCATTCCGCTGATTATCGGTGCGTTTGTATCAGGGCTTTTCTGTGCTTTTGCCACCGGTTACCTTAAAGAACACAGCCGGATCAAAGAAGATACCGTGATGGGGATTGTATTCTCCGGTATGTTTGCCCTCGGTCTGGTGCTGTTTACCCGTATTGATACCGAACAACACCTGACCCACATTCTGTTTGGTAACATCCTCGGGATCACGCAGGCTGAACTGCGTCAGACCCTGATTATCGCGGGGCTGACCATGGTGGTACTGATGGTGAAATACAAAGATTTCATGCTGTACTGCTTTGATCCCAACCAGGCACGGGTTATCGGACTGCCGGTCCGCATGCTGCACTACGGGCTGTTATCACTGCTGGCACTGACCATCGTCGCCTCTCTCCAGGCGGTCGGGATCATTCTGGTAATCGCTATGCTTATTTCTCCGGGTATCATCGCCTTCCTGCTGTGCCGCAGCTTCGGCAAAATGATCCTGGTGGCGATTCTGGTCTCTGTCAGCTCCAGCTATATCGGCACTGTCGTCAGCTTCCATATCGACGGCGCCACCGGTGCCTGTATTGTCCTGGTTCAGGCACTCTATTTTGTGCTGGCACTGATTTATAACCAGCTGCGGTTATCCGCCCTCAAACGCCGCAGACAGGTTGCCTGACCTTCTGTTCACGGGGGATATTCTGTCACCGGGATATCCCCCGCTTCCGGACTCTTCCGAAACAGCCATCCGTTTTTGTCCTTTTCTGTATTTCCCTGCTCTTACTGTGTAATTTGTGTGAGATGTCCGCTTTTTTCTTTTATTTTCCGGCGGTAAGATAGACTGACTGATAGACGGCTTAGTGAGGTGGCTCATGTGGCAGGCAGCAGGACGTATACTCAGTGAACATTTCGGCGAACACTCGTTCTCTGACAAGAAACAACTCGATGGCGGTGAAATCCACCGTTCCCGGAGTGCCCGTTACGGCGATCATCCGGTTTTTATCAAATATAACCGGCGTGACATGTTGCAGGTATTCAAAACCGAGGCGGAGCAGCTTGATGCTCTCAGCCGCAGCCGTACACTGACAACCCCCGCCGTTTATGGTGTCGGGTCGACAAAAGAGTTCAGCTTCCTGATTATGGAATATCTGCCGCTGAAGCCTTTTGATTCCCATTCCGCCTATATGTTCGGGCAGCAGCTGGCGCGTCTGCACCAGTGGCATGAACAGCCCCGTTACGGTTTCGATGAAGATAACCTGCTGGGTACCAATCCCCAGCCGAATGCCTGGGATAAAAAATGGGCTTCTTTCTTTGCTGAAAAACGGATTGGCTGGCAGTTACAGCTGGCGAAAGAAAAAGGTATCATCTTCGGCGATATTGACAGCATTATCCGGCGTGTACAGCAAAAGCTGTCTGACCACCAGCCGCAGCCATCCCTGCTCCACGGCGATCTGTGGCCGTCAAACTGTGCGGCGGTGGCTGACGGCGGAACAGTCGCGTTTGACCCGGCGTGTTACTGGGGTGATCGTGAGTGTGATCTGGCGATGCTCTCTTTTTTCCCTGAGCTGCCGATGCAAATCCTCGACGGCTATCAGCAGGTCTGGCCGCTGGAAAGTGGTTTCTTAGAGCGCCAGCCGCTCTATCAGCTCTATTATCAGCTTCACCGCAGTCATTTGTTTGGCGATCGTTATTATCAGAGTGCGCAGACGATTATTGACGATATTCTCGCTGGTTAATCCCTGTCTTACAGACAAAAAAATACCCCGTCAGAGACTCTGCGGGGTATTTTTTATTCAGGCTGTTCTGCTTACCAGTTAAGGAACTTAATTAAGAACCACGCAATTGCGCCGATAAATACCGGCAGCACGTACAGCACAAAAATTTGCCGGAAAATAGTGTGATTCGGAATACGTATTTTGGCGATTAAATCCGCCGGTGTTTTTCCGCTCTCTCTGGCATTTTCAATAATGGCCTGATCTTCAATATTCTCGCGGATAAATTTTACCTGCCGGGACATACGGATACCGGATGCACTCAGCGCCAGCCCCACAAACATCAGGATATAAATCAGTAAAAAACTCAGATTATGACCTTCAAAACCGAGTAATTTATCCGGTACAGGGGAGTTATTCCAGAATGTGTTCAGGAACGGTGTATTCACACGGATCATTTCCGTCACCACATTGATAAAATCCCCGATAACGGCATTAATTTTATCACTGCCGGTACTCTGCTGATGAGCCAGTTTCAGTAACGAAACAATGGTTGAGATCAGGGCCGGAATAAAAACCACCCAGCCTGCCACCCGTTTAAATACAGCAACCCAGCGTGCCTGTTGCAGCGTCATGCGCTTTCCTCATTTGATTTTTTCCCTGTAATCATAGCGCAGAAATCAGGAGAAGATCATTATCATTATTCCGGACTTTTTTACCCCGTAAATTATTAAGTCACTTAATGAACTCTCTGCCCCGGCTTGTTACAATCAGAGAATGTTTTAATTCATTGCAGGATCTCAGGAGCTACACTATGTCCCACACCTTACCGGTACAGGCCGCTGTTTTTGATATGGATGGTTTACTGATTGACTCCGAGCCATTCTGGCTTCAGAGCGAAAATCAGGTTTTCAGCAGCATCGGCCTGGATATGTCACTGCGGGATAAGCTGCCCGATTTGCTGGGTCTGCGTATCGACCAGGTCGTGGAGCTGTGGTATCAGGTTTCGCCGTGGCAGACTCCCTCTAAAGAAGAGGTCATTCAGCGGATTATTGATTCCACAATTGCCATGGTGGAAAAAGAGCGTCCGCTTCTGCCCGGTGTGGAACATGCGCTGTCTCTGTGTCAGTCACAGGGACTGAAAATCGCCCTGGCCTCCGCTTCGCCGCTCTATATGCTGGAATCTGTGCTGGAGATGTTTAATATCCGCCATTATTTTGATGCGGTGGTGTCTGCCGGTGATCTGCCCTACAGCAAGCCGCATCCGCAGGTTTATCTGAATGCCGCTGAAGCACTGGGTGTTCCGCCGGTGCAGTGCGTGGCGCTGGAAGATTCCGTTAACGGTATGATTGCCTGTAAAGCCGCCCGCATGCGCTCCATTGTGGTTCCGTCCGCTGAAATGGCCGCCGACCCGCGCTGGTCACTGGCAGATTACCGCCTGTCATCGCTCAGCGAACTGACTGCGGCTATGGTCCGCTGATTATTTTTGTGGCGGGAAATATCCCGCCCTGCTCCGTTAGTGAAATATTCCGGAGTTATTCATTAATAAATAAGCCTTTTTCTTTCTTACCCTCTGGCCGGGCGTCATAAAAGACTTTATACTGTAACACTGTATAAATAAACACCTGAGTATTTACCCGGTATCATGACAGCTGAGGGTCACCTGCTTTTCTCTGTCGCTTCTGTAGTGATGGTTCATCAGCTTCAGATTTCGCCTGATATCAGTCAGGGGGACTGGCTGCACCTGATCCCCGGCGCCCTCGCCGGTGCTCTGCTGCCGGATATCGATCATCCTAAATCCATGCTGGGTCAGTGGGTTCGCTTTATTTCAGTGCCAATCTCCCGCCTGTGCGGCCACCGGGGTTTCACCCACAGTCTGCTGGCAATTCTGACCGGCGTTATTCTGTTCCGCACACAACTGCCGGTCAGCTGGTCTGTTCCGGCGGATTTTTATCAGGCCGTGATTGTCGGGTATCTCAGCCACCTGGCCGGGGATATGCTGACGACCGCCGGGATCCCGCTGTTATGGCCGGTACGCTGGCGTTTCTGCATCCCGCTGCTGGGCAGCAAAGCCAATAAACGGGCGGAACGCAGTGTGGCGCTGGTTGTACTGGTGGCCTCGTTCTATCTGCCTGCTCACTGGGAGGTCTGGTGGGATCATGTCCGGGAACTGATACTGGCTCAGATATCGGCCAGGCTATAAATAATCCGTTTTATATAACCATCAGCTATAGAAAAACATCCGTTTAATGACGATTCAGGCTAAATCAACCACTGTGATCTACAATATAGCTATAAATAATGCAGATTAATTATAAGTACTGCAGAAAACTCCTGTTAATCTATAACGCATCCTTTACAGTTTTAGCATCTGCATAACTGTATGCGATTTAGTCAACACACTATAACAACATACCAACAGGTATCGGAGACCGGGATGAACTTTCCATTAATCAGCAATCTCGCCATATTCGTTATTCTGCTGCTGGTGCTGATGAAGCTCAGCAGTAATAAGGACTGGAGTCTGTCCAAAAAGGTACTCACCGGTCTGGTGATCGGTGTTCTGTTCGGCCTCGGGCTGAATGCATTCTACGGTACGGAGCATGACGCAGTAAAACAGGCGCTGCCGTGGTTTGATATCGTCGGTAACGGCTATGTGAAGCTGTTACAGATGGTGATTATGCCGCTGGTCTTCGCGTCTATTCTCAGCGCGGTTGCCCGTCTGCATCAGGCATCATCGCTGGGTAAAATCAGCGTGCTGACGATCGGCACCCTGCTGATCACCACAGCAATTGCCGCCTTAATCGGTATTCTGATCACCCTCGCTTTCGGCTTAACCGCAGATGGTCTGATTCAGGGTGTGAAAGAAACCGCACGCCTGACCCAGCTGGAATCCCAGTATGCAGGCAAAGTGTCTGACCTGACCGTGCCGCAGCTGATCCTGTCCTTTATTCCGAAAAACCCGTTTGCTGACCTGACCGGTGCTAACCCGACCTCCATCATCAGCGTGGTGATTTTTGCCGCCTTTATGGGTGTGGCTGCACTTCAGCTGATTAAAGACAACGAAGAGCGCGGTGCCAAAGTGCTCAGCGCGATTGATATCCTGCAGGCGTGGGTGATGAAACTGGTGCGTCTGGTGATGCGCTTTACCCCGTACGGCGTATTTGCTCTGATGACCAAAGTGGTTGCCGGTTCAAACATTCAGGACATCATTAAATTAGGGACTTTCGTCGTTGCTTCTTATATTGCGATCCTGCTGATGTTCGTCGTTCACGGCCTGATTGTCGGCGCTGCCGGTATCAATCCGCTGCGTTTCTTCCGTAAAATCGCGCCGGTACTGACTTTCGCCTTTACCAGCCGTTCAAGTGCGGCCAGTATTCCGCTGAGTGTGGAAGCACAAACCCGCCGTATCGGTATTCCTGATTCTATTGCCGGGTTCGCAGCTTCCTTCGGTACCACCATCGGTCAGAACGGCTGTGCGGGGATTTACCCGGCCATGCTGGCGGTGATGGTTGCCCCGACCATGGGTATCAACCCGTTTGACCCGCTGTGGATTGCCACACTCGTCGGTATCGTCACCGTCAGTTCAGCCGGTGTTGCCGGTGTCGGCGGCGGTGCCACCTTCGCGGCACTGATTGTTCTGCCTGCAATGGGTCTGCCGGTCACTCTGGTCGCGCTGCTGATCTCTGTCGAGCCGCTGATTGATATGGGCCGTACCGCCCTGAACGTCAGTGGTTCTATGACTGCCGGGACAGTCACCAGCCAGATCCTGGGCCAAACAGACAAAACCCTGTTTAATAATGATAACGACGAAGATTTACAGCAGGGATAATATCCCGCCGCTGATTATCATCAGATAACAGAAAGCCCGTATTCAGGATATGAATACGGGCTTTTTATTGATATCACCATGGCTCCTGCAGACTTCCCCCGCGTCACACCGCCGGGTTAATCATCGGATCCGCCTGTCACGTTATGTTTTCGGATGCTGCCTTCTGCATTATTGCTGCTCCGCAGACAGGCATAAAAAAGGCCGTAACGCCAGGCGTTACGGCCTTTTTATCAGTATGTAGTGATTAATTCAGAAACTCACCGCTGCGCAGTGCTTCAATACGCTTATCCAGCGGCGGGTGTGATAAAAACAGTTCGCTGAATGATTTATTGCGGCCGTTGATGCAAAACGCCATCATGCTGCCCTCTTCCTGCGGTTCGTAACTGGTTTTCAGACGTTGCAGTGCGGCGATCATCTTCTCGCGGCCCACCAGTTTTGCAGAGCCCGCATCCGCATAGAATTCACGGCGGCGTGAGAACCACATGGTGATAATGCTGGCCAGAATACCGAACACAATTTCCAGTACCATCGATACCGCGAAATAAATCATCGGGTTGCCCTGACTGCCGGCGTTTTCGTCATTGTTGTTTGACATAAAACCTGCCGCCAGTTGTGCCAGAATACGGGAAATAAAGATAACAAAGGTGTTTACCACGCCCTGTAACAGCGTCATGGTCACCATGTCACCATTCGCGATATGGCTGATTTCATGGGCGATAACCGCCTCCGCCTCATCGCGGCTCATGTTTTCCAGTAACCCGGAGCTGACCGCCACCAGTGACGCATCACGGCGTGCGCCGGTTGCAAAGGCGTTAATATCCGGCGCGTGGTAGATCGCCACTTCCGGCAAGCCGATACCGGCCTGCTGTGCCTGACGGCGTACCGTCTCCACCAGCCAGCGCTCCGTTTGAGTGGACGGATTGGTGATCACCTGCCCGCCGACAGAGCGCAGTGCCATCCATTTTGACATCAGAAGAGACACAAATGCGCCGCCGAAACCAAATAACCCTGCCATAATCATCAGTCCGGTCACACTTTGACTCTGAACGCCGGTCAGCGACAGAATAATGCCGAAGACAACCATTACGGCCAGGTTTGTGAGTAAAAATAATGCAATTCGCATCATATCAGTATGATCCTTTAAATAGTGTGCCCATCATATGCCTCAGAAAATAGGGGCATTTTGCCATATTTCAAGGCTTTTTAACCGAATAACTTTAATTATTAAACAACTTTACACTTAATTTTAATAAAGTGACCTTTTGCTGTTTTGTGCGGTTTGGTTTACTGTGCAGATAATCAGCGTTTTTTATTAAAAAAATACTTTACTTTTTAAATGGTAAAAATTATCATTCTCGTTGTCGGTACCTGAGTAAATTACTAAGGTATTGGCAAACGACATTGCTCACATTGCTTCCAGTATTTCGAAGTTTCTCAGCCAGCCATCGCGCTGGCTTTTTTTTATCCGTCAGCGGGCATAAAACTCCACCGGCAGATTATCCGGGTCAAAACAGAAGAAAAATGATTTGCCGGTAAATTCATCCGTGCGGATGCTGTCACAACGGACACCGCATTGTTTCAGGTGTGTTTCCCATGCGGTCAGATCCTGCACTGCAAATGCCAGATGACGCAGACCACAAGCTTCCGGCTGTGATACCCGGGGCGGACTTGCCGGAAAGGTAAAAAGCTCCAGCAGATACTCTCCGTTAAGTGCCAGCTCCACTTTGTAAGAATCCCGTTCCGCACGGTAGTGTTCACTGAGCACGGTTAATCCCAGCACATCACAATAAAACGCCAGACTGGCCGTGAGGTCAGAAGCAATCACGGCGATATGATCCACTTTTTCAATCTTCAGCATATCTTTCCTGTATAACGCCCCGTTGCCGGGGCGTTTGATTAACACGCTTTGTTTTACAGAGGCTGAGTCTGCGCTTCCACCGCTGCCAGTGCCACCATGTTGACGATACGCCGCACGGAGGAGATAGACGTCAGAATATGCACCGGCTTGTTAATCCCCATCAGCACAGGACCGACCGTCACCCCTTCCGAGGTGGTCACACGCAGCAGGTTATAACTGATACGGGCGGCTTCCCCGTTCGGCATAATCAGCAGATTTGCCGCGCCTTTCAGCGGGCTGTCCGGCATCAGATCACGGCGGATAGCTTCCACCAGCGCCGCATCGCCATGCATTTCCCCGTCAATTTCCAGTGACGGTTCCCGTTCACGGATCAGCGCCAGGGTATCACGCATTTTCTCTGCGGACGGCGACGGACACGAGCCGAAGCTGGAGCGGGATAACAGCGCCACTTTCGGCTCGATACCGAACCGGCGCACCGCTGCGGCGGCCATCAGGGTGATCTCCGCCAGTTGTTCGGCAGTCGGCTCATCATGCACATAGGTATCGGCGATAAAAGTGTTACCGGTCGGCAGACTGAGCGCATTCATTGCCCCCGCCGTGTGCACGCCTTCGTGGAAACCAAACACATTTTCCACAATCCGGTAGTGATCGTGATAATCCCCGACCACCCCGCAGATCATACCGTCCGCCTCACCACGGTGCACCATGATGGCACCGATACTGGTCGGGTTAGTGATAATGGCACGGCGGGCCTGTTCCTGAGTCACGCCCTTGCGCTTCATCAGCTGATAATATTCCTGCCAGTATTCAGCAAAACGCGGGTCACTTTCATTGTTAACGATTTCAAAATCCTGATCCGGCACAATCTGCAGTCCCAGCTTTTTGATTCGCATTTCAATCACATCCGGGCGGCCAATCAGGATCGGATACGCCAGCCCCATGCTGACCAGTTCCTGTGTCGCATGCAGCATGCGCGGCTCTTCCCCTTCGGCCAGCACGATACGTTTGCGATCTTTACGTGCCATGGAGAAAATCGGCTTCATAAACAGGGTGGTTTTGTAGACAAACTCATTGAGGTGTTCCAGATAGACACTGAAGTCCTCAATCGGGCGCGTCGCCACACCGGTTTCCATCGCCGCTTTTGCCACAGCCGGGGCGATTTTCAGGATAAGACGCGGATCAAACGGTTTCGGGATAATATATTCACGGCCGAAAGATAATTCCTGACCACCGTAAGCGGAGGCAACCTGCTCGCTCTGCTCCGCCAGCGCCAGATCGGCAATCGCTTTCACACAGGCCAGTTTCATCTCTTCATTAATCGCTGTTGCGCCGACATCCAGCGCACCACGGAAAATAAACGGGAAGCAAAGCACGTTATTGACCTGGTTCGGATAATCCGAGCGCCCGGTACAGATAATGGCATCCGGACGGACGGCCAGTGCCAGCGGCGGCAGAATTTCCGGTTCCGGGTTAGCCAGTGCCAGGATCAGCGGGTCACGCGCCATACCTTTGACCATCTCCGGTGTCAGCACGCCCGGGCCGGAACAGCCGAGGAAAATATCCGCGCCCGGCATCGCATCCGCGAGTGTCCGCATGCCGTTATCATCAATAGCATACGCCGCTTTGGTTTCCGCCATATTGGCTTCACGGCCTTTGTAGATAACCCCTTTCGAGTCACAGACAATAATATTGTCGCGTTTCAGGCCCAGCAGCACCATCAGGTTCATACAGGCAACAGAGGCAGCTCCCGCACCGGAGACCACCAGCCGGACATCGCCGATCGCTTTATTGACGATACGCAGTCCGTTGAGTACAGCTGCAGTACTGATAATCGCGGTACCGTGCTGGTCATCATGGAAGACCGGGATTTTCATGCGTTCGCGCAGTTTCTTTTCAATATAGAAACATTCCGGTGCTTTGATATCTTCCAGGTTGATGCCGCCGAATGTCGGCTCCAGAGAGGCAATAATATCCACCAGTTTGTCCGGGTCGGTCTCATTGACTTCAATATCAAAGACATCCACACCGGAGAATTTTTTAAATAAAACCCCTTTTCCTTCCATCACCGGCTTACCGGCCAGCGCCCCGATATTACCGAGGCCGAGCACCGCCGTACCGTTGGAGATTACCGCGACCAGGTTGCCTTTGGCGGTATATTTATAAGCTGCCAGCGGGTCATCCGCGATTTCGAGGCAGGGAGCCGCAACCCCCGGCGAATAGGCCAGAGCCAGATCACGCTGGGTGGTCAGCGGTTTGGTCGGGGTGACGGTAATTTTACCGGGAGAGGGAAACTGATGAAACTCAAGGGCACTTTGTTTTAATTGTTCGTCCATTTCAGGATCCTTTACAGGCGTTAATAACAGGGTCAGGGCGGACCGGCGGTGTAAGCTCTGCCGCCGGTCACGTTATTCAGCGCTACATAATCAGTATACTGATAAATAGCGGAATAGTGAAAAAAGTGTAATATTCATGTAGTTAATGTGCTGAACCTGTTGAAAAAAACAACATATCTCTTATTGGTTATCTGATAATAGCGGCCTTCTCCGGCTATACCGCCAATTATATCTTCCTGTCTTAAACCATGAACTTCATCCCTATAATATGCTTCATGTTATTAGGGACATTATTATTTTTAAATACTTTGTTATTTGCACATATAACACTTTTGCGTAAAAATTAATTGTCCTGGCGATTATGGTATATTTTGTATTTTAATAATTAATATATCAATTAAATCGTTTTAATTAATATCATCTCATACCGTACACCCGGCAAGGGAGAACTCTATGCCTCATCACACTATTATGGTTATTGATGACCATCCGTTGTTACGTTATGGTTTTAAAATGCTTTTACAGCCGGATTATGCGTTAACCATCATGCCGGAATTTACTGATAACAATGGTCTGTTCAGCCATATCCATCAGCATACCCCCAGAATGATTATATTGGATATCAATGTCCGTGCTTTTTCCGGTATTGATTTTATTAAAAAATTACGCCACAAAAAAATATCCAGTTATATCCTGGTGTTTTCACAATCACGGGAACGGAATGATATATACGCTGCTATTGATGCCGGAGCTGATGGTTATTTATTAAAAAATTGCGATGTTGATTATTTATTAAGTCAGATTGAAAATGCGTTTAAAGGAAAAAAGATTTTCAGTGAGGCGATTTATAAAATTTTGCAGGAACGTGAACACTATCACGATCCGGTCAGTTACCTGACACAACGGGAAGCCGATGTTCTCAAAGAACTGGCCTGCGGGATGAAAAATAAGGAAATTGCACGGGCGCTGTTTATTTCGGAAGAGACAGTGAAAGTTCATATCCGCAATATACTGAAAAAGCTGAATGTCTCCACACGGCTCGCCGCCAGCCTGCTCTATCTGAAATACCGGCTGCCCCGCTGAGAGGGATCCCCGGGATGGCTGTCCGGGGGTTACTCGCTTTCTTCGTCGATACTCGCCGGTGTCGGGTAATTGAGCAGTTCAAGTGTGCCGTCCGGATTTTCACGGACATCCACCTGGATCACCTCTTTATTCATCCCCCGGAGGATCGTATCCACTTCACTGTAGGCGTAGCGGATATTTTTATCCCGTGCCCAGTCCGGCATACCGGTCACACCATAGTAAAAGTACACGGTACTGATGCCGTTGCCCTGCGGCTCTATCGCCTTAATTTTACTGATACGCAGTGCGCCGTAACAAAAATCCTCGTGCGCCTGCCAGGCGTCTTTACCTTTGTCCGTCAGCTGATATTCCACACCGGACGATTCAATAGTCGCACTGATAAAACCGACGGAAGCCAGCGCATTCAGCCGTGAAATCATCCATGGCTCTGACTGACTTGAGCTGAACTGCGGCCATTTGTGTTCATCCAGGCACAGTTCGCTGTTTTCCGTAAATTTGAGCTGAAGTTCATTCAGATACACGTCCGTTTGTCCCGCGAGGGTAAAGCTGGCAAATAACAGCGTGCTTCCGGCTAAGTACTCTTTCATCGATCCTGTCTCAACATCTTCCGGATGTTTTTGTCATGGTTATGGCGTAATGCTACCCCACTTTTTTGCATTTATCGAATACTCTCTGCACGTAAGATTCTGGATAACTGCATCA
Source organism: Morganella sp. HMSC11D09 (assembly GCF_001807955.1). Classification (NCBI taxonomy): domain Bacteria; kingdom Pseudomonadati; phylum Pseudomonadota; class Gammaproteobacteria; order Enterobacterales; family Morganellaceae; genus Morganella; species Morganella sp. HMSC11D09. Next base: position 210,135 of record NZ_KV791696.1, read on the forward strand.
AATTCCCGCATTATGCTATTTTTCGTGTTCACGACAAAGGATAAAAGATGAAAAATACAACCTCCGTCTGCCGGATTTTCGGGATTAAAAACTGCGACACGATGAAAAAAGCCCGGGCATGGCTGGATGCTCATCAGATAGCGTATGAGTTTCATGATTACCGGCAGGATGGCGCAGATACAGAACTGCTCAGTGAATTTGCCCGTCATATTGACTGGACACTGCTGCTCAACAAACGCGGCACCACCTGGCGTCAGCTGGATAAAACAGAGCAGGATGCGGTGACAGATGCGCAGTCCGCCATCCGTCTGATGTCAGAAAAACCGGCGCTGATCAAACGCCCGGTGCTGATCTCTGCGGACGGCCGTTATCACCTTGGTTTTAAAGCTGATGATTATCAGCAGTTTTTCAGTCTTCCTGCCTGATACAAAGGAAACACCATGCATTGTCCTGTAACAGAACTGGCAAAACAGCTTATCAGCCGGGAATCTGTCAGCCCGGATGATAAAGGCTGCCAGGCACTGATGGCTGAACGCCTGATTGCCGCCGGGTTTACCGTCGAATACATGCCTTTCGGCGACACACAGAATTTCTGGGCATACCGGGGCGGCAGCGGCACAACACTGGCCTTTGCCGGTCACACCGATGTCGTTCCGCCGGGTGACCTCAGCCACTGGCGCACCCCGCCGTTTGAACCGGCACTGATTGACGGCATGCTGTACGGGCGCGGTGCTGCCGATATGAAAGGTTCGCTGGCAGCCATGATTGTTGCTGCCGAGCGTTTTACTGAACGTTATCCGGACTATCCGGGACGCCTTGCTTTTCTTATCACTTCAGATGAAGAAGCGTCAGCCGTCAACGGCACCGTGAAAGTGGTGGAAACGCTGATGGCGCGCCATGAAAAGGTGGAATATTGCCTGGTCGGTGAGCCGTCAAGCCAGTCCCAATTAGGGGATATGATTAAAAACGGCCGCCGGGGTTCCGTTACCGCAAACCTGACGATTCACGGCACCCAGGGCCATGTCGCCTATCCGCATCTGGCTGATAACCCGGTTCACCGCGCCGCGCCGTTTATACAGGAGCTGGTGGCTGAACACTGGGACAACGGCAATCAGTTTTTCCCGCCGACCAGCATGCAGATAGCCAATATCCGTGCCGGTACCGGCAGTAACAACATCATTCCCGGTGATCTGTTTATTCAGTTCAATTTCCGTTTCAGCACCGAATCCACCGCTGAATCACTGAAAGCGCGGATTGCCGCGCTGCTGGAAAAACATCAGCTGAAACACACCATTCACTGGTCATTGTCCGGACACCCGTTCCTGACCCCGGAAGGCCTGCTGACCGGTGCAGTCTGCCGTGCTATCGGTCAGTACTGTAATCTGACACCAGAGCTCTCCACCAGCGGCGGAACCTCTGACGGACGCTTTATTGCGCGGATGGGCACACAGGTTGTGGAGCTGGGTCCGATCAACGCCACCATTCATAAAGTGAATGAATGCGTCAGCGCCGCTGATTTGCAGCAACTCAGCCGTATCTATCAACGGATTATGGAGCAGATACTGCTATGATGACCTTTGAAATGCTGACCGGGCAGACCCGTGATCATGTCATTAATTTTGCCGGTAATCATCACCTGCAATTTAATGCCACCAAAGCGTTTCTTGCCATGCAGAAAGCGGCGGCAACCGCCGGATTTAAACTGATGCCCGCCAGCTCCTTCCGCGATTTTTCCCGTCAGCAGATTATCTGGAATGAAAAATTTGCCGGGGTCCGCACTGTGAATGACGCAGAAAACCGCCCGCTGGATGTCTCAGGGCTGTCAGAGGCGGAGCGCTGTCAGGCGATTCTGCGCTGGTCTGCCATTCCGGGTGCCAGCCGTCATCACTGGGGAACAGAGGTCGATTATTACGATCCGTTCCGTCTGCCTGCTGATATTGCTCTTCAGCTTGAGCCCCGGGAATACGAGGAAGGCGGCTATTTTGCCGCCCTTTCCGCCTGGCTGGCGGATAATATGGCACAGTTTGATTTTTATCTGCCGTTCACACAGCGTCAGACCGGTGGTGTGGCTTATGAACCGTGGCATATCAGCTACTGGCCGCTCTCTTATGAAGCGGAGCAGCTTTACACCCCGGAAACGCTTGAAAGAGTACTGAAAACACAGGACATCGCCGGTAAAACATGGTTACTGGCTAATCTTGACGCAATTTATCAGCAATATGTCACATTACCGGAAAGCGATTAATCCGGTGATTTCTCCTCTGACGCCGGGGTATTCTCCGGCGTCATTTCATCTGTTTCCGGCAGGCGCAGCATAAAGATCAGCAGCCAGACCAGAATACACAGCAGTAACAGCCGGATATAAATCAGTTTCACCAGCCAGAGCGACACCGCAAACGTCAGCAGGATCACGATTACTGCACGCCGTTTTGCCTTGCGCGGCAGGCCTTTGTGTGTCTGCCAGTGGCGGATATACCCGCCGAACCAGGAACGGTACAGCAGCCAGTGATGGAACCGGGGAGATGAACGGGAGAAACACCACGCAGCCAGCAGCAGGAACGGCGTCGTCGGCAATACCGGCAGCACAACCCCGAGGGTTGCCAGTATGACGGCAATCCAGCCTGATAACAGCAGCAGTATGCGGGTGAACGGCTTCACGTCCTGAGTCTCCGGTAATGAGAATGCAACTCAATGTTATCGTTGTGTAACACCTTATTCAACCGGCTTGTGATCACAAATGATAATCCACTGACAAAACGGCTCTCTGTTCCGCACAGAGAGCCGCTCAGGTTGCTTTCAGTATTATTACCGGCAGAAAATCAAATGATTGATACTGATATCACATCAGTGGCGGTACTGACGGCCGGATCGGCACAACGAGCACTGTCGGCCCCTTGCGCTGTAATGCCGCTTTGCAGGCCGCAATTACCTCAGCCTCTGTTTCTGCCCGGACTGCGGTGCAGCCGTAACCGGTGGCAAGAGCCGCAATATCCAGCCCCGGAATATCCAGACCCGGCACCCCCGGCGTATCTTCCAGCACTGCGAAAGATTTCAGAATGCCGTACTGCCTGTTTTCCGGAATGACAAACAGGATCGGTAACTGATGCTGTGCGGCAGTCCATAATCCCTGCACAGAGTACTGCATGGAGCCGTCACCGATAATCGCCGCCACCGGCCGGTTACGCCCGCTGTCCCGTTCACCGAGGGCAATCCCGGCGCTGGCCGGTAATGTCCAGCCGAGTGAACCGCTGGCAAAGGTGTAAAATGAGTCCGGTTTATCCACCGGCCAGGCAGCATGCAGTTCGCCGAGGTTAGAGGGGGATTCCTCGGTCAGAATCGTTTCTTCCGGCATCGCACTTCTGACCGCGCGGAACAGCTGTGAAGCACTCAGTAGCCCGTCTGACGCAGCTTCCGGCGCGGCGGGATGCGGCGCCATACCGTGCGGTTGTTTACTGACGGCAGTTGCCAGTGCCGGTCGTGCACTCACCAGCTCAGTTAACTGCTCAACCGCCAGTACCGCATCACATAACAGGCTGTCTCCGACCGGCGCCCGACCGGCTTCCTGCGGATCATCCGTGATATGCAGCAACCGGAGTCCCGGCGGGATATAGTCACCGGCCACATACGGGTAATAGCGGAAGACCGGCGCACCGATGATCAGCGCCACATCATGCCCGGCGAGTTTGTCCGAGAGTGGTTTCATGGCAAACGGCAGGCCGCCTGCATACAGCGGATGAGATTCCGGGAACGGCGGGCGCTCGGAAGCTGGTGCCGAATACACCGGGATATTCAGTTTTTCCGCCAGCCGGATCCCTGCCTCCCAGCCCTCCCCCCGCGCAAGGGATGAGCCGTAAATCAGTACCGGATTTTTCGCCCCTGACACACTCTGCGCAAACTCCCGCATCCGCACCGGGTCGGCACTGATACGGTGAGACACGCTGCGGACAACCGCCGCATCCGCTTCAGCCGGTTTATCCCAGTCATCCAGCGGGATCGATAAAAATACCGGGCCTGCCGGCGGTTGCAGTGCCATCGCATACGCCCGCATAAAGGCCGCCGGAACATCTTCCGCCCTCACCGGCTGATAACTCCATTTCACCCACGGCTCCGGCAGTGTTTCCGGCTTAATATTGGTCAGCCACGGCTCTATCAGCAGCATGTTGCGGGTCTGGTTACCGGCGGTAATAATCAGCGGCGTGCGGTTCATATACGCGGTAAGAATATTACTCATCGCGTTACTCAGCCCGGCGGAGGTATGCACATTGACCAGTGCAACATTACGGGTGGATTGCGCATAACCATCCGCAGCGGCGACCGCAGACGATTCATGCAGTGTCTGGATATAACGGAAATCTGCCGGAAAGTTTTTCAGGAAAGTTTCTTCTGTCGAGCCGGGATTACCAAAAACAGTCGTGATATTCAGTTGCCGGAGTAATTCAAATGTCACCTGACGGATTGTTTTTCCCATCGTAATGCTCCTGTGAAATCATTATTCTGCTGATACCGGATATACCGGCGAATGGAAAAAGCATGCTGACCACTTTATCTGTCTGACGATAATTTTCACTTAAATAACAATGATAAACATCGTAAATATAAATTAACAGAACAGTGAAAAATTCCGATATTCCGGACTCTATTACAGCGGAAAATAAAGATCAAACTGCGGCTTTATGGCCCTGTTCCTGATTATCAGACCGGCAGAATTATTATTTCTGATATAAAGCAGAAAGATAGAGGTAAGACCAGATAACCCCATCATAAAAGGTCAGTGTAATACCCCTGACGGGGCCGGTTGAGAGTAAACAACGCGATAACATGCTGGCAGTTTGTTAGTCCGTTACAGTTCCGTTTAACTCAGAGCTGTTATTGTCTGCCGCGTGGTACCAATTGGTTATTTTGCTTTTTTTCAGCTCTCCGCGGATGCAGAGAGCTTTTTTTTTATTTCCGGTATACTATCCGAACTATTCAGACTGTTTATGTGCAGAGGTCATATGCTGAAAATATTCTGCTTTATTGCCGTTATTCTTCTTTCAGGCTGTGCCGGGGTTGGTGTCGGTGCATCCGGAGGTTCTGAAGGCGCTTCTGTGGGAATCGGTACAGGTATCGGCTTTTAACCCGGATGTTAATAAATAAGAGCGGTAACAATAGTGCATTAGTCATACAGGATGAAAAAAGTCATATTTAAGATTCAATGTATTGATAAATAAACCCATTTAAAAACCACCTGAGCGGGTTGGTAATATATAATTACCTGAAATATAACCAGGTAAAGCGTATCACCGATATGCTGGGAACATACCGGCAAAAACTGTATGATGGCATTCCTGAATATGCACAGAAAGCATTACCCCGGTCCGGGGTGCGGGCATTGTTCCGTAGTGAAATTATACGCCATTAATTTATGGAAAAGGCAGTTGGAACATAACTGCCTTAGTGTCCGTCAGACGGAAATAAACATAAATGTGACAGGAAGAAAAAAGATACCGCCGGGAATGGTTGCTGTAATCAAAGGTAATAAAGCAAAAGCTTCCATAAATTACTCCTCATTGTTATCGCTAAATATATTTTAATCAGCATCAATAAAATTTCAATGTACCTGTTATTTTTCAGGTATATCTGCAGGTAAACAACATGATAACCAAACCGTGTCGCGCTGCGTACGGTTCTGACGTGGCGTGCATCGCTGTGCTATTTTTATGCCTTGCCCGATATGCGGCAAGGGTGGCGATATCCGCCTGAATGTCCTGGCATGTCCCCGGAAGATGTGATTAAGAAATGTTATTCCGTGTATGGCGGATGTGATAACCTTATAGCTTCATCTTTCAGGAAAGAATTAACGACCACAACCGTTTCCGGATAGTTCGTGAAAGCCGGGGAAGACACCTCAGTTAACCGGGGAGACAACCCGTTGGGTAATGGTTTTAAACTCATTTTGAATGATAGTGACTTATCCATTCTGATTTATTGATAAATAAAGACAAAAAAAGGTAACAACAATGCATTGGTTAGCAGACTACTGGTGGGTCATCCTGGTGCTGTTTGTCGGCGTGATCCTGAACGCCATTAAAGATCTCAAACGCGTGGATCACAAAAAATATCTGCAGAACCGCAGGGAACTGCCGCCTCACCGTGATAATAACGCACAGTGGGATGATGAGGATGACTGGCCGGATAATAAATCTAAAAAGTCCTGATCTCTTCTGCTGTCTGCTGCGCCCACTGCGGGCGCAGTATCTGCAGTATCACTGCTGTTTCCTGTCTCAGCACACTAAGTAATGCCTTTTTTCCGCTGATATGGCGAGCTTTCAGTATCTCTGGTTTACCGGACAGCAACTGTGACAATTCCGCTGTCTGTGCCGGGTATTCCCTTTGCAGGAGTACCAATGCAGGATCTGCCACCGCCTGTGGTTTAGCGGCATACGCAAACCCGGCCAGCATCCGCCATTCCCATTCATTGAGTGATTCCGCCTGCTCCGGCGGTACCGGTGAAAATCCCCATATCTGAGAAAAAACAGTGCAATCCCGGGCAAACTGCTGTTCTGCGTCATCCGCCAGTGCCTGTCCGGCCCGCGTCAGCGGCAGCAGCAGCATTGCGGTATAACATCCGCTGCCCGCTTCCGGGTGTGTCCCCATTCGGGCAAAACGAAAGCCGCAGGATGTCCAGAACGCAGCCAGTTCCGGGGTATAGCCGAAACTGACGGACAGATAATCCATACCGCTGTTTTTTGCTGCGTCAGCCGCCCGCTGTAATAACTGACGTCCCAGCGCACTGCGCCGGTAGCCTGCATGTACGGCGATCCGGCTGATACGGCGTGAACGCAGTTGTGCCGCCTGCGGGAAATAACTGTGTGCCGCCAGCGATTGTGCCAGCAGATTTCCGCGTGGCCGCCGCGTGCCCGCCCAGACAGACAGTGTCAGTGCTGCCGGTAACCCACCCTCGTCGGTCAGCCAGAGCGCCGCAGTCACCTGCTGCCGGTGGCGGAACTGCGCGAAATGCTGTCCGGGCGCATCGGCCAGCCGCCGCAGATCCAGCGGGGATGTCCGGTAATGCGCTGCCGTCAGCAGGCCGTAAAACCCGGACAATAAATCCGGATCATCACATAACGCCTGCTGTGTTACGGACTGATATTCACACTTCCCCGTCTGTATGATTTTTTCTGCCGGCTCGGTGAGCAACAGTGCCTTATCGAGCCAGGTTTCCGCCGGGTCATGCTCCGCCCAGCGTACCGGCTGCGTCAGCGTCAGTGCGGTAAACTGCGGCAGTGAGTGACAAAATTTCAGTAAAAATCCCCGCCCTGTGCCTTCATAACCCTGAACAGTGGTCAGCAGCAGCACACGGGGAAATACCGCCGTAAAACGCGCGAGCAGCGGCAACGGGATCATCGCCGCTTCGTCGATCACCAGCCAGCCGTATGTGCTGACATCCGCCGTTTCCGCCAGTGTCAGTAAATTATCCGGGGCGATAAATTCCGTTTGTTGTGAATCATGAAGATAGCGCTGTATCACCGTGACCGTGGCTTTTGCCGGGGCACATAATAAATGACGGCCCGGCGATTCTGCCAGGAACAGACCGGCCACGGCGGATTTGCCCCGTCCTCTGGCCGCGGTCAGACAGAAAATGCCGCTTTCCGCACGGCGGAGCTGTGCCAGTATCTGCTGCTGCGCAGGGGTCGGTGTGCCATCCGGCGGCTGCCACGCGTTTTGCGGCGGCAGCAGGGTCATATCAAATGGCTGGTCTTCATACCGGCAGAGATGGGCAGGATGGATAAGTGTACGGGCGAAGTGGCGCATGAAATGCGGCGCGGGGATCATCTGTCCGCCGTCATTCCAGCGCAGACTGTCCTCATCCGGCCGGGTCTGCCATTGTGATTCCGGCGGCAGCAGCAGGATCAGCCAACTGCCCGCCTGTAATGTGCCGGCCAGCATAGCCAGTGCTTCACTGTGCAGCCCGCGCCGGGCATCAAACACGCCGTGACGGAACTCCTGTCCCAGCAACAGACGGGCTTTCTCTGCCACTGTGCCGCCGGGCAGCTGAGCGGAAATGATCGGCCAGTCTCCGGGCGCCGCGTCTCTGATTTCCTGTAACCGGGATTCACACCAGTCGTCACTGCCGCTCAGTACCCACAGACGGCGAATACCCTGTATGCGGAGCTGTTCTGTGCAGGCGTGAAACAGTGCGGGTAACATGGGAACCGCTACATCTTACCGACAAGCAGTGACAGGATCCCCGCCGCGATCAGCGGTCCGACCGGAACCCCTCTGAACAGTGCGACACCGATAATGGTACCCACCAGCAAACCAGCAACCGTGGACGGCTGGTTACTCATCAGTGTAACGCCCCGGCTGCCCAGCCAGGACACCAGTATGCCGATCACTATCGCCAGCAGGGATTTCCAGTTCAGAAAGGAACCTAAAACGTCATTGGCACTGATTTTACCGCTGGCAATCGGTGCCATCACACCGACGGTCAGAATGAGGATCCCCAGCTTGAGGCCATATTTTTCCACAAACGGGAAATAGCCGTTGAGCGGCGTGATGCGCACAGCCAGCAGAAAAAGAATAGCCAGGGTTACCGTCATGTTATTACTGATAAGCCCGAGCCCGGCTAAGACCAGGAGGATAATCAGGGTCGGGTCAATATTACTCATATCAGATCCTGCGTGTCGGGGGGAATGAAAGCCGCCAATAGTATGCCGTTATACGATGATAATCAAACTCTGCCGGTTTTGCAGGAAAAACCGGCAGAAAGGCTTATTTCAGTGCGGAAAATGTGTCACATTGCGCAATATTACCGCTGTCAAAACCGCGTTTGAACCACTCATAACGCTGTGCGGATGTTCCGTGTGTGAAGCTGTCCGGAATAACCCGTCCCTGACTCTGTTTTTGCAGACGGTCATCGCCGATGGCCTGCGCCGCATTCAGAGCATTTTCCAGATCACCGTTTTCGAGGATCCCGGCTTTTTCCATCTCATGGCCCCAGATCCCGGCAAAACAGTCAGCCTGTAATTCCATTTTCACTGACAGGCGGTTTGCCTCTTTCTGACTGCTGCGTTGCTGGCGCTCGCGTACCTGACGATCGATACCGAGCAGATGCTGAACATGGTGCCCCACTTCATGAGCGACCACATAGCCCTGCGCGAAATCCCCGCCCGCCCCTAATTTAGTGCGCATGTCATCGTAGAAAGAGAGGTCGATATAGACTTTCTGATCTGCCGGACAATAAAACGGCCCCATCACAGCCTGCCCTGCACCGCAACCGGTCGGTGTTGCGCCCCGGTACAGCACCAGTTTCGGCTCGCGGTACTGCCGGTTCATCTGTGCGAATTTTTGTCCCCAGACCGCTTCGGTTTCCGCCAGCATCACGCCGGTAAATTCCGCCTGTTTCTGCTCCTGTGCACTGTTCTGTGCCGGACGCTGCTGTGAGGTGGTCTGCCCGATATTGACCGGGTCACCGGTAACCAGGCCGGTCAGGTCAATGCCGTAAAAACCGGCCACGACCACGATAACGACCACAACCAGTCCGGCTTTGCCGCGCGGCAGCGGAATACGCGGCCCGCCTGCGGATCCGCCCGGAATTCTGCCCCCCGCACTGCGGCGGTCTTCAATATTGTCGCTCTGGCGACGCCCTTGCCAACGCATGATGATTCTCTGCTTATCGGATAATAGTCGGATAACTACATAGTACAGAGAAAATGAAGTGAGGAAAAATGCTTCTTTCTTTCAGGGGAGTGATAAATCAGCTTAATGCCGGTGATACGCGGGTTCTGTTATCACCGGCCATGAATTCAGGAGATGAATGATTAATCCAGTTTCACACCCAGACGGCGTGCCACTTCCTCATAGGCTTCAATCAGGCCGCCGAGGCTCTGACGGAAACGGTCTTTATCCATTTTATCCAGAGTTTCTTTATCCCACAGACGGCTGCCGTCCGGTGAAAATTCATCGCCGAGCACTACCTGACCTTTATACAGACCGAATTCCAGTTTGAAATCCACCAGGATCAGACCGGCGTCATCAAACAGACGGGATAATACGTCATTGGCGATGTAGCTCAGGCGCTTCATTTCCGCAAGATTTTCCCGGCTGACCCAGCCGAAGGTTTCGCAGTAGGATTCATTGATCATCGGGTCATGTTTGGCGTCATTTTTCAGGAACAGATCGAAGATTGGCGGATTCAGCACCATACCCTCTTCCACGCCCAGACGTTTCACCAGTGAACCGGCAGCGCGGTTGCGGATGACGCACTCGACCGGCACCATATCCAGTTTTTTCACCAGAATTTCGGTATCAGATAACAGGCGTTCCATCTGCGTCGGGATACCGGCAGCTTCCAGTTTACCCATGATAAAGTGGTTGAATTTATTATTGACCATGCCCTTGCGGTCAAACTGCTCGATGCGCTCACCATCCAGTGCTGATGTATCATTACGAAATTCCAGAATCAGCAGATCGGGATTATCCGTGGTGTAGACCGTTTTGGCTTTCCCACGATACAGTTCAGCATGTTTTTGCATCTTGCACTCTCCAGACAGGATTAATAATAGGCGTATCGCCTGACGGACAATATTCTCCCTCAGAACGATGCAATAAGCAATCGTTTGCGTAAGAAAAGATACAGACCCGGAAAGAGAGTGTTGTCCGGCAGAAGTGTGTTTACACCATAATGAGGGATAAACCCCGGGCTGTCAGCAGGTCACGGGCAGATTGCGGAACCTTCAAAGTGAGCACCACATGATCCAGTTCCTCACATGCCGCCACGCGGTAAGGTGCAATACGGCTGAGTTTGTCACCGGTCACACCGGCCACGGTCAGACTGCTCTGTCTTATCAGTGCCCGTTTGAAAGCGGCTTCCTCAAATCCGGTGACCGTCAGACCACTGTCCGCATCCAGTGCGCATCCGCCGGGAAAACAGAGGTCAATATTCAGATAAGACAGCTGCTCCAGTGCCTGTGCCCCGATGCAGGTGCCGGAAGCGCGGTGCAGCTTTCCGCCCAGCACAATCAGCTCAAAATGCGGGTAGTCACTCAGTGCGGCTGCAATAAGCGGACTATGTGTTATCACGGTCAGGGAAAAATCTTTCGGCATGTGCTGTGCCAGCAACAGGTTCTGACTCCCCCCGTCCAGAAAGATCGTGCTGTGATTGCGGATCAATCCTGCACAACCGAGCGCAATTTTTTCTTTTTCTGCACTGTTCTGCCCGATCCGCTGCTGAAAATCCGCCACATCGCCCAGTACACTGACCGCACCGCCGTACACCCGTTTACAGAGCCCTTCATCCGCCAGAACCTGCAAATCACGGCGGATGGTGTGCTCTGATACACCAAGCTGATCAACCAGTGTGCTGCACTGTACCCGGCCGTCACTGTGTAATAACTGTCGGATCAGGGCTTGCCGTTGTTCCGGAAAAGCTGCATAATCGAGCATATATTTCTCCTGTAAATTGCATAAAGCATCATAAACGGGCATCCCCTGCGGGTCAATCAAAACCCTGTCACTGCTGAGGTCATTCTGTGAACACACATCATCCGGATATCGCATTTTTTCATCAGTTAGCCAACCGCGCAGCACAAGAGACGTTACCGCGTTTTTTACCCGGGCATACACTGTCCGTCGATACCAAAATCAAAGAAGGTGTCAGTTTTGATCCGGTAACGGATGCAGACCGGCAGGCTGAAATCGCACTGCGGGAAATGATCAGCGCAGCATATCCGCAGCACAGTATTTTAGGTGAGGAGTTCGGTCTGACCGGCGAAGGGGATTATCAGTGGATCCTTGATCCGGTGGACGGCACCCGCCCATTTATGCTCGGGTTGCCGGTCTGGGGAACACTGGTCGGATTAACCTGTCGCGGAACACCTGTTATGGGAATGATGAGCCAGCCCTGCACCGGCGAGCGTTTCTGGGCAGACGGTGAACGCAGCTGGCACAGCAGCCCGCACGGGACATATGTGATGAAAACCCGCAAAAACATCACCCTGGCCAATGCCATTCTGCACACCAATTCACCGGAGCCGATGCCCCGTTTCCCGGAAATCCGGCTGGCCGATCTGATGGAAAAGGTCTTAATGACCCGTTTCGGCGGCGAGTGCTATGCCATGGCGATGGTAGCGGCAGGTAAAATCGACCTGTGCTTTGATTACGCCCTTCAGCCATATGATATCGCTGCATTTATCCCGATCATTGAGCAGGCCGGTGGTTGTGTGACAACCCTTGACGGCGGACCGGCCATACAGGGCGGAGCTGTTCTCGCCAGTGGTTGTCCGCGTCTCCATCAGCAGGTGCTGACTATTCTGAACAAAAATATTTAATAATCGTATAATGATTATGATTATAAATTCGTATTACAAAGGTTGTTGTGAATGAGTGATGTAATTACAGTAACACCGCCCGCCGTACCGGCGGAACGGGAACAGATAGCCACCCGCGCGCTCTTTTTTGTCGCCGGTTTTGCCTCCGCGGCCTGGGCAGCACTGGTGCCGTTTGCCAAACTGAACACCGGCGTGAATGACGGGGTTCTCGGGTTATTACTGCTCTGTCTCGGCGGCGGTGCGCTGGTCGCCATGCCGCTGACCGGTGTACTGACCACCCGTTTCGGCTGCCGCCGGGTGATGACTGTTTCCGTTCTCCTGCTTAGTGCAGCCCTGCCACTGCTGGCGGTCATTAATCACACCGGGTTACTGGCTCTGACGCTGATTATTTTCGGTATGGGGATCGGCATTACCGACTGTGCCATGAATATTCAGGCCATTATTGTTGAGAAAGCGGCACCAAAACCAATGATGTCCGGCTTTCACGGGTTCTACAGTGTCGGCGGCATTGCCGGTGCAGGAGCCATGAGCGGCTTTATGCTGACGGGAATGGGCGCATTACAGGCGGCCGGTGCCGTAACGGTGATTTGTCTTCTGCTGCTGGCTTTCAGTTATAAAGGCATGCTGGATTACGCCTGGCCGTCAGAAGGCCCTGCATTTGCTGTGCCGCGCGGTGCGGTATTACTGATAGGGATTATCTGCTTCGCCACCTTTCTGGCCGAAGGCAGTGTGCTGGACTGGAGTGCGGTTTTCCTGACAGAGTATCGTCATGTGCCGGAAAGCATGGGCGGGTTGGGTTTTGCCTGCTTCGCGGTGCTGATGTCCCTCGGGCGGCTGACCGGCGACAAAATTGTTGCGGTACTCGGACGGCCGCAGGTGGTGCTGTGGGGCGCCCTGCTGGCTGCCGGTGGTCTTCTGCTGAGTGTGCTGAGTGACAACTGGCTTCTGGCGCTCACCGGTTACGGGCTGATCGGCCTGGGATGTGCCAACGTGGTACCGGTGATGTTTTCCGCTATCGGCCGCCAGACCAGTATGCCGCAGGCCGTTGCCGTCCCGGCGGTAACCACTCTGGGTTATCTCGGTATTCTGGCAGGACCGGCGTCTGTCGGGCTGATTGCTTACCGCTTCACCCTGCCCGCTGCACTGCTGGCCGTGGTCGCGCTGCTGTTGCTGGTCGCGCTGCTGTCGCGCAAAGTCCGGATGTAACCGATGTAAAAACACCGGCCGTCAGGCCGGTGTTGCTGTATTCTCCGCGGCGTCTTTCAGAATCGCTTTCAGACGCGGATAACGGCGTGCCAGCCGCCAGCGCAGCCGCAAATCTTTGGCGTTATCCCAGATGAGTGACCAGATCCCGCGATCAAACAGTTCACGCACAATCTCCTGTTTCACCTCCGGAGATTCTATCTCACTGATGGTATGCAGGATCCCCAGCCCTTCTTTGGAAATCTGCCAGTGACAGGCAGGGATCTGCTTCGCGACATCCGCATGGCGCTGATTGATATCATTCAGCATTTCCAGAATTTTCATGTAATTATGGACTGTACGTACGCGGATTTTGTCATCAGGCGGCGTATGCGATACCGATTCGGAATGGATCAGATAATCGTAATAACGTTCATCAATATATTCCACCCGCGCTGCGGTCATCAGCAGTTCGGTTGTCCACGGAATATCCTGGTGGTGCAGCCCCGGCTCAAAATAATAGCCCTGCTCACGCAGAAAATCAGTGCGGTACAGGTTCAGCCAGGTCACATGCAGGAACTTACGGGAGTTGAGTGCCCGTTTCAGCCAGTCCGGCCCGGAAAGAACGCCGGTGGAACGCAGACGATCAGGCGGGAAAATCGGCCGTGGTTCACGCCCGTCTTCATAAACATAGGTACCATTGCAGGTTGCCACATCCAGTTTTCCGGCAAGCGCAATTTCCAGCAGGCGGCCGTACATTTGCGGGTGAATCACATCATCAATGTCCGGAAACGTGATGTATTGCCCTTTTGCCACGGCAAAACCGGTATTCCGCGCCACAGAAACGCCCTGATTTGCCTGTTCCAGAATAGTGACAGACGGGAATTTGTCCTGCCATTCACGCAGCACAGCATCCGTATTATCTTTGGAACCGTCATTAACGAGGATCAGCTCCCAGGCAGGAAGTGTTTGTTTCAGCAGGCAGTCAAAAAACTGAGGAAGAAATTTTTCCCCGTTATAGACGGCAACAACAATGCTCAGTAAAGGTCGTGAAGAGTCCGAAGATAAATCCATGTCAGCCCTGTCAATTCCGGGTAGCCTGATATTCAGCAGACAATGCGGCTGAATATAGCGAAAAAATAATTATAAGTTTTTAAATATAACCGGAGAGCCTGGCATAAACGTGGCTAATAATGCGATATGTAAGACAGAGAAATAAGAATTTATCTTAAAAATGATTAGGTTGTGTATCAATTTATTACAAAATAATAACGATATAAAAAAATACCGGCCATTAACAATGACCGGTACCGATAATTATATTTACGCATTTATATGTTGCGTGAATATATTATTTTACAGATGATTTGCTGAATGCCGCTTCCAGCGCTTTCACCATTTCATCATTTTCTTTCTGTGTCAGCGGTTTCCCTTTGGCACTGATAAACTGGAGGCTGCTGCGGTTATCCAGGTCACCGACCTGTAAGGTGTAATCACCTTCGGCCACTGACGGATCATCCATACCCAGGCTGCTCCACTCTGCAGAACTCAGCCCTTTGTATGTCACTTCAATATTCCCGGTCGAACGGGTGCGGTCACCCACTTTCATGCCGACGCTTTCCAGCACAACCGGCAGACGGGACCAGACCACATCAAACGGCGCGCGGACAATAATCTGCGGCAGACCGGTTTTATCACTGCCGCTCTGAACATCCGGAGCCGCATACTGTGACGCATTGGTTTCCTGACGTGCGGCATTACGCATACGGTCAAGGCCGTCCACCAGCTCGTTGAGTGTCAGGTTGTTATAACGGGTAATTTCTGTTTTATCTGTCACCGGGTTTTCACCCTGTTTCAGACCTTCACTGGTCACAACAACTGCCACCTGTGAACCGGCCGGTTCAATTTTGATGCGCTGGCGGGACTGTAACGGCAGGTCTTCATCCGCACGCTGCCAGACAATCCAGTCAGTGACAATCACGCCACCGGCTTCATCACGCTGGCTGACCGGCACTGAGCGATCGGCCAGAACGCGGTTGATCTGAGCCCACAGCGTTCTGTTTTCCGCTGAATTCTCCAGCAGAAGACGGCTTGCGTCTCCTGCTGTTTCAGTACGGGAACCTGCTAACAGGCTGACAGTCTGTACCGGCGGACGGATGTCCAGCGCCAGACCGGTCGCACCATCCTGCTTAACCTGAGGAATATCATACTGGCCGCTCTGTAACGGCAGGATCATCCCCTGAGGAACATTCAGCGCCTGTAACTGCGGCGCATCCAGGTACGAAGTATCGCCGCTGACCTGGCGCTTATAGTTCTGATCGCCGGAGCAGGCTGCCAGTAATAAAACCACGGAAAGACCAGCGAGCTTCGTAACCTTTGATTTTTGCAGTAGTGTTGCCATTCAGATTCCCTAAAATATTATCGTATGCCCGCCGTCTTCATGGCACGGCCGACCGTATTCTGCCCCGCTTCCGTGAGCGGTAACAGCGGCAGACGCAGTGTCTGCTCTGCGATCAGACCCAGCTGATGACAGGCCCATTTTACCGGTGACGGGCTTGGCTCACAGAATAATGTGTGATGCAGGTCCATCAGTTGATTATTAATCACACGCGCACGGTCAAAATCCCCGCGCAGGGCAAGATCAAACATCTGTGCCATCTCTGCCGCAGCCACGTTGGCTGTCACAGAAATCACACCTTTGCCGCCCAGGAGGGTGAAATCCAGTGCTGACGCGTCATCACCGCTGAGCAGAATGAAGTTTTCATCATTCACCAGGGTTTTGATTTCATTCACACGGCTTAAGTTCCCGGTCGCTTCTTTAATTGCCACAATATTGTCCAGTTTTGCCAGCCGGGCAACAGTTGCAGGTAACATATCACAGCCGGTGCGCGTTGGCACATTATACAGAATTTGCGGTAATGCGGTATTCTCTGAAATCACTTTAAAGTGCTGATACAGACCTTCCTGTGACGGACGGTTGTAATACGGGGTAACGGTCAGACATGCCGCCACGCCGCTGTTTTCAAATTGCTCAGTAAACCAGACCGCTTCGTTGGTCGCGTTAGCGCCGGTACCGGCAATAACAGGAATACGGCCTTCCGCGAACTCCAGTGTCGCCAGTACCACATCCACATGTTCCTGATGTGACAGTGTGGCGGACTCCCCGGTGGTTCCGACAGCCACAATGGCGGACGTACCTGCCGCGACATGGTAATCCACTAATTTCCGGAGCCCCGCCTTATCAACACGACCCTGTGTGTCCAGTGGTGTAACCATCGCAACAATACTGCCTTTTAAAACGTCATTTATGTGTGACATGTACGAAACCCTCATAATCGGATAAATATAGGACAACATTTTAATGGTACTTGTTCAGAGCGCAGAAAAAAACACCCTAACTGTACGTTTTTAATGAATTTTGTTAATACCTAGCGGCACACCTTAAAAAGAAGTAATAATGTCCGCTTTTTTCACCGGTAAAACGGCGGAACACATGATAACGTGTCTGTATCCGGCAGGTTTGATATGCCGCAATCATTTGATTATTACCGCAGAGCACACAACAGGTTATTGCTATCGGCCTTATCTTTCTTTATGTTTAACACATTCACGGTGTCATGAAGAGGAATGAGGGTTTGCCGCAACGCGATCAGCAATATCTGGTTATCACTGCACTGGGACGGGATCGCGCAGGGATTGTGAATGCGATTACCCGTCATGCCGGAGAGTGTGACTGTAATATCGAAGACAGCCGTCTGGCGATTTTCGGTGAGGAGTTCACGTTTATTATGATGCTGTCAGGCAGCTGGAATGCCATTGCCATGCTGGAGGCCACCCTGCCGGTACTGGCGGCGGAACTTGACCTGCTGACGGTCATGAAACGGACACAGCGCGGGCATCAGCCTGCGGCCACCACCGGTGTCAGTGCGCAGGTCACCGTGCCTGATGCCGCCGGGCTGGTGGAACGCTTTACCAATCTGTTTATGAGACTGGATTACACCCTGGCTGAACTGGTGTCCAAAACCCGGCCGGAGGATGATACAGACGCAGTACTGCTGGAGATTCAGATCACCGCGCATCACCCGACAGGGGAAAACAACGCGGTGCTGCAGCAGCAGTTTTACCGTCTTTGTGCTGAGTTACAGGCCGAAGGCACTATTACCCTGATGAATCATTAATGTTTGTGTTTATTATTACGTTTACGGAGAGTGTGTAATGAGCCCATTGAACGCCGGTGATAAGGCGCCCCTGTTCAGCCTTCCCGACCAGGATGGTGAATCAATCAGCCTGGCCGATTATGCCGGTCAGCGTGTGCTGGTGTATTTTTATCCCAAAGCCATGACGCCGGGCTGTACTGTCCAGGCATGCGGTCTGCGCGACAATATGGATGAACTGAAACAGTTCAATGTTGAAGTGCTGGGGATCAGTACAGACAAACCCGAAAAACTGTCTCGTTTCGCGGAAAAAGAGTTACTGAATTTTACCCTGCTGTCAGATGAAGACCACGCGGTTGCTGAAGCATTTGGCGTCTGGGGTGAAAAACAGTTTATGGGGAAAACCTATGACGGTATTCACCGCATCAGCTTCTTAATCGGCGCTGACGGTAAAATCGAGCATGTTTTTGATAAATTCAAAACCAGCGACCATGATCAGGTTGTGCTTGAATACCTCAAAGCTCACAGCTGATTTATTTGCCGGAATGATAAAAACACTATCTCCCGGTAGTGTTTTTTATATTCCTGATGTTTTTTTAAAAAAAATACATATTCTGGATATTAGTACTTTGTAATTAAGTTAATATGATATTGTATCTCTGCTGACAATGATGTCACGCTATTAAAAGGGATACTTAATGAAGTTAACCAAAATTGCTACCGTATTATTATTTTTATCACCTGCTTATTTATCGGCGGCGACACAAGATTTCACCTATCGTGATGGTTATAAAATCACGGTAGATCAGGCATCACCCGAAGTTAATATCCGGATTAAGGATAATAAACCGACACAATCAATCAGCACACCAAATTCAAATGGTATTTCACACAATTACTTTACTGAATTCAATGTCGGAAAAAATGGCCTGAATATTGATAATTCACCATCAGCTCGTGTGATTATCAACGAAGTAACCGGAACCAATATCAGTCAGCTCGATGGCACTATGGCCATTATTGGTAAACAAGCCAGTCTGGTCATTGCTAACCCGAATGGCGTTAACTGTAACAGCTGTGGTGTATCTAATGTTAGCCACCTGACACTATTAGCCGGAAATACTTCACTTGATGTTACTACAGGAAAACTAATCGGTTTTAAAAAAATAACGAATAATGTTATCGTTAGTAATGTCAAAAAAAATGCGATAAAAAGCAACCTGACATTAACGGGAAACAGCGTTGAAATCAACAGCTCTTATGTTAATTCACCGCATACAACGATTAATATTGGTGCAGATAATATCGATCTTAAAAATAATCTTAACTCTCAGATTTCTGATGTTAAATTAACCCCGGGGGAAGTAGTTAATAGTTCAGGCTCATATTCGAATTCATTGATCGACAGCGATACTAAAATACGCGGTAAAATGACCGTCAATGCCAAAAATGCAACGTTAACAAATAACGGTAATATTATATTATCGGAGGTTAACTTAAACTTACTACATTCTGAACTTATTAATGATGGTTATCTTAAAGCATCAAATATTAATATTAATGCAAAAAATGGTAGTATTTCTAATTATCAAAAGATTAGTACAAAAAATCTGACTGCTGATTATAATGGCAATTTCTCCATTTACAATACTACAGCAGGGGAAAAACCAAATAATTTTTATGCCCAAAATATGTCCATTAACAGTCATAACATCAACCATATGATTGACCTGAAAAATAATGCATATCAGGGTTATCTGCGAGATAATACCTTATCTGTCAGTAATGATACCGGTGCCACATTTGCAACCGGACAATTCAATATTGCAGGAAAGCATGACGCCGTACACATTAAAAACGATGGCATAATGTTTACCGGAAAAATGAATGTCACTGCCGGTTCAGTACAATTCTATAATGACCATTATCTGAGAACAGATGCTGACTCTGCAATACATGGTATTGTTGGTGTTTATGGCAATGGTTCCCGGAATGAGAACGTGTCAGTTACCACCCATAATTTTGATATCTGACCGAATAGCGGTATGAATATAAAAGTGATGTTTTATAAAAACATCACTTTTTATTTTTTGATTATTCCTTTGATACTGATTGTATATTATCTTCAGCAACCTCTTCAGGCCAGGAATGAATCACTGCTTTAATCAGGGTTGCTAACGGGATAGCAAAGAATACGCCCCAGAATCCCCATAATCCGCCGAAAATAATAATCGACAAAATAATCACCAGCGGATGCAGGTTCACCGCCTCAGAATAGAGGATCGGCACCAGGATATTGCTGTCCAGCCCCTGCACCACCAGATAGGCGATAAACATGGTCCAGAAATCCGAATCCAGTCCCCACTGGAACAGCCCGACCAGAACCACCGGCACCGTCACAATCACCGCCCCCACATACGGGATAAGGACTGACAGCCCCACCAGCACACCCAGCAGTAACGCATAATTCAGGCCGACCACCGCGAAGACGATATAAGTACAAACACCGACAATAATCATCTCGGTGACTTTGCCGCGGATATAGTTGGAAATCTGCTGATTCATCTCCACCCACACTTTCCCGGCCAGTGAGCGGTTACGCGGCAGAATACGCTGAAAACCGCGCAGCAGCTGTTCTTTATCTTTCAGTAAAAAGAACACCATCAACGGCACCAGAATCAGATAAATGGTCAGCGCCAGTAATCCCACCAGTGACGCCAGCGACATTTTCACCACTGAATCCCCGACTGAGAGCAGCTTGCTGCGGGCATTATCGAGGATCATATCCATCAGCCCGACATCCATCAGCGCAGGGAAACGGTTCGGCAGTTCACGGGCGAACTCATTGAAACGGCTGAACATATTCGGCATATCCAGCAGCAGATTGCGCCCCTGTCCCCAGACCGTCGGCGCGAGGATAAAGATCACCAGCACGCTGACCCCGATAAACAGCGTCAGGATCAGCATAATCGCCAGCTTGCGCGAGCAGCCCCGTTTTTCCATCTGATGAATCGGCCACTCCAGCAGGTACGCCAGTACAATTGCCACCAGCAGCGGCGCTAAGATACCGCTGAAAAAATAAATAATTCCGAAACCCGCCAGTAAAATAACGGTCAAAGCAACTGCCTGCGGATCGGCAAAACGTCGTCGGTACCACTGAATGATCAAATCTAACATTGTTCTGCTCCCGGGATTAGCGGCAAAAATATGACAAATCCTGCCCACCGGGCAGACTGTGTGAGGATTTTACTTGAGTGTTTGCTATGATACACGAATTATTACCAGTGATAATCAACGGGGAAAGCGTCATCCTATGAATACGTTTCTGAAAAAACCGTTAGCCGTCTTACTGAGCCTTGCCCTGACCTTCCCGGTACTGCCTGCCGCACAGGCTGCGGTTGAGGATGCGTTACCTGAAATCGGCACCACCGCCGGCGGTACACTCAGTATCGGACAGGAAAACCTGATGGGGGACTTTTATCTGCGGATGATCCGCAGCAGCTCCCCGATGGTCTATGATCCTGTTTTGCTGCAATATATCAATAATCTCGGCCAGCGTCTGGTCTCAAACGCTGACTCGGTCAAAACCCCGTTTAATTTTTTCCTGATAGCCAACCCGAACATTAACGCCTTTGCCTTCTTCGGCGGCAATGTGGTTCTGCACACCTCCCTGTTCCGCTACAGCCTGACAGAAAGTGAACTCGCCTCTGTGATGGCGCACGAAATCGCTCACGTTACCCAGCGCCACCTGGCGCGGATGATGGAAGATCAGCAGAACAAAGCACCGCTGGCCTGGGCGGCCACTCTGGGCTCTATCCTGCTTCTGATGACCGGCACCCCGGTCGGTGCCGCCGCCATGACCTCGACCATGGCCGGGATCCAGCAGAATATGATCAGCTTTACACAATCCAACGAGCAGGAAGCGGACCGCATCGGCATGGGCACACTGAGCCGTGCCGGGTTTGACCCGCAGGGTATGCCGGACTTTATGACCATCATGGTGGATATGTCCCGTTACAGCTCCAAACCGCCGGAAATGCTGCTTACTCACCCCCTGCCGGACAGCCGTCTGGCGGATGCGCGCAGCCGTGCCGGTCAGATGCCGCGTAAAAATCCGCCACAGTCCTTTGATTTCCTGCTGGCGCGCGCCCGGGCGATGGCAATGTACGGCGGCCAGCCGCTGCGCAATGCGACTGACCAGATGATTGATAACTACAGCAAAGGCAACAGTAAAGAACAAATGGCGGCGGATTATGCCCGTGCCATTCTGTTCTACCGTGACAACAAATATGAACCCGCCTCACAAATTCTGTCGAAATTACTGGCTGCCGATCCTGACAATGTCTGGTTTATCGATGTCATGACAGATGTGGATATCGGTCTGAACAGAACCTCTCAGGCGGTGACCAGGCTGGAAAATGCCCTGAAACGGGAACCGGGGAATTCGGTATATCAGATAAACCTCGGTAATGCCTATATTCAGAATAAACAATATGATAAAGCAACTAAGATTCTGCGCAATTATACCTTTGATCACCCTGCTGACCCGAGCGGCTGGGATCTGCTGGCAGAAGCAGGCGGAAAAGCCGGCCGCCGCACGGACGAACTGGCCGCACGGGCGGAATATCAGAACTTAATGGGCAATTTTGACGGTGCTATCCACAGCCTGACCGAAGCCGCCCGTCAGGCGAAACCCGGCAGTTATGATCAGGCCCGTTATGATGCACGGATTGACCAGATCCGCCAGTTACAGCTGCAATTCAAACAATTTAAATGATGAGGGAAACCATGACTGATACTGTTACCATCTGGCACAACCCGCGCTGCTCCAAAAGCCGTGAAACTCTGGCACTGCTGGAAGAAAACGGCGTGTCTCCGGCAGTAATGCTCTATCTGGACACTCCGCCGTCAGTAGCGGACATCAAAACCGTGCTTCGTGAGCTGAAATTTGATGACGCCCGCAAACTGATGCGCACCAAAGAAGCCCTTTACAGTGAGCTGGGACTGGCGGCGGTCACTGATCAGGATGCACTGATTCAGGCCATGCATGACAACCCGAAGCTGATTGAACGCCCTGTGGTGATTAAAGGCAAACAAGCCCGTCTCGGCCGTCCGCCGGAGCAGGTGCTGGAGATTATCTGAACCTGATCATCTGTCCCCGGTGACCGCCGGGGACAGAGCTCAGAATTGCCTTCCCTTACATCGGGAAAACGCCTCGATAACGGCATTACCCAACTCTTCATCTGAAGCCGATACCGGAATAATGACATAATCAGTTTCTGATATACCATCACCGTCCCAAGCTTCAAGTTTAATATGGTTTGAAGGTTTTATTGTAATAAGGTCACCAACCTGCCTTGCATTACATGTATTCATTTGTTTAAAAAGTGTTTTTTTATTTTTATATCCGCGCAATTGAATGATGTTTTTAATCCATTCTTCATATCTTTCTTTTACTTTTTTATAGTCAAAGAAATCATAATTTCCCGGATCTACTATCCGGCTTTGTTTCAGGCATTTCTTTAAACACAAACCGAGCATTTCCGCTGTGGTATCTTTTGATAACAGACAAGACTCAAACAGGTTATCCACAATTAAAATACCATGCCCGGACATGGTATCAACATGATAAAAATCGCCATTAAAACCTATTCTGGCATTCAACCCCTGTTCAGTATTTTGGTTCATCTTTACTCACCTTTTATAATGGTTATTTTGATATCTATATTTTTATCATTTGCGTTCTTTACTGCATTACTGATTGATTTCCATTGTTCCGCAGTTGTTTTCTCCGGAAGGCCAATGTGTAATACTTTTTTATCTATTATATCCGATGTTAAATTTGTTCTATCCTTAGTATGCTCGGAGAACTGAGTCATCTTATTAACATAGCCATTGATGATATATTTTATGGCATCAGGTTTATTTAGTCTACTATCTGTTTGAGTGTTAATAGTTTTTACGCTAATCGCTATTTTATCTTTACTGTCATAATAATCAAAGGTTTTGAATCTATCCGGAAGTTTTGAGCCTGGCGGTAATTGTGTACCAATATAATGCTCAAACGGCATACCCTGCTGGTTGACAGAGGAACCTGACTGATACCACTTCATCGGGATTTTATTGCCCTTTTTATCGATGGTATAGATTTGATTTAAATCTGCATAACTGACCTTTCTGATATGTTTATGCATTCTGGCAGGATTACCTCTCCTGCCATTCACTGATGACATCAATATACTGTCGATAATAATTTCGGCAGTTGCTTTTTTCAGACCGGTAAAATCTGTTATATATTCCGCATATTGATTACGGACAAAATCATCAATATCATCATGTCGTTCAGTT
Organism: Morganella sp. HMSC11D09; assembly: GCF_001807955.1. Classification (NCBI taxonomy): domain Bacteria; kingdom Pseudomonadati; phylum Pseudomonadota; class Gammaproteobacteria; order Enterobacterales; family Morganellaceae; genus Morganella; species Morganella sp. HMSC11D09. The sequence continues at coordinate 234,130 of NZ_KV791696.1, forward strand.
TCACTGTAAGTAAAAAGCTGTACTTTTTCAGGTGCAACTGACCAGGGATAATAACGAATGCCGTCATCCGCTTTTGTCACCCAGTAATTTGTCAGTAAATTATCTTCAAGATATGTCTCCGGATATTTTGCCATTAACGCATCAAAACGTAATTTATCCGGTGAATTTGCAGATTCCTGCACAGTACAGTTGATCAGACGGCAACCTGCTGCAAGCAGGCGCTCTTTTTTAAAATTATCACCGTCAGCCAGTTCCTCTATCGCCTTTAATTCCTGCAAATGAAACTGACGGTTATAACGTTCAACGATCTCAGCAGCATCCGCCGCAGTGGTCAGCCCGTTGATATGGCCTGTTGCAATCAATCCGGCAACAGCACCTGTCATCCGGGCCAGCTGTGCCTGTTGTTCATGTTCCTGCGCTGTCTGATCTAAAGAATCGCCTAATATAATACCGGCTGCCGACGCTGCCAGCGCCCCGGTAACCGCTCCTCTGACACTCCGGTTGGTCAGCTCAGCTCTGACAGCAGCAACCGCAGCATGCGTAATTGCTTTGCCCGGTTCCGTTAATATTTCACCGTGGTCACCAATTAATTTTGCGCCCTCAGCATTAAACTGACTTCCCGTGTTACTGAGAAGCGCACTAATAAAGTTCTCCCTGAAACTTGTTTCTGATACTGCCGAACCCACCGCTGAGCTGATTACAGACTGGGCGGAAACGCGCTGTGCAACCTTGTGCCAATCTCCGTCACTCAGTAACGGAATCCGCGATTGTGCCGGATTTCCGTTCTGCCAGCCCATCGATTTATCCAGACCATTGAACGCCCCTCCGACAACCATCTGACCAATAACAGACTTAACACTTTCACTGCGCCCCAGAGATTTAAATGTTTCAGATAAATTGCCTTTATTCTCCGCCAGTGCAACCGCTGCCTGTGTTGTCAGTGCTATCATTCCGGAATGCGCGGCTCCGGAAATAACAGCGGCAGCCGTTCCTGTGGCTGCGGAAGATGCGGTACTCCCCGCCCACGCTGCCAGCCCGGAGCCCGATGTCGCAGCGGTGACGGCAACAGCCAGAACAGCTGATGCTACCTGATTAAGGTGCTGCTCTTTATAGTCCCAGCGCTGATAGGCATCAGCAACCCGGTTCCACTGAACATCATCGCGGGTTATCAGTTCTTTCAGCCAACCGGTTCCGGTATGGCTGCTCAGCATCATTGCGGATTCTTTAAATTCAGGAATGCTGAATGTTTTACTGTCTGCGGTTATGCCTTTTGCTGCATCAACAGATAAATTTCCGCCGTAATAAATCTGCGGTAACCGCCAGCGGCTCAGCGAGTGCCCCTGATCACGGCGGGTAATGTAGAACCCCCTGGAATGGCTGACGGTTTGCTCATAAAGTGAGTCGTTAACAGCTTTAAAATTAATTTTCCCTGAGATACTTTTCAGCCTGGCATTTTTAGCTGCTGAAATTTTTGCAGCTTCAAGTGTGATATCATCCAGGGCGATTAAATTAATATCTTCTTTCGATGTAAATTCTGTCGTTTTATTTTTTACTTCATGCTTTACCTTTGTAACTTCTTTTTTTGTTATACAGAATGTCCAACGATTACATTTCTTTTTCTTATCTTCATAATGACTCGTTTCTTCCATTGCCTGTGCATATAAATACCCGCCCTTTGCCGAGATATCCATTACACCATCAGAAATAAGCTCAGCACCCTGAAATAAAACACTGCCTTCAGACAATAGTGTTAATTTATTCTTGCTTTTTACCAGTGTACTGACATGGCGATATGTATCTTCCAGATAATCACGTCTTTTCTGACGATAGTGTATTTTTTCAGATCCCAACTGAATATTTCCACTGCTATGAATATATATATCATCATCAGAGGAGAGTATTGCTGCATGCAGATTAACATCACCTTCCGCCACTAATGTAATATTTTTCTTTGCTGTAAGATAAGAACTTACATAGCGATTATCAATGTAATCATCATAAGAATACCTTATTGCTGAATAAGGAATCCCTGCCAGGCTAAACTCCCCGCCAGAAAACAATAATAAAGACTCATCAGCATGCAGGCCTGCATTCAATAGATTTACATCTCCGGCAGAGTTAATAATAAAGTTTCTTTCTGAATGAATGCGTATTTTGGGCCTTAAATATCTTGCATAGATATCACTACGGCCTTCCCATTTTTTATCAAAGGTAATATCTATATTTCCGCCGGAATAAAAACCTATATCATTTTTGCTGCTAATATCTGTACCATTAATAGCAATATCACTTCCGGCATTCAGGGTGATATAATCTGAAAGTGTCCATTCCTGAAATTTATCTGACAGTGATTTTATTTCATAATCTGCCTTTTTTGTGGATATTCCTGATATCGTTTTCGGATCAAAATCAATCAGTATATTTTTTCGGGAAGATAAATCCACATGACTATTTAATGTGAATGCTATATTTTTGAATGTAATATCACCTCCTGCATCTGCATAGATGCCACCAGGTGCATGTAACAGAGGCAGCGCAGAAATGTCAGATGTAAATACAGGCCTGATTCCTGTTGAGTATATTACATCGCCTTTCTTTGCAATAAGAGACAGCTCACCGGACTTTATATTGGTATTTTCAAGTTCAATACTATCTGCTGTTAATGATAATGACTTACCCGCTACCAATGTACTTTCACGTGAATAAATTTTCTCTTTAGCCTGAACATTTAAATTATTAATTGCACCTATTTTTGACTTCAAATCTATTGATGAAGAATTCAACAATATATTTTCTGCAGCTAAATGATGACTAAAACTATCTCTGATAATCTCATTTACCGGATAGTGTTTTTCAGGGATCTTACTCTCTACATTAATTGTATTGCTATAATCTATAATCAGATTTTCTGAACTTACAGATGGACTGTCAGCCACCCCATGGCTAATCCATGTATAAAATTGCTCCTTTTTCTGAAAGGGAATTTTAATATCATTAACCATTACCCCGGGGGGAATAGTATCCGGCTCAACAAAAAAACGCAGCCATTCACTGTTTATATCTTCCGGTTCATATCTTTCCCATAGTTTTAAAATACCCAGACCATGATTTTTAATATTGATATCCTTGCCGGTTAAAACTATATTTCCCCCTGCAGATAAAAATGAATCATTATTGTCAAAGTGATTCGCATTTATATATATATTTTTACCGGAATCTATATACGCAGGATGATAATCACTCTTATATCTCACTGCATATTTTTCAACATTAACACTGTCATTAGCTAGTAAATCTATTTCATCAAACCATTTTTCATATTTAAAGTTTTTTAATTCCGGATATACAATCAATAACCCATCTCGCCGCCACATAGGCAAATAACGCAACTGATTCCCGACGCTGCGAACCTCGGTAGATTCTGCCGGAATCTTAAAAAACTCAACAGGCTCAGAGTTACTGACATTAGTTAATGTCTTCGCTTTTATAATTAAATTACCACGTTCAGACTTTAGTAACGCTGATTTATTAACAACACTCCTGCTAAAATCACCTTCCGGATTTTTTTGTATCCATAAATTTTCCTCTGCCTGTATAATTGCTTCGTGACCCTGATTATTAACAACATCAGAAAAAATACGTACATTACCTTTTGATATAACCTCTCCGGCATTTAAAATATAATTTGATATAAGAGTAGTGTCATGACCGGAAGTAATCTTTGCTTTATCTCCTATAATAATGTTATCGGCTATTACTCTTATTTTTTCTTTTGATGTTATATCTCTGGATAATAATACCGATTTTTTTGCTGCTACACTTATACCATTATTAACAGACTCAATATTATTTAGTTGTACATTGCCATCACTGCTTGTATTAATAATGCGAATTTTTTCAGCCGAAATCCCACCTTCCTCAGTCATATTTACTGATGATGATTGATTCCCCATAAAACCGGATATAGATTCCTGAATACCATCCTGGTAATTAATTTTATTTGTACCATTTATAATAAAAAGATTTTTTGTATTTATCTTTCCATTTATTTTCGTATCAGCACTGATAAGATTAGTATTTTTTTGTGCATATGTATCCATCCCTTTTTTATTTATCGTGATTGATCCATTTCTTACATTGAGAGATGAAAATTTATTTTCAGGATTAAAATTCACATTCCCCGTGGCAAGTGTAATATCTGGCGTGTTAATGAAATGACAGCCATCACAGGTAATACCATTGGGATTAGCAATAATAACTGATGCCGGGTTACCGGAAACCTCCATAGCCCCCGAAAAGTCAGATAGACCATCACTGATTACCTCATTAATAATTAAACTGGCACTACTCCCCCGCAGATTTATGTTTCCCTCTATTTCACCTGCCAGATAAGATTGACTGTCTTCTGTTCCGTTATTTAATACCACGCCGACTTCAGAAACATTAAACTTACTGTATTGATTATGTGACAATCTATTTCCATCCGGCCTTGAAATGTCAATAATAGTTATATCTCTTTTGACATTTACTTTTAAACGGTTATTAGCCGGAGTTATTTCTGATGCATATATATAATAGGGAAAAACAGAAAATAATATAATAAATAATTTTTTCATCTTATTAATAAAGCACATAACACCTCCGGTGTGTTAATTAAGCAATACAGTCATACACTCACCGGAAGATATCCTATGAACAATCATTGCTGATACTCATGATGACCTTATCAATAATAATTAATTCATTCCTGAAACAAATACCCTGTATTTTTATTTATTAATTTATAACTTTATCTATTTTTAGATCTTATGTTCTTTTTATGAAATCGTCATTTATTTCAAGTGGTAAAGTTCGTTTGGTTATTTACACTTAATATAATGATTAAAGGAATAAATCATGAAAAAAACATTAACGGCGTTATCATTCATTTCCGTTGCATTATTCTCTGCTGCTGTTGCCGCCGGACCGGGAAGCACAGAATATACCTACCGTAACGGCGATAAAATCCGGGTAGCCAGTCCGGAAGCGGAAACATCGCTGTTTAAAGATAAATCAGGGAAACCGGTTTTGGTGATTACATCACCGGATAACCGCGGGATCTCGCATAATATTTTTACTGACTATAATGTCGGCAAGAAAGGCCTCGTCATTCATAATAAAGAAAATGCCAACACCATTATTAATGAAGTGATCGGCGACAATAAAACCCACCTGCGCGGTAATACCTTTGTCGCCGGCGGCAAGGCCAGTCTGGTGATTGTTAACCCGAATGGTGTGATCTGTCAGGATTGCAGCTCAACCAATACCTCACTCTATTCTCACCGCGAAACACTGCCGGTGGTTATCAATGCTGCAAAAAATAATGAGGTCATTTTTGATGCCCGCAAACCGCTGCATGCATCAGAACGTCTGACCGGCATCAGTCATAATATTTCCGTAAATTCACCGCGCTGACCCCCTGTTATACCGCCGTTTTCACGGCGGTATTGCTTTTATCAGAAACTTTCCCTGCCGCAGACTGTCATACCTGTAACAACACAGCCCTGTGATCACACCGTATTAACTTAAGAAAACTCTTATTGCGGCGATCACAGAATAACGTATTGATAATACAGATAACTGACTGTGTATCATCAGGGAAAAAAATGACCATTTATGATCTAAAACCGAAGTTTCAGAACTTGCTGCGTCCCGTGGTAATCCGCCTGTTTAATGCCGGAATCACGGCCAACCAGGTCACGCTGGCGGCGATGTTCCTTTCCCTGCTTACCGGTTTCATCCTGATCCTGTTTCCCGATCCGCGCCTGTTTCTGCTTCTGCCGCCGGTGCTGTTTATCCGGATGGCGCTCAATGCCATTGACGGCATGCTGGCCCGCGAACATCACCAGAAAAGCCGCTTCGGCGCGATCCTCAATGAACTGGGCGATGTGGTATCCGATACGATTCTTTATTTCCCGTTTGTCCTGCTGTTTCCGGGAGCCGCCATCTGGATACTGCTGACCCTGTTTCTCTCTGTACTGACTGAATTTATTGGTGTACTGGCACAAACTATCGGGGCATCACGCCGCTATGACGGCCCTGCCGGAAAAAGTGACCGCGCCTTTCTGTTCGGCGCACTGGGTCTGTGGGCGGCGGTTTTTCCCGCATCCCTTGACTCCGTCCTGTTTCCTGTATTGTTTGCGGTCTTTGCCGCCCTGCTGCTTCTTACCTGTTATCACCGTATCCGGCGTGCGTTGCAGGAATCTGCGCAACAAAGCGCATCTCAAAAGGACTGATTATGAGTGTATCTTCTGATTATCCGACTCAGCGTGAATCCATTGAATCTCACTTTACCACCAGTGACCAGCAGCGGTTATTCTTCCGTTACTGGCCTTCCGCAACCGCAGAAAAGAAAGCCATTGTGCTGTTTCACCGGGGTCATGAGCACTCCGGACGTGTGGCACATCTTGCGGATGAGCTGGCGTTACCTGATTTCGCGGTATTTGCCTGGGATGCCAGAGGTCACGGCCGCAATGACGGGCCCAGAGGCTACAGCCCGTCGATGGGCACATCTATCAGCGACATCAATGAATTTATTAACTTCATTTCATCTGAGTATGAAATTCCTATCGAGAACATGGTCGTGCTCGGACAAAGTGTCGGCGCAGTCACCCTGACCGGCTGGGTGCATGATTTCGCACCGAAGATCCGGGGTCTGGTACTGGCTTCTCCGGCCTTTAAAGTCAAACTCTATGTGCCGTTTGCCCGCAGCGGACTGGCGCTGATGCAGAAAATTCGCGGGCTGTTTTATGTTAATTCCTACGTTAAAGCCAAATATCTCACCCACGACCCGGTACGTATCGCTTCATTTGAGCGGGATCCGCTGATCACCCGGCCGATTGCCGTCAATATCCTGCTGGAGCTCTACAAAACCGCTGACCGTCTGGTGGCGGATGCTGCCGCGATAACAGTGCCGACTCAGCTGTTTATCTCCGGCAGTGACCACGTGGTGCACCGCAAGCCGCAGAATCAGTTCTATGCGCGGCTTAACACCCCGTATAAAGAAAAACATATTCTGCCGGGGTTTTATCACGACACTCTGGGCGAAAAAGATCGTCATATCCCGCTGGCGGAAATCCGCCGCTTTGTCACCACCCTGTTTGAACAGCCGCGCTATCAGCACGATTACCGGTTTGAGGATGTGTGCAGCGCCGGTGCCGATGCTTATCGTGAATTGCAGGTTCCGCTGCCGGATTACTGCCCGAAAAATCTCGGTTATAAACTGCTCAGCAAAGCGATGTCCACCCTCGGCAAAGCCTCGGAAGGCGTCAGTATCGGCTACGATAAAGGCTTTGATTCCGGATCCACCCTCGATTATGTCTACCGTAACCAGGCTCAGGGCAAAGGCATTTTCGGCCGCATTGTTGACCGCCAGTATCTCAACAGTATCGGCTGGCAGGGGATCCGCCAACGCAAAGTGAATATTGAGAAAATTCTGCGCCGCACCATCCGGGCATTGCAGGAAGAGGGTCAGCCGGTGCGGATCATGGATATCGCTGCCGGTCAGGGCCGCTATCTCTTTGATGCAATTAATGATTACAGCCGGATAGAATCTGTTCTGATGCGCGATTACAGCACCATCAATGTGGAACAGGGTCGTTTACAGATCAAAGAGCGCTTCCTGGAAGACAAAATCCGTTTTGAAGAGGGCAATGCCTTTGATACCGCCGATCTGGCGGCGGTCACCCCGAAACCGACCCTCGGTGTGGTGAGCGGGTTATATGAACTGTTCCCGGAAAACCATCTGCTGCGCGATTCCCTTGCCGGGCTGGCGCAGGCGATTGAAAGCGGCGGTTATCTTGTCTACACCTGTCAGCCGTGGCACCCGCAGGTAGAAATGATAGCCCGCGTTCTGCCGAGCCATCAGGGCGGAAAAGCCTGGGTGATGCGCTGCCGCAGCCAGGGGGAAATGGATGCGCTGGTGGATGAGGCCGGATTTGAAAAACTGGATCAGCTCATTGATAACTGGGGTATTTTCAGTGTCTCAGTCGCCAGACGCCGCTGATTGTTATCATACTGATGAAGATGCGCCTTTTTGCGCATCTTCTGTTTTACAGGGAATGAAAAATTATGTCTGATGCCGCACTGCCGCTGCCCGCTTCCCGCCGTAAACGGTGGGGATTTGCCCTGCTCTGGCTGCTGTTTCTGGCACCTTTCTTTTTTCTGACTTACGGACAGGTCAATACCTATACCGCTTCGCTGCCGTCAGTCCCTTCTTTTGCGTTCAGCTGGGAAACACATATTCCGTTTCTGCCGTGGACAATTATTCCGTACTGGAGCATCGATCTCTTCTACGGATTATCCCTGTTTATCTGCACCTCTCTGCGCGAACAGTGTATTCACGGGCTTCGGCTGGCAGTTGCGTCACTGACAGCCTGCGCCGGGTTCCTGATCTTTCCGCTGAAATTCAGTTTTCTCCGTCCGCAGACAGACGGTACCGCAGGCTGGATGTTTGACCAGCTGGAGATGTTTGATCTGCCGTTTAACCAGGCCCCTTCTCTGCATATCATTCTGCTGTGGCTGCTGTGGCTGCGCTTCCGGGCGCACACACCGCAGAAATGGCAATGGCTTCTGCACCTGTGGTCAATTCTGATCTTAGTTTCTGTACTGACAACCTGGCAGCACCATTTTATTGATGTGATCACCGGTGCCGCCACCGGTGTGGTGATAAGCTATCTGCTGCCGGTAAGTACACGCTGGCAGTGGGCCCCGCACCGTATCCGCCGCGGCTATCAGCTGGCCGGACGGTACGCCGTTATTTCGCTGGTGCTGATAACAGCGGCTGTCGTGATAGGTGGTCAGGGCTGGTGGCTGCTGTGGCCGGGGCTGGCATTTTTATGCATCACGGCGGGTTATCTCGGGGCCGGCGCATCAGTGTTTCAGAAGGACAGCGCCGGGCGCATTTCACCCTCTGCCGCACTCCTGCTGCTGCCATACCGGATTGCGGCGCAAATCAGCTATTACTGGTATGCAAAACGGTCCCGTCACACCAGTGTGGTCAATGAGCATATCGCGCTGGGTGGTTATCCTGCCGCACCACTGACGGCTGCCGCCGTACTGGATATGACAGGGGAATTTCCCCGCAGCCGCTATACCGCCGGGCTGGCTTATCACTGTCAGCCGCAGCTGGATCTGTTTCCGCTGACAGAGATGCAGATTGAAACGGCGGTGAACAATCTCAGCCGCCTGGCGCAATCCGGTCAGGTTTATGTACACTGTAAACTGGGTTACACCCGCAGTACTACCGTCGTGGTCGCCTGGCTGATACGTGCCGGGCTGGCAGACAATGTGGAGCAGGCGCTGGCGGCCGTCAGACAGGCCCGGCCACAAATTGTTCTGCGGGAACAGACAATTGCCGCCCTGACCCGCTGGGCAGCCCGTTACGGAAAAAACGATGAATAACAGACCTCATGACGAACAGATAATTGTGATTTTTACGGCGGGCTGGCGTTTTTTGGCTGCCTTATCGGTGATGGCCTTTCTGACGCAGTTTCTGCTTTATATTTCCGGTTTTTCCGGTGAATATCCGATGGCGGCGGGGATCCTGTTCTTTCTGTGCGCCATGTATTTTATCTTCCGGTTGTGGCTGGATCACCATCTGTTCCGCCGCCTGGCACAATCGTCCGATACCGATATTTTTGATGAATCCCTGACGACACTGTTTCCGGGCAGAGCACAGCACACCCACTTCTCACAGCGCTGGCGCGGCACAAAACGGTTGTTTCAGCAGGGCGCTCTCTGCATGGTGCTCCAGTGGGGGGTGACGGTGATTGCCCTGCTTAACTGATGGTCACAGCCGCAGGATATCTTTGACAAACGGAATGGTCAGTTTGCGCTGAGCAACAATCGAGGCATGATCAAGCCTGTCCAGCATATCAAACAGTGTGCGCATCTGACGGTCGAGGCGTTTTAAGATAAAGCGCCCGACATCTTCCGGCAGCTCAAACCCGCGCAGCTTTGCCCGCAGTTGCAGTGCCTGAATTTTTTCGTCATCACTAAGCGGATGAAGTTTGTAAATCTGCCCCCAGTCAAGACGGGAAGCGAGATCCGGTAACTGCAGCGGGATCTGGCGCGGCGGTCTGTCCCCGGTGATCAGCAGACAGGTCTTGCCGGTCTCCAGAATACGGTTATAGAGATTAAACAGCGCCATTTCCCACTCTTCATCCCCCGCAATACACTGTACATTATCAATGCAGACCAGCGACAGATGCTCCATGCCTTCCAGCACATCCGGCACAAACCAGGCACGCTTATCCAGCGGTACATAGCCGACCGCCCGGTCTTTGGAAGAGACTTCGGCACAGGCCGCATGCAGCAGATGACTTTTACCGCCACCATCACGGGACCAGAAATAGAGATAGCTGCCGTGCGGCTGATTGATAGCCGCCTGAATAGCGGATAACAGGGATGCGTTTTCCCCTGCGTAGAAACTGTTGAAAGTCTCATCATCAGGGAGAGAGAGCGGTAATGACAGCTGAGATGGCGTGTTCAGAGTTACCTCGGCCAACGGGTGAACAAACACCGTTAGTTTAACATAAATTCACCGGCTAAATGAACCTTAACAACATACTTCCCGTACTCAGTGACGGAAAAAGCCGCAGAACCTACATGCCCGGCTTTACGGGCTCATCAGTCACTGCGGCTTTTTTCTGCTATCAGAATCAGTCTTTCTTCACTTCATCCAGATTCACATCCACTACCCGCTCTTCCGGACGGATAATATTCACCAGACGGAACACCAGTGCCAGACCAATGCCGACAACCGTTGCCAGTGCCATCCCTTTCAGTTCAGCCGCACCGATATGAATGGTTGCACCACTGACACCGATAATCAGGATAACCGCCGTCAGGATCAGGTTCTGCGGCTTGTTATAATCCACTTTGGAATCAATCAGCACGCGGATACCGGATGCACCGATAACCCCGTACAGCAGCAGTGATACCCCGCCCATCACCGGCACCGGCACAGCAGCAATGGCTGCCGCCAGTTTACCGACACAGGAGAGCAGAATCGCCAGTACCGCCGCCCCGCCGATAACCCAGGAGCTGTACACTTTGGTGATGGCCATAACGCCGATGTTTTCGCCGTAGGTGGTGTTCGGTGTGGAGCCGAAGAAGCCGGACAGTACGGTCGAGAAGCCGTTGGCAAACATCGAACGGTGCAGACCCGGGTCTTTCATCAAATCACGTTTGACAATATTCGCCGTGACCACCAGGTGACCGACGTGTTCGGCAATCACCACCAGCGCGGCCGGTAAGATGGTCAGAATAGCGAACCACTCAAAACGCGGTGTGTAGAACGTCGGCAGTGCAAACCACGGAGCTTCACTTACCGGGGTCAAATCCACCGCGCCCATAAAGAAGGCCAGCGCATACCCGGTCAGTACTCCGATAAGGATCGGAATAATCGCCAGGAAGCCGCGGAACACCACAGAGCCGAGAATCGTCACCCCGAGAGTGGTCAGGGAGATAATCAGCGTGGTGCTGTCCGGAGACGCACCATCCGCGATTTTCAGCCCGGCCATACCGGCAGCGGTTCCTGCCAGTTCAAGACCGATGACCGCCACAATCGCACCCATGGCCGCAGGCGGGAACAGCACGTTGATCCAGCCGCGTCCGGCGATTTTGACAATCCCCGCCACCAGCATAAATAACAGCCCGCAGATGATAAACCCGCCGAGAGCGAGTTCATACCCGAGCGGCAGTAAAATCAGCACCGGTGAAATAAAGGCAAAGCTTGAGCCCAGGTACGCCGGGATTTTTCCTTTACAGATAAACAGATACAGCAGCGTCCCGATACCGTTAAATAACAGGATCGTGGCCGGGTTTACCTGAAACAGGATCGGCACCAGAACGGTAGCACCGAACATCGCAAACAGGTGCTGTAAACTTAACGGAATGGTGACCAGCAGTGGTGGGCGTTCATCGACTTCAATAACGCGGCGCGTCATCTTAAACCTCTTAAATGATTACTCAGGGATATGCCAAAAAAAAGCCGACTATCAAGTCGGCTCATTAACTTATTTCGTACCAAATATCTTATCGCCCGCATCACCCAGGCCCGGCACAATGTAACCGTGTTCGTTAAGGTGATCGTCGATGGATGCGGTATACAGCTCAACATCCGGGTGGGCTTTTTCCAGCGCTTTCAGACCTTCCGGCGCTGCAACCAGCACAAGGATTTTAATCGCGGTGCAACCTGCTTTTTTCAGCAGATCGATGGTAGCGATCATTGAACCGCCGGTTGCCAGCATCGGGTCAACCACCAGCGCCATACGCTCTTCAATATTAGAGGCTAATTTCTGGAAGTACGGTACCGGCTCCAGTGTTTCTTCATCACGGTAAACACCGACAACACTGATACGGGCACTCGGGATGCTTTCCAGCACACCGTTCATCATACCGATACCCGCACGCAGGATTGGCACAACGGTAATCTTTTTACCCTTGATTTGTTCAATTTCGACCGGACCACACCAGCCGTCAATTGTCACTTTCTCAGTTTCTAAGTCTGAAGTTGCTTCATAGGTCAGCAGGCTACCGACTTCTGAGGCCAGTTCACGAAAGCGTTTTGTGCTTATATCATGATCTCGCATCAGGCCAAGTTTGTGTTTAACGAGCGGGTGTTTTACCTCGACGACTTTCATGGGTTCTCCTACTGTGTAAGCCCTGGCGGACAAAAAAATCGCGAGATTATACCGCTTTTCTTTCGCAGCGCCACCCCGGATTTGTTGATTATAGTCAATTATCACGCGTTTCATGTTTGTTACATGAATAAGTGTGATCTGACGCATTTTGACAAAAACCGGCGTAAATCCTCTCGCAAACGTTTGCGTGGCCTGTTAGAATAGCCGCGTTTTCGATACACCCACTTACTTGCAATCGCCGTTGGGGGCCGCAGTGACTGACAAAACTTCCCTGAGTTACAAAGATGCCGGTGTTGATATTGATGCCGGTAATGCCTTAGTTTCCCGTATTAAGCATGTTGTCAAAGAGACACGCCGTCCTGAAGTTATGGGCGGGCTGGGTGGTTTCGGTGCGCTGTGTGCGGTACCGCAGAAATATAAAGAACCGGTGCTGGTTTCCGGCACCGACGGCGTCGGCACCAAGCTGCGCCTGGCGATGGATCTGGCGCGTCATGACACTATCGGTATTGACCTCGTCGCCATGTGTGTGAACGACCTGGTGGTCGCCGGTGCTGAGCCCCTCTTCTTCCTCGACTATTACGCGACCGGCAAACTGGATGTCGATACTGCCGCCCGGGTGGTCACCGGTATTGCCGAAGGCTGCAAACAGGCGGGTTGTGCGCTGGTCGGTGGTGAAACCGCTGAGATGCCGGGCATGTATCACGGCGATGATTATGACGTGGCCGGGTTCTGTGTCGGTGTGGCGGAAAAATCAGAAATCATCGACGGCAGCAAAGTCCGCGCCGGTGATGTGCTGATAGCACTGGCCTCCAGCGGCCCGCACTCCAACGGCTATTCTTTGATCCGCAAAATCCTTGAGGTCAGCAAAACTGACCCGGCAGCCACAGAGCTTGACGGCAAATCACTGGCGGATCATCTGCTGGCACCGACAAAAATCTATGTTAAATCTGTGCTGAAACTGATCGAAAACACCGATGTTCACGCCATCGCCCACCTGACCGGCGGCGGTTTCTGGGAAAATATCCCGCGTGTATTACCGGCCTGCACCCAGGCGCGGATTGATGCCTCATCCTGGCAGTGGCCGTCTGTCTTTAACTGGCTGCAAAAAGCCGGGAATGTGGAAGACTATGAAATGTACCGCACCTTCAACTGTGGTGTCGGTATGGTGATTGCGCTGCCGGCAGCGTCTGTGCCTGCCGCCCTCGCCCTGCTGACAGAGGCGGGTGAAAATGCATGGCTGATCGGTGATATCGCGGTCTGCCGTGAAGATGAACCACAGGTCATCATCCGCTGATGAAAAAACGCCTTGTTGTCCTGATTTCCGGCAGCGGCAGTAATCTGCAGGCGTTGATTGACGCCTGCAATTCAAAAGCTCTCAATGCGGAAATTGTTGCGGTCTTCAGTAATAAAGCGGACGCTTACGGGTTACTCCGCGCACAACAGGCCGGTATTCCCGCACTGGCACTCAGTCCGGCGGAATTCTCTTCACGGGATGATTTTGATGCCGCATTGCAGGCACAGATTGATGAGTATCAACCGGATTTACTGATCCTCGCCGGATATATGCGGATTCTGACACCCGCCTTTGTCCGCCATTACCACGGCAGAATGCTCAATATCCACCCGTCTCTGCTGCCGAAATATCCGGGTCTGCATACACACCGCAAAGCGCTGGAGAACGGCGATGCCGAACACGGTACCTCTGTACATTTTGTCACGCAAGAGCTGGACGGCGGCCCGGTCATTTTACAGGCACGCATTGCCGTTCTGCCGGATGATACTGAAGACACTCTCACCGCCCGGATACAACAGGAAGAACACCGCATCTATCCGCAGGTGGTTAACTGGTTTGTGCAGGGGCGTCTGGCACTGAAAGAAGACGGGATATATCTGGACGGGAAATTATATTTTCACAATACGCTCTGATTCTCTCCGCCCGGTTTTTCCGGGCGTTTTTCATAACTACCGCAGTTTCGCCATCTCATTAAGATACGCTTTGCGCTGTCCGGTATAATTCCACCACGGCTGTGCCGGTTGTCCTGCAAGAAAATCAGTGACTGACCAGAACACATCAATAACACAGGGATCCTGACGGACGCCGGTTACCGCGCAGAGCATTTCATACATAATCACCGGGTCTGAACCGGTAATATCCTGCGGCGTCTCATACCCCAACAGACGCAGATCTTCCGCCATCGCCTCGCCGATATTCGGCAGGTCGGTAAGCGTATAAAGACGGGTGCGGCACACTTTTGTCGGGTTCATGGAAATATCCGGTATTTATTAATGATATGCGTACTACCACATACTTTATCATCTGTCTGCTGTGACCGGTACTCAAATAACACGTAATTGCCATAATTTTACACGGCTGTGCCCATCGTGACGCGGAAAAGCGGATCCCCGGATAATTCCGTTTCTGTTATGTGTTACACTGACTGATAAAATACAACCAATATCGAGGTGATTTATGTCCGGTGGT
The DNA here is from genome assembly GCF_001807955.1 of Morganella sp. HMSC11D09. Lineage (NCBI taxonomy): Bacteria > Pseudomonadati > Pseudomonadota > Gammaproteobacteria > Enterobacterales > Morganellaceae > Morganella > Morganella sp. HMSC11D09. Next base: position 249,298 of record NZ_KV791696.1, read on the forward strand.
ACTGCTGTTCCGCCTGTAAAACTGCGCCCGCTTGAGCGTGAGGATTTAGCTTTTGTTCATCAGATGGATAATAACGCCAGCATTATGCGTTATTGGTTTGAGGAGCCGTATGAAGCCTTTATTGAATTAAGTGATTTATACGATAAGCATATTCACGATCAGTCAGAACGCCGCTTCATTGTGGAAAGCGACGGCACCAAGATCGGGCTGGTGGAACTGGTGGAAATCAATCATGTACACCGCCGCGCTGAATTCCAGATTATTATCGCCCCGTCACATCAGGGTCACGGATTTGCGTCCCGCGCTGCCCGTCTGGCTATGGATTATGCGTTTTCTGTCCTCAATCTGTATAAACTGTATCTGATTGTGGATATCGAAAACGAAAAAGCGATCCACATCTATAAAAAGCTCGGTTTTCATACCGAAGGCCAGTTAATTGATGAGTTTTTCGTCAACGGGGAATACCGCACTGCCATCCGTATGTGTATTTTTCAGCCGGAATATCTGGTCATGAAAAATAAATCTGCGGATGCGGAAAGCTACGTTGAAAAAAATGCCCGCGTAAAGCAGAACCTGTAACGATTTTTTAGTAAACTGTACGCTGTGTTCAACCCTGATTCAGAGTAACCCGTTCCGGAGTAACAATGTCCCAAGATAGGCTCTATATGGAAAAAGAACTCAGTTGGCTGTCGTTCAACGAGCGGGTTCTTCAGGAGGCCGCCGACAAACGCAACCCGCTGATTGAGCGCATGCGTTTTCTGGGCATTTACTCAAATAACCTAGATGAGTTTTATAAAGTCCGCTATGCGGATGTGAAACGCCGCATCCTGATTAATGAGGAACAGCGTGGTTCCGGCGCCAGCGGGCGCCATCTGCTGCGTAAAATTGAAAACAAAGTGGCAAAACAGGATCAGGCATTTGATACCCTGTATAACGACCTGCTGCTGGAAATGGCACGTAACCAGATTTTCCTGATCAACGAACGCCAGATTTCGCCGAAACAGCAAATCTGGCTGCGTCAGTATTTCCGTCAGCATCTGCGCCAGCACATCACGCCGATTATGATCCAGACCAGCACCGATCTGGTCGAATTCCTCAAAGACGATTACACCTATCTGGTGGTGGAGATTGTCAAATCCGGCCGTGAGACCCGCTATGCACTGCTGGAAATTCCGTCTGATAAAGTGCCGCGTTTTGTTAATCTGCCGACCGAAAACGGCCGCCGCCGCCAGTCGATGATCCTTATCGACAATATTCTGCGCTACTGCCTGGATGAAATCTTCAAGGGCTTCTTCGATTTCGATGCCCTCAATGCCTATTCCATGAAAATGACGCGCGATGCGGAATATGACCTCGCCACCGAAATGGAATCCGGGATGCTGGAGCTGATGTCCTCCACCCTGAAACAGCGTCTGACCGCTGAGCCGGTGCGCTTTGTTTATCAGCGCGATATGCCGGATGAAATGGTGACGCTGCTGCGTGAAAAACTCGGCCTGACCAATGATGATTCCGTCATTGCCGGCGGTCGCTATCATAATTTCAAGGACTTCATCCGCTTCCCGAATGAAGGCAATAAGAATTTATTAAACAAACCGCTGCCGCGTCTGCGTCATGTCTGGTTTGATCATCACCGCAACGGGTTTGATGCTATCCGCGAACGGGATGTGCTGCTCTATTACCCGTATCACACTTTTGAGCATGTGCTGGAACTGCTGCGCCAGGCCTCTTTTGACCCGAGCGTGATTTCCATCAAGATGAATATCTACCGTGTCGCCAAGGACTCCCGCATTATCGATTCCATGATCCACGCGGCACACAACGGTAAAAAAGTCACCGTAGTGGTGGAATTACAGGCACGTTTTGATGAAGAAGCCAATATTCACTGGGCGAGACACCTGACGGCAGCCGGGGTGCATGTTATTTTCTCCGCGCCGGGGCTGAAAATCCACGCCAAACTGTTTATTATCTCGCGGCTGGAAGACGGGGATGTGATCCGCCGTTATGCCCATATCGGCACCGGTAACTTCAACGAAAAAACCGCGCGTATCTACACGGATTACTCGCTGCTGACCGCCAACGAAGAGATCACCAATGAAGTCCGGCGCGTGTTCAACTTTATTGAGAACCCGTACCGCCCGGTCTCCTTTGATAACCTGATGGTGTCGCCGCAGAATTCACGGGCAATGCTGAATCAGCTGATTGATGATGAAATTGCCAATGCACTGGCCGGTTATGAAGCCGGAATTACACTGAAGATCAACAACCTGGTGGATAAGCAGCTGAGTGAGCGTCTCTATGATGCCTCAGAAGCCGGGGTGAAAATCCGTCTGCTGGTGCGCGGCATGTGCGCACTGGTGCCGGGACAGGTGCCGTACAGTGAGAATATCCAGGTGACCAGTATTGTTGACCGTTTCCTGGAGCATGACCGGGTGTATGTGTTCACCAACAAAGGGGACGAAAAAGTCTATCTCTCCTCTGCGGACTGGATGACCCGCAATATCGATTACCGGATTGAAGTGGCGGTTCGCCTGCTGGATCCGGTGCTGCGCCGGCGGGTGCTCGATATTCTGGATATTCAGTTCAGTGATAATGAGAAGGCGCGTTATCTCGACAAAGAGATGTCCAACCATTATGTGCCGCGCGGCAACAAGCGGAAAGTCCGCTCGCAGATGGCAGTTTATGACTATATTCGTTCCCTGGAACAACCGGATAATTAAAAGGCCCGTGCATGCCATTATCACTGATCACTGAAAAAGATCGTCCGCTGGAAATTGCAGCTATCGACCTCGGGTCGAACAGCTTTCATATGGTGATTGCCCGTATTGTCAACGGCGCACTCCAGGTTCTCAGCCGCCTGAAACAGCGGGTGTATCTGGCTGAAGGCTTAAATGATCAGAATGAGCTGAGCGAAGAAGCCATGGAGCGCGGGCTGGCCTGCCTGGCGCTGTTTGCCGAGCGCCTTCAGGGCTTTCCCGCCGCACAGGTCACGATTGTCGGGACACACAGTCTGCGTGAGGCAGTCAATGCGCACGAGTTTCTCGAACGCGCCGCGTCCGTTATCCCCTATCCGATTGAAATTATTTCCGGTCACGAAGAAGCACGCCTGATTTTTATGGGTGTTGAACACACACAACCGGAAAAAGGCCGCAAACTGGTGATTGATATCGGCGGCGGTTCAACAGAGCTGGTGATCGGCGAACGTTTTGAACCGATTTTAATCGAAAGCCGCCGTATGGGCTGTGTCAGTTTCAGCCGTCAGTTTTTTCCGGACGGTAAAATCACCGAGGCCAACTTTAACCGCGCCAGGCTGATGGCCGTTTCCAAACTGGAAAACCTGGCGATTGCTTTCCGTGTGCAGGGCTGGGATGTATGCCTCGGCGCATCCGGCACCATCAAAGCGGCCTGTGAGATCCTGCGTGAACTGGGGGAACGGGACGGTATTATCACCCCTGTCCGCCTGGAAATGCTGGTCAAACAGGTGCTGCGTTACAAACGGTTTGATACCCTGAATTTACCGGGGCTGTCTGACGACCGCAAAAAAGTGTTTGTGCCGGGCCTGGCAATTCTGTGCGGTCTGTTTGACGCGCTGGAAATCACTGAACTGCGCCTGTCTGCCGGTGCCCTGCGCGAAGGGGTGCTGTATGAGATGGAAGGCCGTTTCCGCCATCAGGACATCCGCCAGCGTACCGCGCAAAGCCTGGTGGAACACTATAACGTGGATAACGCCCAGGTACTGCGTGTCCTCACCACCATGAAAAACCTGTACCGTCAGTGGGCGGAGCAGAATCCGTCCCTGGTTGATCCGCAGCTGGAAGCCATTCTGGTCTGGGCGGTCTGGCTGCATGAAGTCGGGCTGAGCATCAACCTTTCCGGCCTGCACCGTCATTCGGCCTATATTCTGCAGAACACCAATTTACCGGGATTCACCCAGGAACAGCAACTGCTGCTCGCCACACTGGTACGTTACCACCGCAAAGCGGTAAAAAGTGACGATATCCCGAAATTCACACTGTTTAAACGTAAACAGGTCATCCCCCTGATACAGATCCTGCGCCTCGCGGTCTTACTGAATAATCAGCGCCAGTCCACCACCAAACGCTCCTCACTGCGTCTGGAGACCAATGAAGGACACTGGACCCTGTTTTTTCCGCGCCGCTATCTGACTATCAACACATTAATGCAGCTTGATCTGGAAAAAGAGCAGGCTTACTGGGATGATGTGCCCGGCTGGCACCTCGGTATAAAAGAAGAAGACGTCTGACAGAGAATCCCCGGCCGGTCTTATTTGTTTAAAAGTTTTATGTGTAAAGGAAAATCATGTCTGAACACAGTTTCTCCATTGATAACTCATCACCGGTCAATCCGCACTCCCAGCGGCTGGCCCACATTCGTCAGCAGGTTTTGCCTCTGTTCCTCAACGACTCACAGTTTGTGGAAACCATTCTGGGCACCGCCGATGAACATGCCAGGCTCAGTGATGATGAACTGCATTCAAAATCGAAGTTAGTCAAAAATCTGCTGACTGACCTCCACGCCGCTGACCTTGCGGATATGCTGGAAGCCCTGCCCTATGATGAGCGTCTCGCGCTCTGGCATCTGATTGATAACCACCAGCGCGGGGAAGTGCTGGTGGAAGCCTCTGTGTCCGTGTGGGACAGTCTGATTAAAGATATGTCAGACAAAGAGCTGCTGCGTGCCGTTGCCACCCTGCATGTGGATGAGCAGGCGTATATCGCCGAGCACCTGCCGCGCGATACCATGCGCCGCCTGCTGACCTATCTGGAACCAAGTCTGCGTAACCGCATCCGCACCGTTCTTCAGTACCCGGCGGACAGTATCGGGCAGATGATGGACTTTGAGTTTGTCACCGTGCGCGGCAATGTTCCGCTGAAAACGGTTCAGCGTTTTCTGCGCTACCGCAGCAATATCCCGGAAGCCACCGATAAAATCTTTGTTATTGACAGCAATAATATTTTGCAGGGCGAACTGCCGCTGACCACCATTCTCACCCAGTCGCCGGACAAACTGGTCTCTGATGTGATGAAAACCGAGCCGGTCACCTTCCTGCCGGATGAAAAAGGCGAAGATGCTTCCGGTGCATTCGAACGTTATGACTTAATTTCCGCCGCGGTTGTGGACAATAACGGGCGGCTGCTCGGACGGCTCACCGTTGAGGATATCGTTGATAACCTGAATGAAGAAAGTGAAGAAAACATCCGTCGTATGGGGGGCTTAAGTCCGGAAGAGGATGTGTTTGCCCCGGTCGGCCAGGCAGTGAAAAACCGCTGGGCGTGGCTGGCGATTAACCTCTGTACCGCGTTTGTCGCTTCCCGCGTGATTGGCGTGTTTGAGCATACCATTTCCCAGCTGGTTGCACTCGCCACCCTGATGCCGATTGTTGCCGGTATCGGCGGTAACACCGGTAACCAGACCATTACCATGATTGTCCGCGCCCTGGCGCTTCACCAGATCCAGAAAGGCAGTTTTTCCTTCCTGCTGCTGCGTGAGCTGGGCGTTGCCTTTATCAACGGCGTGGTCTGGGGCGGGATTATGGGGGTCGTTACGTACCTGCTCTACGGCGATATCGCTATGGGTGCGGTAATGACGCTGGCTATGGTGCTTAACCTGCTGATGGCCGCCATCATGGGTGTGCTTATCCCGCTGACGATGATGAAACTCGGACGCGACCCGGCACTCGGCTCCAGTGTGATGATCACCGCCATCACCGATACCGGCGGATTTTTCATCTTTTTAGGTCTCGCCACCCTGTTCCTGGTCTGATTTTTGCTCAGATAGTCCTTTGCGGCCACGGAAAGAGAAGTTTTGCTTCTGCTCTCCGTGGCCGTTTTTGACTCTTCCGGCTGCGTTTCTGCCCTCTTGTCATCACCCCGCCACAGAGTATTATGATGCCGGACTGACAATATCCGGTGAATATGATCACTTCTGTACTGCTGCTCTGAAATAATCCTCATGCCGCTCACACTTATTTATATTTATTTACCGCTATTAATTCACGGGTATATTGATAAGCCTTATTCATATAATGCTATTAATCGTATTTTATAAACCCGTATTACTGGTAAATAATAATAAGGGCTGAACCTTTAATTATTCCGCTAATTATCTGTTCCGGTTTTCATAATATGCTGTCATTCCGGATTCCTTAACGTTATCATCCGTGACGCAAATCATATTTAGTTCAATAATCCATCTTATGGCATACAGCAAGAATGTTCATCTTGTTTTGGCCGATGCTGTTTACAATATACGGAACTTCTTGCTATAACAAAGCATACCCTCCGGTAACAGACAATTCCCGTTTTTTATTTCCGGTTATCCCTGTGATAACCGGGATGCTGTTGCCGCCACCTCTCTTTTGGGAAACACAAATGAGAAAAAAAATGACACGACCCCCGTCATTGAATAAATGAGTAAATAAAAGGACATAATTATGACAACCGATACATCGCCATTAAGTCAGCCTCAGGCAAGGCCATTAAATAAAAACGATTATAAAACACTGGGATTATCTTCCCTCGGCGGCACGCTTGAATTCTATGATTTTGTCATATTTGTCTTTTTTACCGGAACACTAACCCACCTGTTTTTCCCGGGTGATAACGAGTTTATCGCCCAGATGAAAACGCTGGGAATTTTCGCCGCCGGTTACCTGGCGCGCCCGCTCGGCGGGATCATTATGGCGCATTTCGGCGATATTATCGGCCGCAAGCGCATGTTTACCCTGAGTATCTTCCTGATGGCGGTGCCGGCACTGGTTATCGGTATGCTGCCGACCTATGAAAGTATCGGTGTGGCAGCACCTGTCCTGTTACTGCTGATGCGGATTTTACAGGGTGCGGCTATCGGCGGTGAAATGCCCGGCGCATGGGTATTTATCGCTGAACACACACCGGAACAGCGCTACGGGCTGGGTGTCGGTACGCTGACCTCCGGGATCACCGGCGGTATTTTGCTCGGCTCGCTGGTCGCTATCGCCGTTCAGGCTTCTTATACTGCGGCGGAAGTGACTGCATGGGCATGGCGTATTCCGTTTATCCTCGGTGGTGTGTTCGGCCTGATTTCGGTGTATCTGCGCCGCTTTTTGCAGGAAACCCCGATCTTTAAAGAGATGGCGGCCAAACGGACATTGTCCGAAGAGATGCCGGTAAAAACAGTTCTGAAAAACCATAAAATGGCCTGTTTTGTCACCGCCGGGCTGACCTGGTCATTATCCACCGCTATCGTGGTGATCATCCTGATGACCCCGTCCGTTGTGGTTGAAAAGATGTACGGCATTGATCGCACATTGTCATTACAGGCAAACTGCGTGGCCACACTGACCTTAACCCTCGGCTGTATTTTCTGGGGCTGGCTGGAAGATAAGATCGGCAGCCGTGTGACACTGGCATTGTCCTGGGGCGGATTAGCGATCACCGCATTCCACTTCTACAGTGCACTGTCACCGGATATTGCGGCGGCTTCGCTGGTGATTAACTATGCGGTGATGGGCTTTTTTGTCGGTGCGATTGCCACCACACCAATCATCAGTACGCGGGCATTTCCGCCGGCAATCCGTTTCTCTGGTTTGTCTTTTGCCTACAACATGGCTTACGCGGTATTCGGCGGCTTAACGCCGATGCTGACCGGTGCCTGGTTACAGAAAAGTGCAATGGCACCGGCGTATTATGTGGCAGGCGTGTCCGTACTGGCGATTATCATCGGTTTCTTACCGCTGGCACACAAAGGCTGGACAGCGCGTAAAGCACAGAATGTGAAAACTGTCGCAGCACAACAGTCTTAACGAAACAGGTAAAACAGCAAGGGCGGATGATTATCCGCCCTTTTTCTTTTCCGTCTTCCGAATCAGCGCCAGGCAGGGTTTTTCATTACCGAATATTTACCCGGGCCGATAAAGGCCAGTGCAATACCGCTGATAAAGAAATACATCAGGCTTTCAATCGCCCACGCCCCTGTCGGATCCAGCATAAAGGTTTTATTTACCCCGATCATCAGCCAGGCAACGACCATGGTAAAAGACACCAGCAATGCGGACGGACGGGTCAGAATGCCGAGGATAATAAAGACCGGCGCGACAATTTCCCCGAAATAGGTACCGTAAGCAATAAACTCCGGTAACCCGAAAGAGGCCAGCAGCCCTTTTATCCCCGCCGCACCGGTGAGTAATTTACCGATACCATGAAACAACATTAATCCGCCGACCGCCAGCCGCAGTAATAATTTCCCTGCATCGTCGTGTGATAACAGCCTGTTGATTAGACCAGTCATAATATACCCCTGTTGAATGAGAATCTTACTCATTGTGAGTATACGCAGTGATACGCAAAGCGGTAGCGGCAACATTCAGTGACAGTGAATTCCGGAAAATTTCATTCATTTTAATTGTTAAGAATATGCTGGCAAAAACAAAACCCAATGCTTTATATTTTCTTATAATATCTGTGTGTTATCTTTTTCAATACTATCGGTCAGGTCTTATTTATCCGTTCGTTAACAAAAGCCATGCTGTTTCTGTCAAATTATCTGAAAATCATCATCAAAAATACTTACCTGTCTTCCGTCTGTTTCGTCACACTTTTTTGAAAGAGTTAACATCAATTTGCATCTCTCCGCCCTACACTGGCAAACAGGTTTCTGAGTAATACTGTTGTATCTGATAAGGAGATGTCATGAAGAAGAATATTATCGCCGGTTGTCTGTTCTCACTGTTTTCCCTTTCCGCACTGGCCGCGATCCCGGCAGGCAACGATGCCACCACCAAGCCGGATTTATATTATCTGAAAAATGAACAGGCTATCGACAGCCTGAAACTGTTACCGCCACCGCCGGAAGTCGGCAGTATTCAGTTTTTAAATGATCAGGCAATGTATGAGAAAGGCCGTATGCTGCGCAATACCGAGCGCGGAAAACAGGCACAGGCAGATGCTGATCTGGCCGCAGGGGGTGTGGCAACCGCATTTTCAGGGGCTTTCGGCTATCCGATAACCGAAAAAGACTCTCCGGAGCTCTATAAACTGCTGACCAATATGATTGAGGATGCCGGTGACCTTGCCACCCGCTCCGCCAAAGAACATTACATGCGCATCCGGCCGTTTGCGTTTTACGGCACAGAAACCTGTAATACCAAAGATCAGAAAAAACTCTCCACCAACGGATCTTACCCGTCCGGTCATACGTCTATCGGCTGGGCAACGGCACTGGTGCTGGCGGAAGTGAACCCGGCAAATCAGGATGCGATTCTGGAACGGGGTTATCAGCTCGGACAGAGCCGGGTGATTTGCGGCTATCACTGGCAGAGTGATGTGGATGCCGCGCGGATTGTCGGTTCAGCCGCTGTCGCGACATTACATTCCGATCCGGCATTTCAGGCGCAGTTAGCGAAAGCCAAACAGGAATTTGCGCAAAAATCACAGAAATAAGCAGTGATATCTGGTCAGGGCAGTGCAATATCTGCCCTGAAATCCCTGTTTATTCCCACATCCAGCGGTCTTCCCGATCCCAGCCTTTTGTTTTCATGCAGTTGTAGAAATAGCGGTTGCGGCTGTCTTCATTCACATCCATCACATAACTTTCCGTTACCGGTGTCTGCTCTTTGTAGGTTTTGCTGTTACCGCAGTCATCGTCTTTTTTGCAGCGTTTCTCCACATCCCGCATCACACTGCGCTGGGCAACTTCATTTTTGACCGGATAAAGCTTATGTGATTCCGGTTCACAGAAAGCATTTGCCTCTGCCCGTGTGTATTCAGAGCCGCCCGGAACTTCCACCCAGACAGAAGAACAACCGGACAGCAGCAGTGCAGAGACAAGAATAAGTCTGTTTTTCATCATTATAGTGTGTATTATCAGCTTGTTAAGAATGCGTAATATTACTGCACATCATAAACTGAGTAAACCGCACCGGTAATATTTCCTTAAGGGATGATAAAGTGGCTGACATAAAGGCAGACTCCGCTGAAACCACGTATATTTACCTGTATCAACGTTATTTTCACAATTCTTCCATTTTTACGATCAGATTTACCGGTACACTATCCCCATCATATTTCAGGCTGTTTTGTGCCCTTACGCGTACCCCGGCAGTACCGGGTAAAAAGGAATGATGAGTAATCCCATAATGAATAATGTACAAAAGAGAAAGAAACGCACAGGCATTACGATTGCCGTTCTCCTTCTGGGCGCAGCCGGTTACGGTACCTATCATTACTTTAACTCTGCGGCACCGGCCACCCCGCCCGCTGCCGGAAAACCGGGGGCTTCCGCAGGCAAAAACAGCAACCGTCCCGGCCGCCTGCCGCTGGCACCGGTGCAGGTAGCCAAAGCCGTTTCGGAGACCATTCCCCGTACCTTGTCAGCTCTCGGTACTGTGCAGGCGGCAAATTCTGTGACGGTGACCAGCCGCGTGGAAGGGCAACTGATGCAAATCCATTTTGAGGAAGGTCAGAAAGTGAATGCCGGTGATTTGCTGTTCACTATCGACCCGCGTCCGTTTGAGATCCAGCTGGCCCAGGCTCAGGGACAGCTCGCCAAAGATCAGGCCACGCTCGCCAATGCCCGCCGTGACCTGAGCCGCTATCAAAAACTCGCGACCACTAATGTGATTTCGCAACAGGAGCTGGATACCCAGCAGGCAACCGTCAAATCGGCGGAAGCCGGTATTAAGGTGGATCAGGCCGCTATCGACAGCGCGAAACTGCAACTGACCTACAGCCGCATCACCGCGCCTATCAGCGGAAAAATGGGTCTGCGTCAGGTGGATACCGGCAACTTTATTACCGCCGGAACTGCCATGCCGCTGGTGGTGATCAACCAGACCGCACCTGCCGATGTACTGTTTACCGTTCCGGAAAATGATATTCCGCTGATCCGCATGGCGCAGCGCACTATGCCCGAACTCACGGTCACCGCGCTGAGCAAAGATAACAGCATCCGCCTGGCTCAGGGCAAACTGCTGACCCTGGATAACCAGATAGATGCCGCCACCGGCACAGTAAAAGCCAAAGCACGGTTTACCAATGATGATGACCTGCTGTTCCCGAACCAGTTTGTCAATGTGCTGCTGCAGGTCGGCCAGCTGGAGAATGCGGTGGTGATCCCGAATGCTGCACTGCAGATGGGAACGGAAGGCAATTATGTCTGGCTGCTGGAAGCCGAAAATAAAGTCCGCAAACAGATTGTGGATGTGGAATTACAGACCCCGGAACGCGTGGTGATCAAAAGCGGCGTCAGCGCCGGTGATACCCTGGTGACAGACGGAATCGACCGTCTGACTGACGGCGCGCAGGTGGAAGTGGTGTCCGGTGAGAAAAAAGCCGCAGCCGGAGATAAGGCCTGATGTCCGGAAACAATCCTGAAACCCGTGCCGGCGGCCCGTCCCGCCTGTTTATTCTGCGTCCGGTCGCCACCAGCCTGTTTATGCTGGCGATCCTGCTGGCGGGGATTGTCGGCTACCGTATGCTGCCGGTTTCATCGCTGCCGGAAGTGGATTACCCGACTATCCGCGTGGTGACACTCTATCCCGGTGCCAGTCCGGATGTGATGACCTCCGCCGTGACCGCGCCGCTGGAGCGCCAGTTCGGGCAGATGTCCGGACTGAAACAGATGTCGTCGCAAAGCTCGGGCGGCGCCTCTGTTATTACCCTGATGTTCCAGCTCTCCCTGCCGCTTGATGTGGCGGTGCAGGAAGTGCAGGCATCCATCAACGCGGCAACCAATCTGCTGCCGAATGATCTGCCTTATCCGCCGATTTACAGCAAAGTGAACCCGGCGGATCCGCCGGTACTGACCCTTGCCGTTACTTCCGATGCCATGCCGATGACGCGGTTACAGGATATGGTGGAGAACCGCATCGCCCAAAAAATCTCCCAGGTGGAAGGGGTCGGGCTGGTAACACTCGCGGGCGGCCAGCGCCCTGCCGTGCGGGTGCAGTTAAATGCCAATGCTGTCGCCGCTTACGGGCTGGACAGCGAAACTATCCGCACCGCAATTAACAACGCCAACGTCAACTCCGCCAAAGGGAGCCTCGACGGCCCGGCGCGTTCGGTAACGCTGTCCGCTAACGACCAGATGAAATCGGCGGAAGATTATCAGAACCTGATTGTCAGCTACAAAAACAATGCCCCGATCCGTTTGCGGGATGTGGCAACCGTACAGGAAGGACCGGAAAACACTCAGCTGGGTGCCTGGGTTAATGATAAACAGGCCATTGTCATTAATGTGCAGCGCCAGCCCGGCGCAAACGTGATTTCCACCACCGATACCATCCGTGCTCTGATCCCGGAGCTGGTGGAAACCCTGCCGGAATCCGTCACCGTAACGGTTCTGACTGACCGGACAGATGCTATCCGCGCCTCGGTCAAAGATGTGCAGTTTGAACTGTTCCTGGCGATTGCGCTGGTGATCATGGTGATGTATCTGTTCCTGCGCAATATGGCCGCGACCCTGATCCCGGGAGTGGCAGTACCGCTCTCGCTGGTCGGTACGTTCGCGGTGATGTATTTCTGCGGCTTTTCCGTCAATAACCTGACACTGATGGCACTGACTATCGCCACCGGGTTTGTGGTGGATGATGCAATTGTGGTGGTGGAAAACATCGCCCGCTATCTGGAAAAAGGCGACAAGCCGCTGACCGCTGCCCTGAAAGGTGCCGGTGAGATTGGCTTTACCATTATCTCACTGACCTTCTCGCTGATTGCCGTATTAATCCCTCTGTTATTTATGGGGGATATCGTCGGCCGCCTGTTCCGTGAGTTTGCCATCACCCTTGCGGTGGCGATCCTGATTTCCGGTGTGGTGTCACTGACACTGACACCGATGATGTGCGCCCGGTTCCTGAAACCTGAATCCGCTCACCGTCATAACCGCTTTAACCGCGCCACTGAACGCTTTTTTGAGCGGGTGATTGCCGGTTACGGCCGCTGGCTGACATGGGTGCTGCGCCATCAGTGGCTGACACTCGGGGTTGCGTTCAGTACCATGGCGATCACCGTCATGCTCTATCTGTTTATTCCGAAAGGCTTTTTCCCGATCCAGGATAACGGACTGATTCAGGGCACGCTGGAAGCGCCGCAGTCTGTGTCGTTTCAGGCCATGAGTGAGAAACAGCAGGCGGTCAGCCGTCTGCTGGCGGATGACCCCGCGGTCGCCAATATCGCCGCCTTTGCCGGTATCGACGGCAGCAATGCCACACTGAACACCGGACGCCTGCAAATCACCCTGAAACCGCTGTCTGAGCGGGCTGACCGCGCGGAAGCTATCATCACGCGGTTACAGGAGAAAGCTGATTCCCTGCCCGGCGTGAAACTGTATCTCCAGCCGTCTCAGGATCTGACTATCGATACCCAGACCTCCCGCACGCAGTATCAGTTTACCTTACAGGCGAATTCCCTGGAGGAGCTGGATCTGTGGGTGCCGCGTCTGATGACAGAATTAGAGAGCAGTGATGCCCTGACTGACACCGGCAATGACTGGCAGAACAAAGGACTGGTTGCCTATATCGATATTGACCGTGACACCGCGTCACGGCTGGGGCTGACCATGACCAATATTGATAACGCGCTGTACAATGCGTTCGGTCAGCGGCTGATCTCCACGATTTATACCCAGGCCAGTCAGTACCGCGTGGTGCTGGAAAATAACACCGCGCTGACACCGGGCGCAGATGCCCTCAGCAGCATCCGCCTGACCAATAAAGACGGCAACTCCGTGCCGTTGTCAGCCTTTGCCACTGTCTCGCAGCGCTTCGGGCCGCTGGCGATCAATCATCTGGCTCAGTTCCCGTCCGCCACCTTCTCCGTTAATATCCCGGCGGGCGGTTCACTGGAAGCGGCTGTGAATGCGGTGAAATCAGCGGAGCAGCGTATCGGCCTGCCGAAAGATATCACCACACAATTCCAGGGGGCGACCCTCGCCTTTGAAAATGCCCTGTCCAATACCTTGTGGCTGATCCTTGCCGCTGTCGTGGCAATGTATATTGTGCTCGGCATTCTGTATGAGAGTTTTATTCATCCGATTACTATCCTCTCCACCCTGCCCACCGCCGGGGTCGGTGCCCTGCTGGCACTGATTATGGCGGGTAATGAGCTGGATGTGATCGCGATTATCGGTATTATTCTGCTGATCGGGATTGTGAAGAAAAACGCCATTATGATGATTGACTTTGCCCTTGCGGCAGAGCGCGAACAGGGGCTGTCGCCGTATGATGCGATTTATCAGGCATGTCTTCTGCGTTTCCGCCCGATCCTGATGACCACCATGGCCGCGCTGTTCGGTGCAGTACCGCTGATGCTCAGTACCGGGGTCGGTGCCGAGCTGCGTCAGCCGCTGGGGGTCTGTATGGTCGGCGGGCTGATTATGAGCCAGATCCTGACCCTCTTTACCACCCCGGTGATTTACCTGCTGTTTGACCGCCTGTCTCACTGGCGCGATAACGCCCGGTTTACCCCGGAAAATGACAACACGGGGGCCTCATCATGAGGCTGTTCGCCCTGTTTATCGCCCGCCCGGTGGCCACGACGCTGATAAGCCTCGCCATCACCCTGTGCGGGGCGATCAGCTTCCTGTTCCTGCCTGTGGCACCGCTGCCACAGGTGGATTATCCGGTGATTAATATCTCGGCATCACTGCCGGGTGCTTCGCCGGAAACCATGGCATCCTCTGTCGCCACGCCGCTGGAGCGCTCGCTCGGGCAGATAGCCGGGGTGTCGGAAATGACCTCCTCCAGTTCCCTCGGCAGTACCAGTATTACCCTGGAATTTGAGCTTAACCGCGACATCAACGGTGCTGCCCGCGATGTACAGGCGGCACTGAATGCCGCGCAGAACCTGCTGCCGTCCGGGATGCCGTCGCGGCCGCGTTACTATAAATCCAACCCGTCCGATGCGCCGATCATGATCCTGACGCTGACATCGGACACCCTCGATACCGGCAAACTCTATGATATCGCCTCCACCCGGCTGGCACAGCGCCTGTCACAGATTGAAGGCGTGAGTGAGGTTTCAGTCGGCGGCGGCTCGCTGCCTGCCGTGCGGGTGGAGCTTAATCCGTCACAGCTGTTTAACCAGGGGGTTTCCCTTGACAGTGTCCGCAACGCAATCAGCGATGCCAACGTGCTGCGTCCGCAGGGATCGGTGTCTGACAATGAACGCCGCTGGCAGATTGACAGCAACAGTGAACTGAAAACGGCGGAGGATTATCGTCCGCTGATTGTGCATTACAATGACGGCGCGGCGGTACGGCTGGCCGATGTCGCCACCGTGAAAGACTCGGTACAAAACGTCCGCGCCGCCGGGATGAGCAACGGCAAGCCAGCGATTCTGCTGGTGATCCGCCGTGAAGCCGGTGCCAATATTATCGCCACCGTGGCCCGTATCCGCGAGCAACTGCCTGTATTGCAGGATACCATTCCCGCCAGCGTGGATCTGCAGGTTGCCCAGGATCGCACACCCACCATCCGCGCCTCACTGACCGAAGTGGAACGCGCACTGACCATTGCGGTGGGGCTGGTGATCCTGGTGGTGTTCCTGTTTCTGCGTTCCGGACGCGCCACTATTATCCCGGCGCTGGTCGTGCCGGTTTCTCTTATCGGCACCTTTAGTGCCATGTATCTGTGCGGGTTCAGCCTCAATAACCTGTCACTGATGGCCCTGACCGTCGCTACCGGCTTTGTGGTGGATGATGCGATTGTGGTGCTGGAGAATATCGCCCGTCATATTGAAAACGGCCTGAAACCGAAAGAAGCGGCGCTCAAGGGGGTCAGCGAAGTCGGGTTTACCGTGCTTTCCATGAGTATCTCGCTGGTGGCGGTGTTTATTCCGCTGCTGCTGATGGATGGCCTCGTCGGGCGGCTGTTCCGCGAATTTGCCATCACCCTGACCACCGCCATTGCTATCTCACTGGTGATCTCGCTGACACTCACCCCGATGCTTTGTGCTCATCTGCTGAAAAACCGCGCAGCACCGGCACGGGAGCGTAAACGTGGTGCAGGCCGGATCCTGTTCCGCATCCAGCAATGGTACGGGCGCAGCCTGACCGTGGTGCTGGCACACAGCCGCTGGGTGCTGCTGATTTTCACCGGCACCATTGCTCTCGCGGTCTGGCTTTATATTTCTGTGCCGAAAACCTTTTTCCCGGATCAGGATACCGGGCGGCTGCTGGGCTTTGTCCGCGCTGATCAGAGCATTTCGTTCCAGTCGATGGAGCAGAAAATGCGCACCTTTATGCAGCGCATTCACAGTGATAAAGATGTCGCCAGTGTCACCGGTTTTACCGGCGGCGGACGGGTGAACAGCGGATTTATGTTTATCTCGCTCAATCCGCTGGATGAGCGGACAGACAGCGCCCAGGATGTCATTAACAGGCTGCGCGTCACTCTCGCGGATGAACCGGGTGCCAATCTGTTTCTGATCCCGGTGCAGGATGTGCGCGTGGGTGGCCGAGAGTCTAACTCCAGTTATCAGTACTCCCTGCTGGCGGATGATTTATCCCTGCTGCGTGAATGGGAGCCGAAAATCCGCAAGGCGCTCGGCGAACTGCCGCAACTGACCGATGTAAACTCAGATAAAGAAGATAAAGGCGCGGAGATGGCGCTGACCTATGACCGTGATGTGATGGCGCAGCTCGGCATCAGTGTTAATGATGCCAATAACCTGCTGAATAACGCCTTCGGTCAGCGGCAGATCTCCACCATTTATGAGCCGCTGAACCAGTATAAAGTGGTGATGGAAGTCGCGCCGCAATATACCCAGGATGTCAGCGCGCTGGATAAAATGTTTGTCATCAATAAAGAGAGACAACCGGTTCCGCTGGCGTATTTCGCACAATGGCGTCCGGCGAATGCGCCGCTGAGTGTTAACCATCAGGGATTGTCAGCGGCCTCGACGATCGGCTTTAACGTGGCGGAAGGCTATTCCCTGTCAGACGCAGTGGCGGCGGTCGAACGCACTATGGTGGAGCTGGGTGTGCCGTCCGGGGTGCGCGGTACTTTTGCCGGAACCGCGCAGCTGTTCCAGGAGACATTACAGTCCCAGGTGCTGCTGATTATCGCCGCTATTATCACGGTATATCTGGTGCTCGGCATGCTGTATGAGAGCTTTATTCATCCGCTGACCATCTTATCCACCCTGCCCTCGGCGGGGGTCGGCGCACTGCTGGCGCTGCGCTTCTTTGACACGCCGTTCAGTCTGATCGCCCTGATAGGAATTATGCTGCTGATAGGGATCGTGAAGAAAAACGCCATTATTATGGTGGACTTTGCCATTGCCGCCCAGCGCGGCGGACAAAGTGCGCGGGATGCGATTTTCCAGGCCTGCCTTCTGCGCTTCCGTCCGATCCTGATGACCACGCTGGCCGCCCTGTTCGGTGCGCTGCCGCTGGCGCTCGGCAGCGGAGACGGTGCGGAACTGCGCCAGCCGCTCGGGATAACCGTGGTCGGCGGGTTGCTGGTCAGTCAGATCCTGACACTCTATACCACGCCGGTGATTTACCTGTTCTTTGACCGGCTGCGCCGCAAAAAAACCGGAGAATCCGCCGGGCAATCCGTTATCAGTACGGAGGGAAATGCATGAAAACCGGAATAGGTCACAAACTGTTTCTCGCCATTTTTGCCACCTGTATGCTGGTGGTGCTGACCATGCATCTGGCTATCCGTTTCAGTTTTGAGCAGGGCTTTCTCGGCTATCTTCAGCGCTCCGCCGAAGACCGGACGGAGATGATCGCCGATGTTGTCGCTGAACAATATGCCGATTACGGCAGCTGGTATTTTCTGCGCAATAATCAGCGCGGTTTTATGCAGGCACTGCGGGCGCTGGATACCGACCGCCATATGGAGCATATGGAGCGCGGCTGGAAAATGCGTTTCTGGCTGCTGGATGAGGATGACCGCCGCCTGTTCGGGCACGGCCCGGTCCCCCCCGGCGAACTCTACCGCAAACCGGTAAAATACAATGATAATATCGTCGGCTGGGTGGTGATGCCGGCGGATGACAATATCAACCGTGCCGCCGACCAGAGCTTTTCACATCAGCAGGCACGCACCAGCTGGATAGTCTCGGCGCTGGTGCTGCTGGTGACTCTGGTAGTCACCTGGCTGCTGACGCGCGGCTTCCTGCGTCCGGTCAAACGGCTGGCAGAAGGCACACATCAGCTGGCAGCGGGTAATTTCAGCAGCCGCGTGCCGGTTCACGGCAAAGATGAAATCGCGCAGCTGGCCAATGACTTTAATCAGCTCGCTTCCGCGCTGGAGAAAAATGAGCTGATGCGCCGCGACTATATGGCGGATGTCTCACACGAACTGCGTACTCCGCTGGCGGTGTTACAGGGTGAACTGGAAGCTCTTCAGGACGGGATCCGCCAGCCGACACCGGAAACCCTGGCGTCTCTGCTGGCGGAAGTGCAGACTCTGACAAAACTGGTCAGCGACCTGCATCAGCTGTCATTATCCGATCGCGGCTCACTCTCTTACCGCAAAGAGTTATGCAATCTGACCGATGTGATCAGCCGGTCTATCGGCGTATTCCGCCACCGGTTGCAGGAAAAAGGTCTCTCCGTCACAACGGAGCTGCCGGATAACCTGATGATTTTCGGGGATGATGCGCGGCTCGGCCAGCTGTTCCATAATCTGCTGGAAAACAGCCTGCGTTACACCGACAGCGGCGGACAGATTGTGGTACGCGGGCGGCAGGATGAAACACAGATCCGCATCGACTGGTCAGACAGTGCACCGGGGCTGACTGAAGAACAATTTTCACAGATTTTTGAGCGTTTCTACCGCAGCGAATCCTCCCGCAACCGGGCCAGCGGCGGATCCGGACTCGGCCTTGCGATTTGTGATAAAATCGCGGAAGCGCATCACGGGCAGATAAGTGCATCCGCGTCCCCGCTCGGCGGCGTGACCATCACTCTGATCCTGCCCCGCCCTGACTGACAGGAGTTGACTGCATGGAACAAAATGCTGAACTGATTCTTATTGTGGAAGATGAGCCGAAACTGGCTCAGTTACTGACAGATTACCTGCACGCCGCCCATTACCGCACGCACTGGCTGGCACGCGGCGGCGAAGTTACGGCCTGGGTGCAGGAAAATAAACCGGATCTGATTTTGCTGGATCTGATGCTGCCGGAGAAAGACGGCCTGACACTCTGCCGTGAAATCCGTCAGTTCAGTGACGTGCCCATCATGATGGTCACGGCAAAAACCGAAGAGATTGACCGCCTGCTGGGGCTGGAAATCGGTGCGGATGATTATGTCTGCAAGCCTTACAGTCCGCGTGAGGTGGTGGCGCGGATCAAAACCATTCTGCGCCGCTGTCAGCGCAGTAACGATACCTCAGAGGATAAATGTGACACCCTGACTATTGATGAGGTGAATTATCAGGTGCGTTTCGGGACACAAAGCCTGGATCTCACTCAGGTTGAATTCCGCCTGCTGCGCACCATGGTGTCACAGCCGGGCACCGTACTGTCACGCAATCAGTTGCTGGATAATCTGTATGATGATTACCGCGTGGTCACTGACCGCACGATTGACAGCCATATCAAAAATCTGCGCCGCAAGCTCGGACAATTAGACGGTGACCGCGATTTTATTCATTCCGTCTACGGGCTGGGTTACCGCTGGGAAGGCGGTCCGGCAGAGATTATTGCCGCCACCATTATCTGATAAAAAACGGCGGAATATCCGCCGTTTGTTGTTTCTCTGATTACTGAATAACGGACGGACGCTTCAGCCGTGCCAGGATTTTATCAAGCGTATTTTGTTCATCCTGTAATAAATCCGCTTTTGCAATACGGAATGTCCGATCCAGCTCTGCTGTTCTGATATGCAGTTTCAGCGCAGCGCGGTTGTCTGTTATCACAGTGAAAGCACTCAGCGGCGCTTCATAGCAGACCGCGTACTGCCCCGGGGTAAACAGCAGGTTATCACCGGCAATCGCCAGCATCGGATAATACTGGATACGCCGCGCGTTAATCACCAGCACAATCGCCACCGCGACCATAATGCCGCCGATATCCATCCCGAACACCAGCAGTGCCACGCCGAGAATTCCGTACAGCACCGCCATGCTGATCTGGCGCTGTTTATTGAATTTCAGCAGGACCTCAAACGGCAGTTGTGCCAGTTTCGGTACTGTTTTCAGTGACCGGTAGACCACGCGGTTGTAGTCGTAGAGGTAACCGACGATAAAGACAAAGCCCAGCGGAATAAAAATAATACCGCCGATCATGGCGAGAACCAGGCCCAGTTTCGGCTGGTTACGCAAGAATGCCAGACTGGCCAGCTGTGCGGCCATCCCGCCGGTCATCAGAATTTTCACGTACGGTAAGACTTCAATCATCTGCTGCATCTGATAATCCAGTTGATCCCGGTACGGCTCAAGTGCCGACGGAATATAGGAGATAATCCCCAGGAAAATCAGGTTAAGAACCAAACCGATCCAGACTGCAATATGACGTTTTTCCATGTATCCACGCTGTAACAGGCTATAGTAAATGATAGTGCGGCAGAAATTATCCGCCGCGCAACTGAATTTAACGAAACTATATCAAATCGTTATCCGATATTCATGCCATTTTCAGTAATTCATTTGATACCGGGCGGATGACGCGCTAGAATCCAACGCCTTGATTACGCCTCCCCCTCCGGGGAAGGTTCTGACTTGAACTCAGATCGGAATACATTATGTTTACACCCGAATTACTCTCTCCGGCGGGCTCGCTGAAGAATATGCGCTATGCGTTCGCCTATGGTGCGGATGCGGTCTATGCCGGACAGCCACGTTACAGCCTGCGTGTCCGTAACAACGAATTTAACCATGAAAACCTCGCCAAAGGCATTCAGGAAGCCCACGAACTGGGCAAGAAATTCTATGTCGTGGTCAATATCGCCCCGCATAACGCCAAACTGAAAACCTTTATCCGTGACCTGGAGCCGGTGATTGCCATGGGTCCGGACGCACTGATTATGTCTGACCCCGGCCTGATCATGATGGTGCGCGAGCATTTCCCGCAGATGGATATCCATTTATCCGTTCAGGCCAATGCCGTGAACTGGGCAACCGTTAAATTCTGGCATCAGATGGGCCTGACCCGTGTGATCCTCTCCCGTGAACTGTCACTCGAAGAAATCGCCGATATCCGCAAAAATGTACCGGAAATTGAGCTGGAAGTGTTTGTTCACGGTGCACTGTGCATGGCCTACTCCGGCCGTTGCCTGCTCTCCGGTTATATCAACAAACGTGACCCGAACCAGGGTACCTGCACCAATGCCTGCCGCTGGGAATATAAAGTCGAGGAAGGCAAAGAGGATGTGGTCGGTAATATCGTCCACAAGCAGGAACCGATTCCGGTGAAAAACATTGAGCCGACCCTCGGTGCCGGTGCCCCGACAGACAAAGTATTCCTGATTGAGGAAGCACAGCGTCCGGGCGAATATATGACCGCGTTCGAAGATGAACACGGTACTTATATTATGAACTCCAAAGATCTGCGGGCTATCGAGCACGTCGAAAAACTGACGCAGATGGGTGTTCACTCCCTGAAAATCGAGGGCCGTACCAAATCCTTCTATTACTGCGCCCGTACCGCACAGGTTTACCGCCGTGCTATTGATGATGCTGTTGCCGGAAAACCGTTTGACCCGTCGCTGCTGACCACGCTGGAAGGCCTGGCACACCGCGGTTATACCGAAGGATTCCTGCGCCGCCATACCCATGACTCTTATCAGACGTATGAGTACGGTTATTCCGTTTCTGATTCCCAGCAGTTTGTCGGTGAGTTTACCGGCAACCGCGTGAACGGCCTGGCTGAAGTGGATGTGAAAAACAAATTCTCCGTCGGCGACAGCCTGGAACTGATGACGCCTAACGGCAATATCAGCTTTACCCTCGATGCCATGAATAACCGCAAAGGGGAAGCCACCGAAGTCGCGCCGGGTAACGGTCATATTGTTTATCTGCCGGTACCGGATGATGTAAACCTGGAATTTGCATTGCTGATCCGTAACTTACCGGGCACCAGCACCCGTAATCCGCATATGCCGGAATTTACCGACGCTGCGGCCACCAACGGGTAAAATTCTGAATTTTCGAATCCGATCACAACAATCACGTTAGTTATTTCGTAGTATCGGACAGGAAAATGAAGAACTAAAACGCAACATGTAATACCAGGAACCACCTCCTTGGTTGGCTCAATCTCCCTTGAGCCAACCTTTTCTTTTTGTGCCCTTCTCTTTTTTCTCCGCCCATTTTTCCCGGCATAAACTGTCCGTGTTTGTTATCTTTAAAAGACGTAATCTGAACACGGAGTCTGATATGGCGGAAACGCATATAGTGGTTCTTAACGGAAAACGTGCCGGTGATGACGGTATTCGTCAGGCTGTCCGGCACCTGCGGGAAAGCGGTGAGGACATTCAGGTGCGGGTGACGTGGGAGCCGGAGGATATTCCCCGTTTTGTCCGCGAAGCCCGTCAGCTGAAAGCGGCAACCGTGATTGCAGCCGGAGGCGACGGCACGATTAATGCCGTATGCAGTGCCCTGATGACTTATCCGGCTGAAAAACGCCCGGTTCTCGGCATTCTGCCGCTCGGCACCGCCAATGATTTTGCCACCGCAGCCGGAATACCGGCGGATAAAACCAAAGCCCTGCTTCTGGCCGCCAAAGGCAGTCCGGTCGCCATTGATATCGGCTGTATCAATGAATCTCATTATTTTATCAATATGGCTACGGGCGGATTCGGCCCGAAAATCACCACAGATACCCCGGAAGCCCTGAAAAGCACCTTCGGCGGTGCCGCCTATTTTCTCCACGGCCTGACACGCAGCGATTTGCTGAAAGCGGATCACTGTACTATCAGCTGTGATGATTTCCACTGGCAGGATGACGCGCTGGTGATTGGTGTCGGCAACGGCTGCCAGGCGGGCGGCGGACATAAACTGTGCCCGGATGCGCGGATCAATGACGGTCTGCTCAACCTGAGTATTCTGCCGGAACGCAACTGGCCGCGCTCACTCTGGAACAGCCTCTTTAATGAGGGTGAGGCGGAAGGCGTCATCATGAAGCGCAGCACACGGATCACCATCAGCGCGGCACATGAGATGGTGTTTAATCTCGACGGCGAACCGCTGACTGGTCAGCAATTCACCTTTTCCGTGCTGCCTGAAGCGATCCAGTGCCGGTTACCGCCACACTGCGGGTTGTTATCTTAAACACAATCCACGACAATCCGTGACAATTTTATAACACGCTACAGGAATCGGAGTTTACTTACCATGACTGATATCGTTAAGTTGTTAGGCAATGATGCATCATCTCTTCTTGAACACACCTGCACCACCATTCCCAAAGACAATCTTTATCTGCCGGGCGATGACTTTGTCACCCGCGTGATGATTGATAATAACCGGCCGAATACCGTGCTGCGCTCCATGCAGTCACTGTTTAATCACGGCCGTCTGGCGGGTACCGGTTATCTTTCTATTCTGCCGGTGGATCAGGGTGTTGAGCACTCTGCCGCAGCCTCTTTTGCCGCTAACCCGCTCTATTTTGATCCGAAAAATATTGTCGAGCTGGCTATCGAGGCAGGCTGTAACTGTGTTGCCTCTACCTACGGTGTACTGGCTTCTGTTGCCCGCCGCTACGCACACCGCATCCCGTTCCTTGTCAAAATCAACCACAATGAAACCCTGAGCCTGCCTGCGCAGTATGATCAGACACTGTATGCCAGTGTTGAACAGGCTTTCGAAATGGGCGCTGTGGCTGTCGGCGCGACGATTTATTTCGGCTCACCGGAATCCCGCCGTCAGATAGAAGAAATCTCTGCGGCCTTTGAACGCGCCCATGAACTGGGCATGGTGACCGTGCTGTGGGCTTATCTGCGCAACCCGGCCTTCAAAAAAGACGGGGTGGATTATCATGCCAGCGCGGATTTAACCGGCCAGGCAAACCATCTTGCGGCCACTATCGGTGCGGATATCGTCAAACAGAAAATGGCGGAAAACAACGGCGGCTTTAAAGCTATCGGCTTCAGCCATACTGATGAGCGCGTTTACAGCACACTGACCACGGATAACCCGATTGACCTGGTCCGTTATCAGCTGGCGAACTGCTATATGGGCCGTGCGGGGCTGATTAACTCCGGCGGTGCATCCGGTAATAATGACCTGGCGGATGCGGTCCGTACTGCGGTGATCAACAAACGTGCCGGTGGTATGGGGCTGATCCTCGGCCGTAAAGCCTTTAAGAAATCGATGAAAGACGGGGTGGCACTGATTAATGCAGTGCAGGATGTGTATCTCGATAAGAAAGTGACGATTGCTTAAATGCAGAACAGGCCGGATAACCGGCCTGATTTTTTTGTGCTCCCTGTTTGTTCCGGGGAGCTGCTGATAACGGGCAAAACGAAAAGCATGCCCGTTATCCGCTTATTACCTGTACTGCAGATTACTTTTCAGCAGACAGATAATTATCGTTTCTTCTTCTTCCGTCCTGCCTGAGCAAAGCGCTGGCGGTTACTATCGCTGCTGCTCTCTTTCTTCTTCTGCTGTTTGTCAGAGCCCGGATAAACCGGCGGAGCAACTTTAATTTTGTTATCGCGCTTCTGTGGTTTTGCAGCCGGCTTTTTGACTTTTTTATCTTCAGATGAGGATTTTTCAATCGCATCAAAGAGTTCGAGCAGCTCGTCATCCGTTAAATCACGCCATTCCCCCACCGGGATCCCGGTCAGGCTGATATTCATGATGCGAACACGCTCGAGTTTCGTCACTTCATAACCGAAATGCTCACACATGCGGCGGATCTGACGGTTCAGCCCCTGAATCAGCGTGATGCGGAAAACAAAGGGTGCTTCCTGCTTCACTTTACATTTTTTGGTCACCGTACCGAGGATCGGCACACCCGCGCCCATACCACGGATAAAATCATCGGTGATCGGTTTATTTACCGTCACCACATACTCTTTCTGGTGATCGTTACCGGCACGCAGAATTTTGTTTACCAGGTCGCCGTGGTTAGTCAGGAAAATCAATCCCTGTGAATCTTTATCCAGGCGGCCGATAGGGAAGATACGGGTGCTGTGATTGACGAAATCGACAATATTATCTTTCTCGCCTTCATCGGTGGTGCTGACGATACCCACCGGTTTATTGAGGGCAATCAGCACCAGATCATCCTGCTCCCGCGCCTCAATCAGTTGTCCGTTGACTTTAACCACATCACCCGGCATCACCTGTGAGCCGATAGCCGCACGTTTGCCGTTGATCAGGACTAATCCCTGCTCAATATAGCGGTCCGCATCCCGGCGGGAGCAGATGCCGCTTTCGCTGATGTATTTATTAAGACGCACAGATGAACCCGTTTCCATATCTTCCCCCCTGAAAAGCGCGCAATATACACCAATTATCGTGTGATATCACCACCACTGATAAAAATGGTGAACCGGGCCATGTCCGTGCCCCACTTCCAGGCTGTCTGCCGCCGCCAGCGCCCCGTGCAGATACTGTTTTGCCGCCTCCGTGGTTTCCGCCCAGTCCGCACACTGAGGCCGCAGTGCCGCCATTGCCGCAGACAATGTACAGCCGGTGCCATGGCTGTTTTTGGTCGGAATACGGGTTGAGGTAAAGCGGTGGCGGCCATCCGGCAGAAACAGCCAGTCAGGGCTTTCGGCGTTATCCAGATGTCCGCCCTTCAACAATACGGCGTTTGCCCCGGCGGCCATCAGTGCCTCGCCCTGCCGCTGCATCATTTTTTCATCTGTGGCGACGGACGTTTTCAGCAATGCCGCCGCTTCGGGAAGATTGGGGGTAATAACCGAAACGTGAGGTAATAATTCAGAGATCAGTAAATCAACCGCTTCGGCTTTCAGCAGCGGATCGCCGCTTTTCGCCAGCATGACTGTATCCAGTACCACGTACGGCACAGGATACTGACGCAGTTTCTCAGCCACGGTGCGGATCACGCCGCCGTCAGACAACATACCAATCTTGGCGCTGTCAATTCTGACATCCGTCAGTACCGCATCCAGTTGTGCTGCGACAAATTCCGGCGGAACAGAATGAACAGAATTTACGCCACAGGTATTTTGTGCCACCAGCGCTGTTATTACCGTGGTGCCGTAAACGCCCAGTGCAGAAAAGGTTTTTAAATCTGCCTGGATACCCGCGCCGCCGCTCGGATCCGTTCCTGCAATGGTTAATGCGTTGATTCTCACCTGATATCTCCTGTTTTGCTGTACCACTCTGTATAGTGAATTATACGCATCCGGTGACAGGAAACCACCGCAGAGCAGGCAATAAAAAACCCCATGCCCGCAAGGGCACAGGGTCTGAATTTGCGTCAGTGATATACACTCGTCGTTAAAACGGCTATCAGGCTGTCGCGTTGACCACGCTGGTAAAACCAACTATCAGGGGCAATTTTATTGCCGGAGATAATTATGCTTTAGTGACGTTGGCAGCAGCAGGGCCTTTAGGACCATCCTGCACTTCAAATTCAACTTGTTGGCCTTCAGCAAGTGTTTTGAAACCATCGGTCATGATTGCAGAGAAGTGTACGAACACGTCTTTGCTGCCATCAGCTGGAGTGATGAAACCAAAACCTTTTGATTCGTTAAACCACTTAACGGTGCCTTTAAGTTTAGCCATTGATAAAATTCCTATCCTACAAATTTGCCGATAACCGGCGTATACAAACTAGTCGTTACTGCTTAAAAAACAGAAGCGTACCTCGTTTACCCATTTGAGTTATCACATAGGACAGGTCGGAAATCAAGCGATTTTTTCAGCGGGAAGATCTGGTGCACATATTTAGAAATATTAATAACATGTTCAGGTAAATTTATACGGAAAATTGATAACCGCTTGTGTTTAAACATATAAAAAAATTACAACTTTGTTCCTTTCCTGCAAGAACGATAAGCTGCCTTACTTCATTATTTCCGGACTAAGAATCTGCCTGGTTCCGGTAGCCGTTGATATTTTGTTTAGATTTAAGCCGGATTAGCAGTATAAAAATAATATGAAATCTATGTTACTATAATTGTTGTCTACTAATTAGCATCATTTGTTATGAGCAAAATAATCGTTTTAGGATAAATGATTATTGTCACACCAGGAGTCATTCATGAAGCTTTCTTTAAGCACAATCAGCGCCCTGACGCTCACCTCTCTGCTGATGGCCGCACAGCCCGCAGCAGCACAGGAACAGGACACACACCAAAGTGACAGCGTCACAAATGATACTGCAGCTTCAGAAGGACTGTGGGGAACGTTTAAACGCAACGTTACCAACGTCTGGCAATCAGACCAGTATGATTTATATGTCCCGTTCTGGACATGGCATAACCGCCTGACCTACGACAAAGAAAAAACTGATAAATACAATGAAAAGCCGTGGGGTGCCGGGTTCGGCAAGTCCTACTATGATGAGGATAATGACTGGCACAGCCTGTACGCCATGGCATTTAAGGATTCACACAATAAATGGGAGCCGATTGTCGGTTACGGATTCCAGAAGATGTGGATGCCGCACGGGCAGGATGGTTTCAAAGCCGGTGTCGGCTTTACCATTGGCGTGACGGCGCGGGATGACTATCACTATATCCCGATCCCGGTACCGCTGCCGCTGGCGTCGGTGGAATATAACCGCCTCGCGATTCAGGCCACTTATATTCCGGGCACTTACAATAACGGTAACGTCCTGTTTATGTGGGCCCGCTGGCAGTTTTAAGCCTTTTTAAACATAAAAAACCGGGGATTTTTCCACGGTTTTTTATTGCCTGACATTATGCTTTCGCTGCACGGCGGCGTTCATAATAGCGGTATGTCAGCCACAGGAAGCCAATCCAGAAAGGCAGCAGGATCACTGAAATCCGCAGACCATCCATCAGGGCAATCAGTACCAGGATAAAGGCCAGGAACACGAGACAGATATAGTTGCCCCACGGATACCACAGTGCCTTAAAGAACGGCTCCACACCCTCTTTCATCTTCGCCTGACGGAATTTCAGGTTGGAGATACAGATCATGATCCAGTTAATCACCAGTGTGGTAACCACCAGCGACATCAGCAGCGAGAACGCTTCTTTCGGCAGCAGATAGTTGATCAGGATCCCCACTGAGGTGACCAGACCGGACAGAATAATCGAGTTCACCGGTACACCACGCGGACTGATGCGTTTCAGGAATGCCGGCGCATTACCCTGACGTGCCAGGCTGTAGAGCATGCGGCTGTTGCTGTAAACACCACTGTTGTAAACAGAGAGAGCGGCAGTCAGTACCACCACGTTCAGCACATGAGCAATCCACAGATTGATATTGCCCTGCACAGAATCCGCAGCACCAAAGGCATGGCCGATTTCACGGAAGATCAGCACAAACGGACTGACGTTCTCGACAATTTTTGTCCACGGATAGAGAGAAAGGATAACGGTAATGGAACCGATATAGAAAATCAGGATACGGTAAACCACCTGATTGATAGCTTTCGGAATGCTGTAACGCGGGTTTTCCGCTTCCGCTGCCGCCAGGCCGACCAGCTCGAGGCCGCCGAAGGAGAACATAATGATAGCCATCGCGAAAATCAGCCCGCCCCAGCCGTGCGGCATAAATCCGCCGAACTCCCAGAGGTTACTGACAGAGGCTTCCGGGCCGCCGTTACCGCTGATCAGCAGATAAGCACCAAAGGCAATCATACCAAGAATGGCCACCACTTTGATCATGGCAAACCAGAATTCGGTTTCCCCGTAAACCTTGACGTTCACCAGGTTTACCAGGTTTATCAGCACAAAGAAAACTGCCGCAGAGATCCAGGTCGGGACATCCCACCAGAATTTAATATACTCGCCGACCGCCGTCAGTTCCGCCATACCCACCAGAACAAACATCGCCCAATAGTTCCAGCCGGATAAAAAGCCGGCAAAACCACACCAGTATTTATGGGCAAAGTGACTGAATGACCCCGTAACCGGCTCTTCCGCCACCATCTCACCAAGCTGGCGCATGATCAGAAACGCGATAAACCCGGCGACTGCATAACCGAGCAGGACAGAAGGCCCTGCCATCTGAATCGTTGTGGCTGTTCCCAGAAACAGCCCCGTACCCACAGCACCACCCAATGCGATAAGCTGTATGTGTCTGTTTTTTAATCCGCGCTTGAGCGTCTGCTCCTGCTGTACTTCTGACATTAGATCCTCTGTAACGGCTATATTATTATTCTGCGTCGTGCATCACTGCATCCTGAAAAGTTTAAGCCCGTTATTAAAACATCATTTTGCTGCCTTGAATACCGTTAGCAACAAGATAATCAGAGGGAAAAGGCAAAACTCAGCCCTTGTCTGACGGAATAAATTTCGTAATTTCACAGATTCCCAGCATAAAATCCTCACGCTGATCACAGTACTTATCGAGCGCCGCAATATAAAAAAATACACCGGCAACAATCAGCAGCAGGATAATTATGATTTTTTTCATGTTTCGCCTATTTTCATCTGAATTATACCCGTTTAAAAGATTTCGTTACATTCCGGTATCGTCACATACTTTAGCGGAATGAGTGTGCTGTTTCACAAAAAAATTCATTTCATCAGCAGGAAGCGCATAAACAGATAACACCCTGTTTTGTCATAATGAAATAAACTTGTATACTTGGAAAACCCTGAAACTGAGCCGAAATCATCAATGCCGCAAGATAATCATGTCGCACTTGTGTGCGCACTTAGTAAATGGATAGAAAACCACACAGGTCGTGTTATCCACCTCGAAGAACTGGCTGCCTATTCCGGGTACTCGCTCTGGCATATGCAGAAGATCTTCAAAGAAGTTGCCGGGATCTCGCTCGGCAAATACATCCGTCAGCGCCGTCTGGCCGGTGCGGTTAACGCCCTGCGCCGGAGTGAACAGACTATCTTTGATATCGCCCTTGATTTCGGTTTCGGGTCGCAATCTCATTTCACCTATATGTTCCGCAAAGAATATAACATCACCCCTTACGACTACCGCCAGAACCCGGATATCACTCTGGATATCAAAGAGCCGTGGCATTTCAGTCATGACTGTAACTAAGGCAACTTAAACAATTAATAACAAAACTATATTTAGCCATATGATTTTAGCTATCTTATTCAGCATTCAGATTGGCAGGACAAATCCCTGCCACAGCACAACATACGGTGTATCCGGCTGTTTTTGATGAATAACGGCAATCTTATCGCGCAACAGGCGGTTTTATTGACATCCCCCCGAAATGGCGGCATAACATTTTAACTGTCTGTTATTTTGTTGCCGCTGTTTTCAGGAGCCTGCATGTCCGTAAAACTTATCGCCATTGACCTCGATGGCACCCTGCTTAACTCTCACCATCAGATTACCCCCGCTGTCAGTGCTGCTGTCACCCGCGCAAGAGAGAAAGGTCTGCATGTTATCCTGACGTCCGGCCGCCCGTTTAACGGCATCCTGCCCTACCTCCGGGAGCTTGGGCTGGATAAAGCAAATCATTATTGCATCAGTAACAACGGTGCGGTGATCCATGATGCCGAAACCGGCGAGCCGGTGATTGAAACGCTGATGGATTTTGAGGATTACCGCTATTTTGAGGCGCTGGCCCGGGATATTAACGTGCATTTCCATGTGCTGAGTAACGGTGAAATGTTTACCACAAACCGTGATATCAGCCACTACACGCTGATGGATGCGTACCTGACACAAACACAGCTGCACTATCGTCCGCTGGCGGAAATGGACAGCGAAATGCAGTTCAGCAAATTTATGATGATTGATAACCCGCTGCGCCTGAATGAAGCCGCCGGTTATATCCCGCAGGTCTCCTTTGACAGCTACAATATTCTGCGGACGGCACCGCATTTTGTGGAGATTTCGGCCAAAAACGCCACGAAGGGACAGGCAGTTGCGCTAATCACCGAAAAACTGGGGCTGACACCGGACAAAGTCATGTGTATCGGCGATCAGAACAATGATATTTCCATGCTGGAATACGCCGGAGTGGGTGTCGCAATGGGCAATGCCGCCGACCACATTAAACAAAAATCCGGATATGTGACGACCTCAAATGATGAGGATGGTGTGGCGGCAGCCATAGAAAAGTTTGTGTGACCGGGATTATATTTTTTCAAATTCCCCTAATTAATGAATTTGTTCCGTTTACTCTTCTGAGTCTTTTAATCAACCTGCATTTTGTTACTATTTTAACGGTTTCATTTAAAAAATAACTAAATCACAGTATTTAATTTTAACATGTACAGGTTGTTTTATGTTTTCAACAAAAGACATGCTCGTTCTCGGGATGATGGTTTTTGCGCTTTTCCTGGGTGCGGGCAACATAATTTTTCCTCCGATGGCGGGTTATCACTCGGGAACTGACTGGTTCAGTGCCTCCCTCGGATTTATCGTCACCGGCGTCGTTCTGCCGTTTCTTACCCTGATTACTGTTGCGGTCAAAGGCCGTGGTGAGCGGCTTTCTGTCGATCTGCCGCGCTGGGTTTCTATGACATTCTGGGTGGCGCTCTATCTGATCCTCGGCTCAACATTCGCCATGCCGCGTGTCACCAACACCGCGTATGAACTGGGTTTTCTGCCGCTCGGTTTCGTTGAGAAAAGCACCGCCAGCCATCTGATTTTTGCCTTTGTGTTTAACTTCGTTTCTATGTTTTTTATGCTTAAACAGGGAACGATGATTAGCGCCATCGGTAAGTTTATGACCCCGGCCCTGCTGTTCCTGCTGGTTGCCGTGGGGATCGCCGTGGTGCGCACCCCGCTCTCCCCGATTAATGAACCGATCAATCAGTATGTGGATTTTGCGTTCTTCTCCGGTATTGTCGATGGTTATCAGACCATGGATGTGCTGTCCGCAATGGCGTTCGGCGGTATTGTTGCCCGCGCGCTGGCTTCACGCGGGGTCACTTCGCCGCAGGACGTGGTGGTTATCACTATCAAAGCCGGGCTGATTGCAGTCGGGCTGCTGGCTGCACTCTATATCTGCCTGTTTTATCTGGGTGCGACCAGTGATGCGGTTTCACAGACAGCCACCAACGGCGGACAGATTTTCTCCCGCTATGTCGATGCCCTTTACGGCGCGCTCGGTACCTGGCTGATGTGCGGTATCGTACTGCTCGCCAGTATGACCACCTTTGTCGGCGTAACCAGTGCCTGTGCGGATTTCTTCGCGACATTCAACCCGCGTCTGGACTACCGTTTCTGGGTGGTGGTATCCACACTGCTGACCACCATTGTCTCCACCTTCGGCCTTGATACACTGCTGCGCGTCACCATTCCGGTGCTGCTGCTGATCTCCCCGACCACCGTTGCACTGGTGTTCCTGCAGTTTGCCCGCCGCAAAATGCGTAATCCGCGTTTTACCTACGGCTTTACTGTCGCGGTGCTGGTGGTGATGAGTGCGTTCGACACCCTGAATAACATCGGTCTGCTCAGTGAAAATGTGCTGGCAGTGTTACACCGGATGCCGCTGTTTAAGGAAGGGATCGGCTGGTTACTGCCGGGCGTGATTGCCTTTATCATCTCATTTGTTGCCGGCAATATGAGACCGGCAAAACCACAGCCGGATGCGGCCGCGTAAACACAAAAGCCCGGTTATCTGACCGGGCTTTTTTATTCCTGCCGCTGATACGTTGTCAGTTATATTTCTTCAGCAATGCTTTCACCAGTGCCAGGGTTTCCGCATCCGCTTCCCCGTTCACCTTGTGAGAGCGGAAATGCATCTGGAACGCTTTAATCACATTGCGGGTTTTCCCGTCAGCCTTACCGGTCAGCGGAATCTCATAGCCGTATTTTTTCAGTGCCTGCTGTAATTCACCGACACTGATTTTATCCGACGGATGCCGGTTACCGAGAAAACGTTTCACATCAGAAGCATCCGGCCAGGCGCCGACCCCGCGTTTTGCCAGATATTCCCACGGGAACATCGGGCCCGGGTCCAGTTTGCGCTGCGGCGCGATATCACTGTGCCCCACCACATTCTGCGGGGCAATGTTATGCCGCGCTATCACATCCTGTGCCAGTTTTACAATCAGGTCTATCTGTGCAGTCTGATACGGCACCCAGCGCTGCCCGACAGACATTTTCACTGTGCCCGGATTGACAATTTCCACGCCGATCGAGCTTTTATTCAGGCTGCTTTCCCCGCGCCAGTGACTTTTCCCCGCATGCCAGGCTTCATTGCCCTCCGGCACCAACTGCAATACCACCGGTTTACCGTCACGTACCGCAGGGATTGTCGGCACCAGATACTGAACACTCACCCCGCCGGCAGTCAGCACACGCAGCGATGCCTCATCATTCAGTGCGGTATAATGGAAAACCAGATAATTATTCGGTTTGGATAGCCACGGCTCTTTGATACTTCGCTGATCAACAATATACTCACCGCGATCAATATACTGGCTCTGATTACTGCATCCTGTCAGTATCAGCGCACACACCAGACACACACTACGCCACATCTTTCTTTGTCCTGTACAATGTTATCCGGCACAATGCCGGTACAGCCCCTTTCCCGGAAATATCACGACCGCATTATTCACAACGGACATAATATCACGGCCGTGTATTATGACGACTTCACTGCGGCAGTGCTATGCTCTGAAAGCGAATCATCATGATGTTTTTCAGCTTTTTATTCACACGGAGAATAAAATGGATATTTACACCTACCCGAAGTCGCGCTCAATCCGCGCCACCTGGATGGCAGAAGAGCTGGGTCTTGATTATCAGTGTCACTTTACCGATGTGATGTCTGCTGAAAAGCAGGTCCCCGGGAAAAACCAGAAAGTCCCGGCACTGTCTGATAACGGTCTGGTTATTTTTGAATCCTCCGCTATCTGCATTTATCTGGCACAAACCTACGGCAATGGCCGCTTTTACCCGCAGGATCCGAAAAAACAGGCCATCGTAAATCAGTGGCTTGCCTATATTATTTCGGAGCTGGAAGGTCCGCTCTGGATCATACTGAGACACGCCGTGGTTCTGCCGGAAGCTATGCGGCAGCCGGGGGCAATTGAACCGGCAAAAGCGGATTTTCTGCGGGCAATTAAGGTGATTGAGCAGGAGATCAGCGGAAAAACATGGCTGTGCAATGATGATTTTTCTGTGGCAGATATCTTCTTATTTCATATCTCACGCTGGGCAATGATGCTGGGCTTTGTATTGTCAGAGGATTTGGTGCATTACACCGGCGAGCTGGAAAAGCGCCCGGCGCTGCAACGTGCCCGTCAGCGGGAACAACAGGCGGCTGAAAACGCACGATAAAAAATACCCGCCGCAGCGGGTATTCAATAAGTCAGTTATGACTGAGTGAGTTTTTCTCTTATGTCATACTGTTCTGACGCTGCTTTCAGCCCGGCAAGATCTGCCGAACAAATCAGCGGTTTCAGGGCATCAAACTTCGCCTGCGGCCAGTCATAAAGAGACAGCGCCAGCAATTCGCGGATGGTACTTTCATCAAACCGGCTGCGGATAAAGGCAGCCGGATTACCGCCAACGATAGCATAGGTTGGGACATCGCGGACAACCACACTGTTCGCTGCAATCACCGCGCCCTCCCCGATAGTCACACCGGGCATAATCATGGCCCGCATGCCTATCCAGGCACCATCACCAATCCGGGTATCCCCTTTACCGATATAAGCCTCATCAATCATCTCCGGAAACGGATAGAGGCTGAACCAGTCATGGCGGTGTGTATGATTGCCTCCCATCAGGATCACAGCTTCTGCCCCGATACAGACATAATCCCCGATATACAGCTCATCTACTTTCCAGCTGAGCTGCCAGTCGCGGCTGATTTCATCGCCCTGTAAATAGCGGACAACAGAAGCTTCAAAGCCATTATCCCAGCAATCGCTGTAATAACTGTGCGTACCTTTGATATGAATATTCGGGTTTGTAACGGTTTCATGCAGCCGTTCGCAAACGGACCAATGCTTTTGTTTCATGGTAAATCTCATTATTTAATGGATAGTTACCACAGAACGCTATTCTGTGGTGATGCACTCGCGTTCAAAGCACATCACGCCGGGTTATCCTCGCCCGTTTCAGCCGGGGATTGTCCATCACTCTCTCCCATACAGAAAAACACCCGCATTTGCGGGTGTCATCATCAGTTAACCTTTTGTTCGACCAGCGGTTCCGGTACTTCTTCCCAGATGCCGTCTTCGACCTGTTTACGGATTTCAGGATAAAGGTTGATATCAAACTGCGGTAATTTCCCCGTTTTGCGCTGTTGGTTATAATCTTTCGCCAGCTTAAATGCAACGCCGGATAACAACAGAATAGCAATCAGGTTAGTCACCGCCATCAGCCCCATCGAGAAATCAGCCATTTTCCAGACCAGCGGCATTTCTGACAGTGCCCCGAACATCACCATTCCCAGCGCAGCCAGACGCAGCACAAACAACCCTTTGGTGTGTTTATGCTCGAGGAACACCATATTGCTCTCCGCATAAGCGTAATTGGCAATAATGGAGGTAAAGGCGAAGAAGAAGATAGCCACGGCCACAAAGGTGGATCCCCAACTGCCGACAACCGAACTCAGCGCCAGCTGTGTGATCTCAATACCGTTGATATCGCCCGGCGGATTATCCAGTACACCTGAGGAGAGAATAATCATCGCGGTGGCGCTGCAGATAACCAGTGTGTCCATAAAGACTCCCAGCATCTGTACGTACCCCTGAGAAACCGGATGCGGCGGGAACGGTGCTGCAGAAGCGGCTGCATTCGGTGCGGAGCCCATACCGGCCTCATTCGAAAACAGACCGCGCTGCACGCCGTTAATCATGGCCTGCGCCACGCCGTAACCGACAGCACCGGAAACGGCTTCCTGTAAACCAAAGGCACTTTTGATAATCAGCATAAAGACATCCGGCAGACGCTCGGCGTAATGCCCCATCACCCAGAAAGCGAGGATAAGATACGCAACCGCCATCACCGGCACCACCAGCTCCGCCACACGGGCAATCGAGCGCAGACCGCCGAAAATAATCACGCCGCAGATAACCACCAGCAAGGCACCGACATAACCGGCATCCGCACCAAAGGCCATTTTGGACGCCTGGGCAATCGAGTTAGCCTGAACCGCGTTAAAGACCAGCCCGAACGCGATGATCAGGAAGACAGAAAACAACACGCCCATCCAGCGGGCTTTCAGTCCGCGTTCCATATAATACGCCGGTCCGCCGCGATAATTTCCCTGGTCGTCCCGTGTTTTATAAAGCTGTGCGAGTGTGCTTTCGATAAAGGATGTTGCCATCCCGATCAGGGCGACCACCCACATCCAGAAGATAGCACCGGGGCCACCTGCAGTCAGGGCGATAGCCACCCCGGTCAGGTTTCCGGTACCGACCCGCGCGGCCAGGCTTGTACAAAGCGCCTGGAACGGCGAGATGCCGGATTTATCCGATTTCTTACTGTGCTTTAGCACGCTGAACATGTGTCCGAAGTGACGGAATTGGATAAATCCGGTACGAAATGTGAAGTACAGTCCGATACCCAGTAATAAATAGATGAGCAGGTGGTTCCAGAGCAGTCCGTTTAATGTATTAATTATATCGGTCAAAGTTATACCTCTTATATTGCTGTGCTGATTTGCGGCGAATAAGCCCCTTAACGAATGACAGGTAGTATCCGTGTTGTCATATCTGACAGTGATTGTTTAAAAAAAAGACACCTCTTATTAAGAATCAGCCCGACTTTACCATAAGAAATATTTCCCTGTATATTTT
The DNA here is from genome assembly GCF_001807955.1 of Morganella sp. HMSC11D09. Lineage (NCBI taxonomy): Bacteria > Pseudomonadati > Pseudomonadota > Gammaproteobacteria > Enterobacterales > Morganellaceae > Morganella > Morganella sp. HMSC11D09. The sequence goes on from NZ_KV791696.1 coordinate 286,051, forward strand.
TTTATTTCTTTTTTTTGTTCTATTTATCAGCGTTACTTTTTCGCATTAATACAGCGTTTAATCCGAACTATTAACTCAATGAAATCCATCAAAAACACACATAACGCCTTTGTTTTCATGATGTTATAATTTTTTTATTTTATATTCTTATTCATTAACTGATACTTTCAATTTAGCGCCCTATTCTGTTTTATTTTCTGATATTAAAACACATGATTAAATCAATATTAAAATAGCCCTCTTAATTAATCGTTATTTTTACAGAATTGGATAATTTAAAGTTCTCACAGAGAAAAACAGAAATGATAATAATAAAATTCAGATAAAAAATTAAACCGTGAAATAAAAACGTCGGTTATTACAAAATAATATACCTTTTTTCATTACCTGAAACATGCAGCAACACCGGGGATGCCCGTCAGCCTGCCGATCACTGCTTACCTCAGGCGGGCTCTGATTCCGGGCCAAACTTTGCTCTGTAACACACTCCTGTGAAAAAAAGCTTTCACCACAGACCCGTTTCCGCTAACATAGCGTTATATAATCTGTTATATACCGGATTGTATACATTGCTCTTAATATATTTTTGCCGGTCAGCTGACCGGCAATTTTTTTGTCTGCTATATCTGATTACGACGACTGAAAATGTGATCCGACCCGGCATTCAGCATAAAGACAGGAATAACCGTGTAGTAATTTTGTCATTAATCATTATTATCAGAACAGATAATCGTGCATTTCTTCGTTATTTTTCTTTATTTTTGCTCCCTTACGGGAGCATTTTCTTATCAGCCGGGCTGTAAAACACCGCTGCCGGCACGGAAAATCATAAAAATTCCGGTGCCGGCAGCAGATCCGCCATGATTTATCGCGCGGGGTGAGGTACACTACCCGCATCAGTTTAACTAATGTAACCGTTATGTCCTCTGCACAGATTTTACTGACTATCTACGCAACAGGTGGTCTTCTTTCATTCATTCTGACTTTTTTCCTGACAAAAGATCCGAACCCGTTTTTCCGCCTGCTCAGTTGCCTGCTGATAGCCCTCACCTGGCCGATGTCATTACCGGTGGTTATTTTATTCTCTCTGTTCTGACAGGTTTTAAACCCACAATATTCCCGCTGTCATCACCAGACAAAAAAGCATCAGCCGCCCCCATGTCAGAAAACTGCCATGCTGCTGCCATAATGCATTTATTTCAGGTACCCGTGTGTAGCCGCGCTGACAAATACGGCGGCGGATATGACGGGCAAGGAAAAGACGGAATAACAAAAGAGAACCGCAACCACAAAAAGGGAGGGATTATGCGGCTGAGTTCTCCTTTATTGAGAATAATGGCTGATAACAATCAGTCCAGTGCATTGATGGCTTTTTCATAGATGACATTCATAAAGTCATCATTCTGCTGTTCCCAATATATTTCCAGCATCACCTGAATGGCTTCTTTAGTAACCGGCTCGCCACTTTTGCATAAAAGGACAGCGGCTCTGCCGATTGCCTGGCAAATTTCACCATAAACATATGCGTCGCTAACTCGTTCTGAAATCATATTTGTGCCTATTTATTTTAATATAACTACTGCCTTTCCGTCTTTAATTAAGACATCAGGGCATTGCTGTTGACTGACACCCCGGTAAGAATTATCTAAAAATTCCCTGTGATTTATTATCGTCACATTACGTTTAATGTTCAAAGAAAAACATATTATTCCGGAGAACATTTTTTTGAAAACAGCGAAAATTAACTACTATCAAATAGTTATACTAATTTTGTGTTATCATTGCTACGAATTGTTACTTTTCGGTTGTTTATTGGTTAATACTATATCATGCGATATGTGCTTTTTCGCTATTAAAATACATAAATTTATAAATTTTTACCCGCATAAATAACGTCCTTTTTCCCGGTAAATAAATACATTAAATCACTTCGCCATACTCATTTATGGATTATTATAATCATATAAAATCTCAATACTCCCTCAACAGGCAGTGATTCACATTATTCCTTTACTGTTTGTGTGGAAATAAAGGCATTTACACAATACAGGGATATAAGTATTAACCGATATACACCACTCGCTTAATACGTATTTATAATACTTTAGTTAATCATTCTTTTATTAATAACAGTAATAAACAAGCCGTTCCATACTATTATTTTTATTTCCTTACTTAGATAATATAATAAAATATTTCATCGTAATTACGCCTAATCATAATTTGAATACACTTATTACCGGTCAAAAAAACAGGTTATTCTGAACAGCGGGTAAACACACCCGATCTGCCATATTTTTAAACAAATCTGCCGTAAACAAGACATCTTGTTTTACAATATATTAATATTTAACATTTACCCTGCAAAAATCAGTTTTTTATAGTTGTATTTCTGTACATTTCCCCTTATCATCCGCGCCTTTGAATAGTGTGTCTCTCCTTTATTTATCTGATTGAGGTTCTATGAGCTCTGACCGTATTGCGAATCCAGGCCCGCTGGGCTTACTGGGATTTGGTATGACGACTATCCTGCTGAATGTCCACAACGCCGGATTCTTCCCGATGGCTTCTGTTATTCTGAGCATGGGGATTTTCTACGGTGGTATTGCGCAGGTCATCGCGGGTATTTTTGAATTTAAGAAAGGAAATACGTTCGGTGCGACTGCCTTTACGTCGTATGGCTTTTTCTGGATAAGTCTGGTCGGCATACTGCTGATGCCGTCAATGGGATTCGGTGAAGCAACCAGTCATGAATTCCTGGCTGTCTATCTGGCACTGTGGGGTATTTTCTCGTTCTTTATGTTTATTGCCACACTGAAAGCAAACCTGACACTGCGCGCGGTTTTCTTTTTACTGGTGATTTTATTTGCCCTGCTCGTTATCGGTAATGCTACCGGTAATGCCGCATTACTGAAATTTGCCGGTTATGAAGGTATTTTATGTGGTGCGACTGCATTTTATCTGGCAATGGCTGAAGTTCTGAATGAACAGTATGGCCGGACAATTTTACCAATCGGTGAACGTCACGCCTGATGACACGATTTCTGTATAAAAAAACCCGTTCAGTGAACGGGTTTTTTTGTCTGCAAAACGGGGATCAGAAACTCAGACCCGCGCCCAGATAAGCGCCATCCGCAATACGGTTTTCATGACCGCTGTTGGATTCAACTTCAATCTTACGGTAACCGGCTTTGACATTCAGCGGGGCAAATACTGTCCAGTTTGCACCGACATCCGCTTCTTTATAAGAGTCGTTACCGGAAGTCAGGCCTGACGGCGCACCGTAAAACTCACCGTAAACACGTACTGACGGCAGAATGCTCCATGCCACACCGACACCCGGAGCCACGGCCATACCTTTCTTACCCACTTCAGGGTCGATGTAAACCGCTTTACCGCCGACACTCGCGGAAACCGGGCCCAGCGGGAAAGCAAATTTGGCACGCGCGCCGCCTAACTGCCCCTGGTGATCACTGCGCGCCCAGTTACCGTCAAATGACAGACCGGAGTACGGGTCACCTAAGCCCACATTGATATCAGTAAATTTCTTACCGGCTTCAACATCCATAGAGATTGCGTTTGCAGCACCTGCCGCAAGCATCAGTGTTGCAGCCACAGCTGCTTTATATTTTTTCATTTTTGCCACCACATAAATTCAGACAGGGTTTCGGGCATTTTCCCCGAAACTGTCACCGTTTGAAAGTTAATATTCTGATTTTTATGTAAAGTTATCTATATCCGCCATCAATAGGTCACACCAATCCATCAAATCGACACATTCTTTTTATGACAGTGCTATATTTTATACCAAGTTATAAATACAGATAAAAACAACAATGCTCAGTGCAATTTATGACTTACCATGCTGATTTTGCACATCGCGCCAATTTCTGCAATCAGTGTCTTTTTTCCTTTACCGACTGGAGATATGTGATGAAAAAGAAAGGATTAACAACGGCTGCGGGCGCACCCGTCGTTGATAACAACAATGTCATGACTGCCGGAAAACGCGGCCCGATGCTGTTACAGGATGTGTGGTTTCTGGAAAAACTGGCGCATTTTGACCGCGAAGTGATCCCTGAGCGCCGTATGCACGCCAAAGGCTCCGGTGCGTTCGGTACATTTACAGTAACCCATGATATTACCCGTTTTACCCGCGCAAAAATTTTCTCTCAGGTCGGTAAAAAAACCGATATGTTTGCCCGCTTCTCCACCGTGGCCGGTGAGCGCGGCGCGGCAGATGCAGAGCGCGACATCCGCGGCTTTGCCCTGAAATTTTATACCGAGGAAGGTAACTGGGATATGGTCGGTAACAACACGCCGGTGTTCTACCTGCGTGACCCGCTGAAATTCCCGGATCTGAACCACGTGGTGAAACGTGACCCGCGCACCAACCTGCGCAATATGGCTTATAAGTGGGATTTCTTCTCTCATCTGCCTGAATCCCTCCACCAGCTGACCATCGATGTCAGTGACCGTGGTCTGCCGCAGAGCTTCCGCCATATGCACGGCTTCGGCAGTCATACTTACAGCTTTATCAACGGTAATAACGAGCGTTTCTGGGTGAAATTCCATTTCCGCTGCCAGCAGGGTATTGCCAACCTGATGGATGATGAAGCAGAACAGTTAATCGGGAAAGATCGTGAAAGCTCACAGCGTGATCTGTTCAATGCGATCGAGAAAGGCGATTATCCGCGCTGGAACCTGCAAATTCAGGTGATGCCGGAAACTGATGCGGCAAAAGTACCGTATAACCCGTTTGACCTGACCAAAGTATGGCCGCATGCGGATTATCCGCTGATGGATGTCGGTTATTTCGAGCTGAACCGTAACCCTGAAAACTATTTCTCCGATGTGGAACAGGCGGCATTCAGCCCGGCCAACGTGGTTCCCGGCATTGGTTTCTCACCGGATAAAATGTTGCAGGGCCGTCTGTTCTCCTACGGCGATGCTCACCGCTACCGTTTAGGGGTCAATCACCATCAGATCCCGGTCAATAAACCACGCTGCCCGTTCCACAACTATCACCGTGACGGTGCAATGCGTATCGACGGTAACAGCGGTAATGCGGAAACGTATGAGCCGAACAGTGCCGGTCTCTTTCAGGAGCAGCCGGATTTCAGCGAGCCGCCACTGTCTGTGGACGGTGCCGCCGACCACTGGAACCACCGCGAAGATACCGATTATTTCAGCCAGCCTCGTGCGCTGTATGAATTACTCAGCGACGCCGAGCATCAGCGTATGTTTGCCCGTATCGCCGGTGAACTGGTGCAGGCAGCCGAAGAAACACAAGCCCGCCAGATAGCACTGTTTAAACAGGTACATCCGGAGTACGGTGCCGGTGTGGAAGCCGCGATCGCAAAACTGAAAAAATAATCGTGTGATAACATGACAAAACCGCTGCGTTCACTGACCGCAGCGGTTTTTTTATATGAACTCAGTTGGTATGAAAACGATCCTGCGCCATCTGAATCAGCGGTGCGCGGGCGCGTTTGATACCACCGGCCGCATCCGCTTCCGGTAATGCATAGCAGGCCGCCGGGCGCATAAATGCAGGCAGTTCCGCCAGGCACCAGTCACTGAAATGCTGACGCTGTTCGTCTGTCCAGTCATCATAATCACGGATCAGATACACCGGTACAGCACCAAACTCCTCGCTGCTGACCGGTACCACCAGACACTCCGTGATCAGCGGATAGTACATAAGCTGCTTTTCTGTCACTTCCGGCTGCACATTCTCACCACCGCAGCAGAAAAGATTATCCAGCCGGCCGTCGATCACCAGCTCACCGTCCTGCATATGGCCTTTGTCGCGGGTCGGATACCAGCCGTCATGGGACGGCAGTGTATGCAGTGCACCATTCAGCCAGACACCGGCGGCAAAACTGTCACCTTTAACCAGGATTTGCTGTTGTTCATCCAGGCGGATATCTTTGCCGTGCAGCGGATGTCCGACACCCGGTTTGCCGTCCGCCCGTTTGGCACAGACAGTTGAGGCAAATTCGGTCATACCGTAGCCGCACCAGCAGCGGATCCCGCGGGCTTCCGCTGCTTCCGTCAGCGCAACAGGGATAGCCGCACCACCGAGCAGAACATCCCGCAGCGGCGGCAGTGTGTCCGGTGACTGCAGCAGACGCCAGAGCTGTGTTGGTACCAGAGAAGCATGAGTACATCCGCGCAGCGATTCCGCCAGCGTTTCCCCCTCCGCCCTGAGAACCATTTCCCCGCCCTGCAGCAGCCAGCGCCAGAGAATCCCCTGTCCGGAAACATGACACAGCGGCAGTGATAACAGCCAGCTGTCATCTGCCTGATAGTCCAGCAGTGAAACCACGCCCTGCGCCGCAGCCAGATGTGCGACCGGACGGTGGGCAATGGCTTTCGGTAACCCGGTGGATCCGGAGGTCAGTATCAGCGTTGCCAGCCGTTTCGGATGCGGGATCACGTCCGGCGGAGCCATGCCGGTCACAGACGGATCCAGTGTTTTCAGCGGCAGCGCGATTGTACCGTCGCTCCGGTCACACACATAATCCGCATCGAGAGACGCGACCAGTTCTGTCTGTAACCCGCGCGGTAATGCGGGATTGAGTATCAGAATCACTGCCCCGCAGCGCAGCAGCGCCAGAAAATCGATTACCAGCTCTGTGCTGTTTTTGCCGCGCAGCACCACGCAGTTACTTTCCCGCAATCCCTGCTGATAAAACCCGGCGGCGCGGGCATCCGCGAGAGCTGCCAGTTCTGTCCATGTCAGCGATGAGTCCGCACAGCGCAGCGCAGTTTTATCCGGTGTCTGCTGAGCATGCGCAACCCACGGCCATTGTGCTGCCGTCATTACCATTGTCCTGTCTGAGTTAATTGATCTGCGGTTATCAGTGTCAGTGTACTGCCCGGCCACGGACGCACCAGCTGTGACTGCATCAGGGAGAGCGTATCCAGCCCCGGCAGGGTATCCGGCGTCAGCCATCCGGCAAGACGGGCCAGTTGTGTCAGGCCGAAACTGCTCTCCACCGAGGAGCTGATCACCGCCTGCAACCCTTCGCGGTGCGCCGCTGTGATCAGTTCACGGCAGCGGGCGATACTGCCCGTCAGCGTGGGTTTGATCACAATCGCTGCCACGCCGGGCTGTGCTGTTACCGTAAAGCCCGGTTCACGGACAGATTCATCCCAGGCGATAGCAATACCGGTATCCTGCGCATAACACAGGGATTCTTCCGGCGTTTTGCACGGCTCTTCGAGAAAATCAATCCGGGTGCGGTGCTCCGGTGCCACATATTTCGCGAAACCATCCGCTTTGGTACGGGTCCAGCTGCGGTTGGCATCCAGGCGCAGACGCAGATCCGGCACCGCCTCCAGCAGTAAATTGACCACCATACCGTCACGAACCGCCTCATACAGCCCGACTTTCACTTTGGCGATTTTCTCACCTTCCATGGCATCGAGCGCAAGGATCAGGTCATCCGGGTCACCGGTACAGAGCGGCGCTTTGCGGGTATTGAGAGTCTGCGGCAGCGTATCATCCAGCTCGGCGAGTGCGCAGCTCAGCCCGAATGCGACTGACGGCAGCGGGCTTTCCGCCGGATTGATGCCCTGACACCAGGCCGTAATCCACGCTTCCGCCGCCTGTTGAGCTTGTGCAAGCGTTTCATGGCTGAATTCCGGCAGCGGGGAAATTTCCCCCCATCCTTCGCGGTCATCTTCCTGCAGACAGACCAGCAGTCCGTCACGGGTTTTCAGGCGCTGATTACGCAGGATAACGCCTGCCTCCATCGGCAGGCTGAAACTGTACAGTGTGGCGTGGCGCATTACGGGTTACGTTTGAATTTAGAGAAATCCGGTGAGCGTTTTTCGTTGAATGCATTACGCCCTTCCTGACCTTCTTCGGTCATGTAGAACAGCATGGTGGCATTACCCGCCAGCTCCTGCAGACCGGACTGGCCGTCACAATCCGCATTGAGTGCCGCTTTCAGGCAGCGCAGCGCCATCGGACTGTTTTCCAGCATCTCACGGCACCAGCGCACGGTTTCTTTTTCCAGATCCGCGTAAGGCACCACGGTGTTGACCAGTCCCATATCCAGTGCTTCCTGTGCATTGTACTGACGGCACAGGAACCAGATTTCACGGGCTTTCTTCTGGCCGACAATCCGCGCCATATAAGAAGCACCCCAGCCGCCGTCAAATGAACCGACTTTCGGCCCGGTCTGGCCGAATACCGCATTATCCGCCGCAATGGTCAGGTCACAAATCATGTGCAGCACATGGCCGCCGCCGATAGCATACCCCGCCACCATCGCCACCACCGGCTTCGGACAGGTACGGATATCACGCTGTAAATCGAGCACATTCAGATGATGTGTGCCGCTGTCATCACGGTAGCCGCCGTAGTCACCGCGGATTTTCTGGTCACCGCCCGCACAGAAGGCTTTTTCGCCCTGTCCGGTAAAAATAATGGTACCGATGCCGTCATCATAACGGGCATTCGCCAGCGCACTGATCATCTCTTTCACTGTTAACGGACGGAACGCGTTGCGCACCTGCGGACGGTTAATGGTGATTTTGGCGATACCGTCTTTTGATTTATGAAACAGAATATCCTGATAATCGCCGGTGCAGTCGACCCATTCAACCGGGGCAGAGAGCTTTTCTTCGCTCGGATACATCATAGCGGTGAGTTCCTTAAACAGAATGTAATGATAAAAATGTCCGGACTGTCTCCGCAAACGCAGCGGGATTTGCCTGATGGGTGTTATGCCCGGCATATTGGATAGTCCGTAACGGAAAATGGTGTGCCTCTGCAATGGCGCGGAATTTGCTGTCCCGCTCACCGCAGAGATAGAGCAGCGGCAGATTCAGGGCATGCAGTTTCTCCGCCAGCTGCGGCTGATGCCCGAGCGAGGTGTCCGACAGCATATCCGCGATCGCAAAAGCATTATGATGCAGATGCTGCTCTACCCGCTGCTGTCGCTGAACCTCATTGAGATCAGCAAAAACGCCCTGACGATACCAGTCATACAGCACCGATGCCAGCGGACGTTCACGTAACTGTTGTGCCCAGCGGTTATCATGCAGCAGCCGGGCATTGCGCTCATCGAGTGTGGCAAGCCCGGGATTCCCGGCTTCAATAATCAGACCGCGCAACCCTGCCCGGTCGCCGTATGCAGCGTGATACATCGCCAGCCGCCCGCCGAGAGAGTAGCCAATCAGCCAGTAATCGTCTGCCTGATGTGCGGCCAGGGTATCAGCAATCAGCTGACTGACATGCGGAAAATTTTTTGCGCGGACGGATTGTGAGCCGCCGTGACCCGGCAAATCAATCAGTAATGAGGGATAATTTCCGGCTTCTGCTGCTGCCGTCAGCCACTCTTCTTTATTTCCCCACAGACCGTGCAGCCAGACCAGCCACGGACCGGGCCTGTCCGCATAACAGCGCTGTGCGGCCAGAACCGTCATTGTGCTGCCTCACGGACCATCTGCTGAAGGTATTTTGCGCCCTCATCGCCGTTTGTCACCACCTCAATCACGGTAGCAGAGTGCTGTGACCAGGCTTTGCTGACGGCGGCTTTCAGTGACGGCCAGTCCTGCGGGGCACTGTAGCTGAGGCCGAACATCTGCGCGGCACCGGCAAAACTGACCGACTGCGGCATACAGTAAAAGCGCTGACGCTCCTGTTCCGGTGTCGGCAGCATGGAAAAGATTTGTCCGCCATTGTTGTTGACGATCAGCAGAACAAACGGCCCGGAGGTATAACGCAGCAGTGCCAGGCTGTTGAGATCATACAGCGCGGAGATATCCCCGACGACAGCAAGTGCCGGTTTGGCACTGCCGCGCTGAACACCGGCCGCCGTGGAAATCAGGCCGTCGATACCGCTCGCGCCCCGGTTGCTGTACACAGGATAACCGCACGGCAGTTGAGCAAACGCATCAATCAGCCGGACAATCAGGCTGTTACCGGCAAATAAAATGCCCTGCGGCGGCAGCAGTTCCGGCAGGCGGCAGGCAATCTGCGCTTCGCCCCAGCCATCGCCCAGGGTTTCTGTAACATGCGTGTTCAGTGCCCGCGTCCATTCCGCCAGTTGCGGAGCCCACGGTGTGCGGGTTTGTGCCGGATGGTCATCCAGCCATTCGCTGACACTGCATTCAAATTTGCGGCCCCGGTGATTTGCCGGATCCAGCCGTCCCGGGATGGTATCCACAATCCAGTATTCCGGCGGCATGCAGGCAGCCTGCCACTGTAAAAGCCGTTTACCGGTCAGGCTTGAGCCGAACTGGATCACCACATCCGCCTGAGCCAGTACTTCGCGGTAACGCGGGGATGCCAGCCAGAGATCCGCATGCGGCAGCAGTTGCCCGGTCTGGGAAAGCACATCACTGATCAGCGGCCAGCCGAGACATTCAGCCCACTGACGCAACTGTTTACCTTCGGCGGCCTGCATACGTCCGGCAATAATCACACCTTTTTTCTGCCGCCAGAAGAACCAGTCATCCACGCTGATCACCGATGTACAACGGGTCTGCTGCAACCAGGGTTTATCACTCTGCCACCAGTTGCCGAGTTGTGCCTGCCATTCTTTGCCGGTCTGTCCGTCATCGTCATACAGCGGTTCGGCAAACGGACAGTTAATATGCGCTGCGCCGTGCTGCAGGCGGTTCATGATGTCATCGAGGGAAGAGACCAGCCAGGACGCCGGGATATCAAAAACCGGACGCGGCAATGCCAGTGCGGCAAACGGATGAGAAGAAAAAATACCGGGCTGGCGGATAGCCTGGTTTGCACCGCAGTCAATCAGTTCCGGCGGGCGGTCGGCGGTCAGAAAAACGAGGCGTTCGCCGGTCAGCCCGGCCTCAATCAGTGCCGGATAAAGATTTGCCACCGCCGTACCGGAGGTGACAATCACCGCCACCGGCAGCCGGGTGCTTTTCGCCAGTCCCAGCGCCAGATGCGCGAGTCCGCGCTCATCAAAATGGGTGTGACAGATAAATTTGTCATCGGCGGCAGCAGCCAGTGTCAGCGGTGTTGACCGGGATCCCGGGGCGATACAGATATGACGCAGCCCGTGACGGCTCAGCGCCTCCAAAATCACTTCCGCCCAGCGGCGGTTCAATGCACTGTTTGACATAGCTCACCTTTCCTGACCTGTAGTTCTCCGTAGTCTACGGATTGACTCAGGAAATACCTTAATGTAGTTCAATAAACCGGTGGATTATTTCACGGTTTCTGCCCCGGCAAGCAGAAAATTGCACAATCAGTGAGCGTCGCTCTCCAGCAGTGTTCTCAGACCCGCGGCTTTATTTTCAATTTCACACCACTCTGCCTGCGGATCCGAACCGGCAACAATGCCTGCTCCGGCATACAAATCCACCCGGCTGCCGCTGATTTTCGCACAGCGCAGCGACACCGCAAATTCACTGCGGGACGGGCTGCAATAACCGCCGCTGCCCGCATACCAGTCACGGTCAAACGGTTCGTTATCCCGTAAAAAGGCCAGCGCGGCACTGCGCGGCAGACCGGCAACGGCGGCCGTCGGCTGCAGACGCTGTAAACAATCACTGTCACGGGGGGCATATAACGTGGCAGAAATAACACGGTAAAGATGCTGCACTTTGCGCAGGCGGATCACCGCCGCTGCACTCACATCCAGCGCACTGACTGCCCCCTGCAGGCGCTGACAAATATCATCAACCACCACACTGTTTTCATGCACATTCTTTTTATCAGCCAGAAGCCATTGCGCCGCTTGTGCCGCGCGGTCATCTTCCGGATAGTTTGCCACTGTTCCCGCCAGCGCTTCGGTATACAACTGAGCTCCGGCCCTGAAATAGAGGCGTTCCGGCGGTGAAGCCACAAACGCAGTATTTGGTCCGGTGGCAAGCATATAGTGAAAACAGCGGTGATTGCAGTCACAACTGGCCTGCATAAATGCCGCCGGAGAGACCGGCGCGGAGAGTTCCAGTGCGGTTTTACGGGCCGTCACTACTTTTTCTATTTCTCCGCCGGTAATGGCTGTCACCGCATCCGTCACCAGCTGTGTCCAGCCCGCTTCATCCGGCTGATGCCGCGCACTGATAACCGTGCTGTTCAATGCCGGAATTTCTGTCTGCCAGACCAGCGAACGCAGAAATTCTGTGGTCTCTTCCGCCGGGCGGCGGCTGTCAATATTGACCAGAAAGTGTGTTTCACTGCCGGATATCCGCAGTTCGGCACGGGGAACAAACAGATAACTGCCGCCGGTACCCTGTGGCGGAGACGGGGTATCAAACTGCCAGCTGTTCAGCCCCCAGATCCGGATTTGACTCTGTGCCGGTAAGGTATCCAGCAGCGCCTGAGCATCACTGATATGCGTGAAGCGACACACTTCCCCGCACACTGCCGCTGTTTCTGTACCGTCGCGGTGCTGCCAGTAGAATTGCGGCCAGCAGGTCTGCGCATTCAGCCAGCCGGTCAGCGCTGACGGGGGTAATACCGCTGCCAGTAATGGCGACAGAGTCACCGCGTACTGATAAATACCATCGGGTTTATTTTTGTTATGCGTTATTTCAGTACAGACCTGAGAAATAAAATCAGAAAAAAGAGTCACTGCTTGCTCCGGATATGCAAAATGCGCGGGTCTCTGTGATTATACGGTGAGATAAAAATTATTAAAACCATCCTTCTTTTTTATCCTTGTCACCGTTGTGCATTTTGAACAATTAATGCGGAAACCGATTCTGCTTCGGCCCCATTCACCACAGAGTTACGTATCTCATTACAGGGAGATATTTATGCACACACAAACCATGCCGGTTGACCGGATTATTACAGCGGATGAAATTGCCCCCGCCACGTTAAAGTTACTTCTGAATGAAGAAGACGATACTTTCCGGCCTGCGGGTATATTCACACATAATGATCTGGTTCATATCAAACGTTATATTCACTACGGAATGACCCTTCCCCGGGAAACAGAAGATGTTATTGAGTTTATCGGATACAGAGATACAGAGCTGCCCGGTTTTGAGCCTCATAATATTCAGCATTTATTTGTCCATATTCATCAGCATGCTCTGAGCTGGGAGCATGTTGAATCCATGACAAAACAACAGGCGATTGATCTTGAAATTGCCGGTGCCGCTATTACGGCAACCGGTAACTATATTCTGAATGCCATCAATGAAATGCCGGTGATCCGCCGGGCTGAAGTTTTATTACAGGATGCAACCGCGGATAAATTAAAAGATATCACTTACAGGAGGCAGGACAACGTTATTTCCGGAGAACTGACAAAAATATTATCTGCCATGAAAGACGATATTACGGAAGAACGGCAAAAAACACAGCAGGTAAAAAATATCATTTCCCGCTTCCGGCTGGAATTAACCGGCGGAACAGATGAATCCGGGAATGAAATTCCGTCTCTGATTTATGAAGTCAAACGTAAACAAAAAATATTATTAAAAAACCGGGATGGTGACACCACCCGCGAACTGCAGTCTGAGATACGGGTCAGAAATGAAGAGATTGAAATTCTGAAGCGCGAGTACAGCCAGTTTGTGAAGCTCTCATTCTCCGGTCTGGTCGGCGGTATTATCGGGCTGATTATCACAGGGGGTATTTTTGGTTACCGCGCCGAACAGGTACGCCGCCGTAAAAATAAATTACTGGAAGAAGTAGCAGAGCTGGAAGAACAGGTTATTTCCCGGCAAGCTATACAACAGCTGATTATCAGACTGGATAAAGAACTGAGCACACTGGACGGTTATTTTACTGATGCTCATGTTGCCGTCGATCATCTCGATTTCATGTGGCAGGTCATGCTGACAGAAATTACTGAATCCCTGAATACCTTTATGCAGATAAATGATGCATACAGCCTCTTACAATTTTCTTTGCATCTGAAAAAAATCACACTTCCCTGGCAGCGTGTTCGTGGCTATGCAAAAGAACTCGTCGCTATTTTTGATACCGCTAATCTGGCAGCATAATGAAGGAGATTATTATGATATATTCTGACATCAATCCTGAAAACATTACCCTGGCACATATTAAAGCTAAAATTAATGATATCAGTAAGAATATTGAAGCATTGTCATTACCTACCGCTGATCTGCATGCTCAGCTCCGTGATATTAAAAAATGGCAGACACGGATGCTGAATATTATTTCATCAGAATCCGCAACCATTTATTCTCAGCTGCATAGTTTAGATCCGGATGTTCTATTTAATGCCCTCTCTTCGGATACCGAAGCTAATTCTTTTTCACTACCTCATGAAAAACAAATTTACGGGTTTTTGCTCAGTCAGATTAATACCATCTATCATTCTGTGAATACGATTAATACTCAGTTTAATACTGAATATGATACTACCGCGCTCCCGTTACTGCAGGGCGGATTATTACATCAGCAGTCCTATCTGGACAAAACGATCACCATGGCACTGCCGGATATTGAAAAATTTACCTGTGATAAATTGTATTGGGAGGAAAAACTGGCTGTAATTATTCAGTCAGAAGAGATTATTCATCAGCGCGGATTTCAGTCAATCTTCGGTACAACCACACTGCCAACCGCTGAACAACTGAAGGATGTAGAGTTGTCCTCTTCCGAACGATTTATTCTCAATGAACTCCAGCGTGTTATTTCCGCTGTAGTAAATACTCTGACAGAGGGGCTGAGCTATGCTCAGCTGGTCGATACCAGAACAACAGTCAGTCAACGGATCTATGATCTCAGTAAAATTATCCGTAATCTGAAAAAAGACCTGAAACACATGCAGGATCAGATGCAGGAAGTCAGTAATGCGCAGGTGTTACTGCCTGAGCTGCGGGAATTTAACAACCGGATCAGTACGGTATTATTGCACTGGCTGCAAAGTGTCAGTCAGTATGAGCCTTATTTAAGCCAGAATGTCCCTCTTCCCGGGCTCGATAGCCTTATTCTGGCGCACCGCCGCTATTTTTCGATCTTTATCGGTATGGCATAAAAAAACCGGGCTGATTTCAGCCCGGTTTTTCTCAGTACAGATATCAGTAACTCAGAACTGCGAATCCGGTCAGTGTGATAAACGGCTGCGGCCAGATACCGAGCACGACCACGATAATCGCGGAGAGCAGAACCACAATACCGCCTGCACTCATCGCCCAGTTGGATGGTGCCATACGGGCCGGAGATTCCGAACCGCGGATATAGAGGCTGATCATCATACGCAGGTAGTAATACAGACCGATTGCACTGCCGAGTACCACAGCGGCTGTCAGCCACCACAGTTCCGCATTCACGGCGGTCGCCACCACGAAGAACTTACCGATAAAGCCGAACGTCATCGGGATCCCGGCCAGTGACAGCATCATTACGGTCATGACCGCAGCCAGAACCGGCTTACGCCAGAACAGGCCGCGATAGGCATGCAGGGAATCCGCATCCGGCCCGGTGTACGGACTGGACATCAGACTGACCACACCGAACGCACCGAGGCTGGCAAACAGATAACCGGCCAGATAGATACCGGCCGTTTCTTCCGCTAGTTTCGGGTCATTCACCGCGATAAAGGCCACCAGCAGATAACCGAGGTGTGCGAGCGAAGAGTAACCCAGCATACGCTTGATGCTGTTCTGGGTGATCGCCATCAGGTTACCGAACAGGATTGAGGCAATCGCAATCACCGTCAGAACGGTCTGCAATGTCCCGGAATCCGCCATCGGCGCGAGTACCAGCAGGCGCAGCACCGCAGCAAAAATCCCGATCTTGCTGGCGGTCGCCAGGAAGGTGGAGACCGGTGCCGGGGCACCCTGATACACATCCGGTGTCCATAACTGGAACGGGAACAGTGACAGTTTAAAGCCGATACCGACAATCATCATCCCCAGTCCGGTCAGAACCAGCGGCTGGTGAATCTGACTGTCCGCCAGGCTGCGGCCTAAGCCCTGAAAAGATAAGTCACCGGATTCCGCGTACAGCAGCGCCATCCCGAACAGCAGGAACGACGAGGCCGCCGCTGACATCAGCATATATTTGATGGACGCTTCCAGCGAGCGTTTCTGGCGGAAGGCATAGCCGATCAGCCCGAACAGCGGCAGTGTCAGCAGTTCAATCCCGATAAAGAAGGACGCCAGGTGATCCGCGCCCGACAGCAGGATGCCGCCGAGTGTGGCAATCAGTACCAGCAGATAGAACTCTTCTTTGTTATCCGGATAGGTCTCCAGCCATGAATACGCAAAGGTCGTGGTGGCCAGTGACGAAATCAGGATAAGCCCGGTGTAAAACATGCTGTAGCCGTCGATGTGCACCAGCGGTGTCACATCCATCGCCGGCTGCTGTCCGACAAAGTACAGAGACAGCAGCGCAAGGTTCAGACCGACGACGGTCAGTGTGGCATTAATAAAGTGATCGCGTCGCCACGCAATGGACAGCATCACAACCACCACTGTCAACCCGATAATCAGCAGTGGTGAGAGTGCGATCAGTTGTTGAGGAGTTATTGTCATGGCGCGTTACAACCCTGTATTTGAAATTGAAGCAGTGTACCACTGCTGAATGTTTGCCATCGCCGCTGACGAGGTATCCAGCACCGGCTGCGGGTAAACACCCAGAATCACCAGTAAGACCACCAGCAGCATCACGATGGAAAATTCACGCAGATTCATGCCCGCGATTGGCTCTTCCGACTTCGGTGCACCGTAATACGCCTGCTGCATCATCCACAGTGCGTAAACAGAGGCAAACACCAGACCTGCCGAGGAAATCACGGTGATCAGGGTGTAGCTGCCGAAGCTGCCGAACAGGATCATGAATTCACCGACGAAGTTACCGGTGCCCGGCATCCCGAGCGTTGCCACCGCAAAGAACAGTGACAGCGCAGGCAGGAATTTAATCCGCTTCCACAGACCGCCCATCTGGCGCATATCACGGGTGCCGAGGCGCTCATATAACTGACCGCACAGAATAAACAGACCCGCCGCAGACAGACCGTGTGCAATCATCTGCACCACCGCACCCTGATACGCCAGCATACTCGCCGAGTAAATCGCAATCAGCACAAAGCCCATATGCGACACGCTGGTGTAGGCGATCAGACGCTTGATATCCGTCTGTTTGAACGCCATCCACGCGCCGTAGAAGATACCGACGACACCCAGCCACATGGCAATTGGTGTGAAGTCCGCAGAGGCTTCCGGGAACAGCGGCAGACTGAAACGCAGCAGACCATAAGCAGCGGTTTTCAGCAGAATACCCGCCAGGTCGACAGAACCTGCTGTCGGCGCCTGACTGTGTGCATCCGGCAGCCAGCCGTGCAGCGGAACCACCGGCATCTTGACCGCAAACGCGATAAAGAAGCCCAGCATCAGCATATACTGCACACCGTAACTCATCGGCGTGTTCAGCAGATCTTCATACGCGAAGCTCCACTGGCCGGTGGCGTTATGATGAACAATCGCCAGTGCCATAATGGCAATCAGCATCACCAGACCACTCGCCTGGGTGTAGATGAAGAACTTGGTTGCCGCCCCGATACGGGTTTTGCCGTCGGAACCACTGTGTCCCCACAGTGCGATCAGGAAGTACATCGGCACCAGCATCATTTCCCAGAAGAAGAAGAACAGGAAAAGATCCATCGCCAGGAACACGCCCATCACACCGCCGAGGATCCACAGCAGGTTCAGATGGAAGAAGCCCTGATACGGCTGGTTTTCACCCCAGGAACAGAGGATAGCCAGCAGGCCGAGCAGCGCGGTCAGCACCACCATCAGCAGCGACAGACCATCCAGAGCCAGATGAATATTGATACCGAAACGCGGGATCCACTCCAGGAAATACTGCTCCTGCCAGTCCGGAACGCCTTTCGGGTTAACTAAGCTGTAGTTCCCCTGCATCCACAGATACAGAGAAAGAAATAACGTGATCCCCATCGCCAGCAGCGCGATCCAGCGCGGCAGCTTTGTGCCGAAGCGCTCAGCCTGCCAGCACAGCAGGCCGCCGATGAAGGGAAGTAAAATCAGCCAGGGTAATAGCATGGCGCAATGTGTCCCTTATTTAAACCAAAAACAGCAGAGCGAGAACCAGCACTGCACCCAGCCCCATAGAGGCGATATACCAGCGGACCTGTCCGTTTTCACTCAGGCTCAGTCCTTTGTTACTCCAGCGGGCAAACAGCGCAGGCAGATTCATCAGGCTGTTCAGCGGGTCACTCTGCAGCAACCAGCCCACCGCTTTGAACGGCTTAACAAAAATCGCATCATACAGGTCATCAAAGCCCCATGCGCGGAACCACCAGGCCGAGAAGAAACGTCCCGGCGCGGAATTCGCAACCGCTGTCACCAGCGTACGACGGCCCAGCCAGAGCATTGCGGCCAGCACAATCCCCGCTACAGCAACCACACCGGAAATAATTTCGGTAGTCAGTTTGCCGTCAGCAGAACCGGTAAGGGTTTCCGCCGGGAACACACCGTGCAGCGGCTGCGGGATAAAGGCACCGGCTGCAGTGGAGAGCACCATCAGCACCAGTAACGGGAAAGTATGGGTAAAGCCTTTCACCGCATGCGCCTGTGTATGCTCTTTGCCGTGGAACACGATGAAAATCATCCGGAAGGTATAGAGCGATGTCATAAAGGCACCGACCAGACCGGCGATAAACAGCGGGTTCTGACCCTGAACCACCGCACCCCACAGAATTTCATCTTTACTGTAGAAACCGGCGGTGATGAGCGGCAGTGCGGCCAGTGCGGCACCACCCACCAGGAAGCAGAGATAGACAAACGGAATTTTTTTCCGCAGTCCGCCCATCTTAAAGATGTTCTGCTCGTGGTGGCAGGCCAGGATCACCGAGCCGGAGGCCAGGAATAACAGGGCTTTGAAGAATGCATGGGTCATCAGGTGGAAAATCGCCGCATCCCACGCCTGCACACCGAGTGCCAGGAACATATAACCAATCTGGCTCATGGTGGAGTAGGCAAGAACACGTTTGATATCCGTCTGCACCAGCGCGGCAAAACCGGCCATCACCAGGGTGACAGCACCGACCACGCCGACTAAATGCAGCACTTCCGGTGATAACAGGAACAGCTCATGGGTACGGGCAATCAGATACACACCCGCGGTTACCATGGTTGCGGCGTGGATCAGTGCCGAAACCGGTGTCGGACCGGCCATTGCGTCCGCAAGCCAGGTCTGGAGTGGTAACTGCGCGGATTTACCGACCGCACCGCCGAGGATCATCAGAGTCGCCCAGAAAATCAGGTCAGAACCGGCCGCAATATGCTGCGGAGCCAGAACCGCCAGTTCACGGAAGCTCAGGGTGCCCAGTTTATCCCACAGGATAAACATGCCGATCGCCAGGAACACATCACCGATACGGGTGACGATAAAGGCTTTCATTGCCGCTGCGCCGTTGGCCGGGTTGGTGTAATAGAAGCCGATCAGCAGATAACTGCACAGCCCCACCCCTTCCCAGCCGAGGTACATCAGCAGCATATTATCGGCCAGCACCAGAATCACCATACTGGCGATAAACAGGTTGGTGTAGGCGAAGAAGCGGGAATAGCCCTCTTCACCGCGCATATACCAGGAGGCATACATGTGGATCAGGAAACCGACACCTGTGACCACACCCAGCATGGTCAGCGACAGGCCGTCCAGCACCAGGATAACCGGGATGGAGAAGGAAGCGGTATCCATCCATGTCCACAGTGTCTGCTGATACACCCCGCCGCCGTTAGCGAAGAAATCCATCCCCGCCCACAGCGCTGTGAGTGCCGCCAGTCCCACCGAACCGGTGCCGATGGTGGCTGACACATTTTCTGACCAGCGGCCGCGTGAAAAGGCTAATAACAGAAAGCCAATCAGCGGCAGCAAAATGGTTAAAAAGAGTAAGTTCATCCGCGCATCTCACTGACTTTATCAATATCCAGATCCTGACGCTGACGATGCAATTGCAGCAACAGTGCCAGCCCGATACTCGCTTCAGCCGCCGCCAGACTGATGGCCAGGATATACATCACCTGTCCGTCCGGCTGGTTCCAGTAGCTGCCGCCGACGACAAACGCCAGAGCCGCCGCGTTAATCATCACTTCCAGACCAATCAGCATAAACAGCAGATTGCGGCGGATCACCAGACAGGTGAAACCGAGGATGAAGAGCACAGCCGCGAGAATTAATCCGTGGTGCAGAGGGATCATGCTTTTTCCTCCGTGTTGCGCTGACTGACAATATCGCCGCCCGCTTTTTCGTCACGCCCGATGTGGTATGCCACCACCAGACCCGCCAGCAGCAGGAAGGAGGCCAGTTCAACCACCAGAACATACGGGCCGAACAGACTGATACCCACCTGTTTTGCGGTAACCACCTCACCGGCGATACCGTTATCTTTCAGAGAGCTGATGCCGTAAATCATCACGCCGAGCAGAACTGCCGAGAGCAGGCCCGGCCCCATCCAGACAGACGGGGACAGCCATTTGCGTTCCTGGTCGACAACCGCCCGCCCGAGGTTGAGCATCATCACCACAAACACGAACAGCACCATGATGGCACCTGCGTAGACGATAATCTCCAGTGCCCCGGCGAAATAGGCGCCGAGAGCAAAGAAGACCGCAGAGAGTGCCAACAGCGAGGTGATCAGATACAGCAGCGCATGCACCGGATTGGTCTGTGTGATCACACACAGCGTAGCCAGAATGGCGATCAGTCCGGCGACATAAAAGGTAATTTCCATGGATTTTCTCCCCTTATGGCAGCAGACTTTTCACATCAATCGGCCTGGCTTCGTTGTCGGCTTCGCCTTTGGCTTTGCCCGCAACCGCCATCCCGGTTTTGTGATAGAAGTTATAGTCAGGATATTTACCCGGACCGGAGATTAATAAATCTTCTTTTTCATACACCAGATCCTGGCGCTTAAACTCACCCAGTTCGAAATCCGGCGTCAGCTGGATTGCGGTGGTCGGGCAGGCTTCTTCGCATAATCCGCAGAAAATGCAGCGTGAGAAGTTGATGCGGAAAAATTCCGGATACCAGCGGCCGTCCTCATGTTCTGCTTTCTGCAGAGAGATACAGCCGACCGGACATACCGCGGCGCACAGGTTACAGGCGACACAGCGCTCCTCACCGTCCGGGTCGCGCGTCAGCACAATCCGGCCTCGGTAGCGCGGCGGCAGGTAAACCGGCTCTTCCGGGTACATCTGGGTTTCGCGTTTATGGAAGGCATGAAGCCCTATCATCCAAATACTGCGTACCTGGGTGGCGAAACCAACCACTAACTCTTTCAATGTCATGGTTCAATCACCCCTTATTGAGCTATCAGGATCACGGCTGCTGTCACCAGCAGGTTTATCAGTGTCAGCGGCAGACATACTTTCCAGCCGAATGACATCACCTGGTCATAACGCGGTCGCGGCAGCGACGCACGGATCAGGATAAACATCATCATAAAGAAAGCGGTTTTCAGCGCGAACCAGACAAACGGCGGCAGGAATGGTCCGTGCCAGCCCCCGAAGAACAGCGTCACAATCAGGGCGGAAACTGTCACGATACCGATATATTCCCCGACGAAGAACAGACCGAACTTCATCCCCGAATATTCAATGTGATAACCGTCCGCCAGTTCCTGCTCAGCTTCCGGCTGGTCAAACGGGTGACGGTGACACACTGCCACGCCCGCAATCGCAAAGGTGATAAAGCCGAAAATCTGCGGAATAACGTTCCAGACTGTGGTCTGGGAGTTGACGATATCCAGCAGGTTAAAGGAACCCGCCTGCGCCACCACACCCAGAACCGAGAGTCCGAGGAACACTTCATAACTGACCGTCTGCGCCGAGGCACGCATTGCGCCGAGCAGTGAGTATTTGTTGTTACTCGACCAGCCCGCGAACAGAACAGCATATACCGCCAGTCCCGCCAGCATCAGGAAGAACAGGATCCCGATATTGAGATCCGCCACCACCCAGTCCGGGCTGACCGGTACAATCGCAAAGGCCAGCAGCAGCGAGGTGAATGCCACCATCGGCGCCAGGGTGAAGATAAAGCGGTCAGCGAATTTCGGTGTCCAGTCCTCTTTAAAGAACATTTTGATCATGTCCGCGACCAGCTGGAGCGACCCGCCCCAGCCCACACGGTTCGGCCCGTAGCGGTTCTGGAACAGCCCCAGCAGGCGGCGTTCACCGAAACTCATAAAGGCACCGCAGGTTACAACCACCAGCAGGATCACAACGGCTTTGAGAACATTAATCAGCACATCGATTAATTCAGGTGTAAACCAGCTGCTCATTGTGCCACCTCCTGCAGATTAACCGCCGCACCCGCCAGTACCGGCGAAATGCCCGGCATACCCAGCGGCAGACCGATTTGTCCGGCTGTCAGCTGTGTGCTGATACGCACCGGCAGTGTCAGTGCGCCGTCAGTCAGCTGTACCGACAGAATCTGACCTTCCGCCACATTCAGTTGCTGTGCATCCTGTGCATTTAACATCACATAGCTGTCCGTCATACGTTCCTGAATCACTGGTGCCCGCTGTGATAATTCCTCACTGCCGAACAGGTGATAATACGGCGCAACCGTCCAGACATTCTGCTGCGGCGCAAATGCCGCCGGAATGGTACTGAAGTAATCCATACCGCCGTCTTTTTCGCTGAACAGACGCACACCCGGATCACCGAAACGCAGATGACCACCCACTTCCGCCTGGAATTTGTTCCATGCCTGCGGTGAGTTCCAGCCCGGCGCCCAGGCAAACGGAATTTGCTGACGCGGTGCTGACGGGCTGTTGTTCCCTTCCATCGAGAAGGCAAACGCCGTGTCTTTGTCCTGCGGCTGACGCTGCTCGTGCACACTGACATTCGCCAGCATCGCGGTACGCCCGCTGTAGCGGTGCGGCTCACGGGCCAGTTTCTGTCCGCGGATACGGAATGCAGCATCCGGTGCGGCATCTTTGATCCCGGCCAGGTGCGGCATCTGTTCAATGCAGGCATCAATCACATGATCCAGCTGTGACCAGTCACGGGTGTTTTCATTGAGGTCATTGTACAGGGCAGTCAGCCAGCGCCAGCTTTCATGCATAATGATGGATTTGTCGTAGAAGGATGGCTCATAGACCTGGAAGAAGCGCTGTGCGCGGCCTTCGTGGTTGATGAGTGTACCGTCACTTTCCGCAAAACTGCTGGCGGAGAGGATCAGCGAAGCCTTATCCATAATGTCAGTGCGCTGATGATCCAGCACAATCACATTTGCTGCTGCATCCAGCGCACGGTCAACAGCGGCTTTATCCGCATGGCGGTAAAGGTCGTTTTCCATCACCACCACGGTATCCGCGCTGCCGTCTGCCAGCAGAGCCAGTGCTTTATCCAGCGGCTGCGCTTCTGTCATGGCGGCACCAAAGCTGTTGGCTTCCGCGCCGACAAAGGTCAGCCCGGCGTCAATACCTTTATCTTTCAGTGCCCAGGCCACGTTTGCCGCCGCCTGAATCAGTGCATCACTGCCCGGATTGCTGCCGCTGATAATCAGCGGTTTTTTCGCACCGTTCAGCGCCTGTGCAATCATTTCAGCCTGTGCTTTCACATCCGCAGGTAAATCCGTGACTGCCGGCGCGGTGTTATCAATGATATTAGCAACAGCAAAGCCCAGACGCGCCTGGTCATCCACCGGCGCGTTGTAGTGCAGTGCCGCCACATCTGCCAGACGGGTGGTATCCACCGCCGTGACAAACAGCGGGTATTTCGCACGCTGACCGATATTCTGGATAGCGGCAATCTGCCAGTCCGCCACTTTCTGTGCTGCGGCCATTTCGCGGGCTTTGCCCTTCACGGCCTGACGGACAGAGAGTGCCACACGGGCAGCGGTTTGAGTCAGATCTTCACCCAGCACCAGCACGGCATCATAGTTTTCCATCTCACGCAGTGACGGGGTATAGATACCGCCCTGCTGTAAGATTTCCAGCATCATTTCCAGACGGTGCTGTTCACCGGCGGACAGGCCGCTGAAGAAGTTTTCCGCCCCGACCAGTTCACGCAGTGCAAAGTTGCTTTCCACACTGGCACGCGGCGAACCGATACCGATGGTGCGTTTCGCGTGATACAGCATATCTGCTGCGGCACGTTCCGCCTGCTCCGCATTGATGGTGATCCAGTCATCACCACGGCGCTGCTGCGGCTGACGCGGACGGTCATTACGGTTGACATAACCGTAACCGAAGCGGCCTTTGTCGCACAGGAAGTAATGGTTGATGGTACCGTTATAACGGTTTTCGATACGGCGCAGTTCGCCGTAACGCTCGCCCGGGCTGATGTTACAGCCGACGCTGCACTGCTGGCAGACGCTCGGTGCAAACTGCATATCCCATTTGCGGTTATAACGTTCAGAGTGGGTTTTGTCGGTAAAGACCCCGGTCGGACAAATTTCCACCAGGTTACCGGAGAATTCACTTTCCAGCGTGCCGCTTTCCGGACGCCCGAAGTACACGTTGTCGTGTGCGCCGTAAACCCCGAAATCTGTACCGTCCGCATAATCTTTGTAGTAACGGACACAACGGTAACAGGCGATACAGCGGTTCATTTCATGTGCAACAAACGGCCCCAGCTCCTGATTCTGATGAGTACGTTTTGTGAAGCGGTATTTGCGCACTGAATGCCCGGTCATGACGGTCATATCCTGAAGATGGCAGTTACCGCCCTCTTCACAGACAGGACAATCGTGCGGATGGTTGGTCATCAGCCATTCCACCACACTTTCCCGGAACTTTTTGGCTTCTTCATCATCAATCGAGATAAAGGTGCCGTCCTGTGCCGGTGTCATACATGACATTACCAGACGACCACGGGTGTCATCGGCATTCTGATATTGCTTTACCGCACACTGGCGGCAAGCGCCGACGCTTCCCAGCGCCGGATGCCAGCAAAAATACGGAATATCAAGTCCGAGCGAAAGACAGGCATGCAGCAGGTTATCCGCGCCGTCGACTTCATATTCTTTGCCGTCTACATGTATTGTAGCCATAGTCAGCATGCTTCCAAAAGGCCTGCTATGCAGGCGTTAAACGAAAATCCGTAAGGGATCACCAGCGCTGCTTCAGCAGGTTCGGCTGGATCCCGGCAATGGTCTGCACGTTGCCGTAAACCGGCTGTACGATCCCCGCTTCAAATTCATCACGGAAATATTTGATCGCACTCTGTAACGGCTCTACCGCGCCCGGCGCGTGTGCGCAGAAGGTTTTACCCGGTCCCAGGAAACGACATAATTGCTCTAATGTCTCAATGTCTCCCGGCTGGCCTTCCCCTTTTTCTATTGCGCGCAGAATTTTCACGCTCCACGGCAGTCCGTCACGGCACGGTGTACACCAGCCGCAGGATTCACGGGCGAAAAACTCTTCGAGGTTACGGGTCAGTGACACCATGTTGATTTCATTGTCCACCGCCATTGCCAGCGCCGTTCCCAGACGGCTGCCCGCTTTGCCGACGTGCTCAAAATCCATCGGTAAATCAAGGTGATCCTGTGTCAGAAAGTCGGTTCCCGCACCACCCGGCTGCCAGGCTTTTAAAGTCAGTCCGTCGCGCATGCCCCCGGCGTAATCCTCAAGGATTTCACGGGCGGTGGTGCCGAACGGCAGTTCCCAGACACCCGGATTTTTCACGCGGCCGGAAAAGCCCATCAGTTTGGTACCGGCATCGGTGCTTTTACCTTCACTCAGACCGATATACCACTCTTTGCCGTGTGCCAGAATCGCCGGTATGTTACACAGGGTTTCGACGTTGTTGACACAGGTCGGTTTACCCCAGACCCCGGAACTGGCCGGGAACGGCGGTTTGGAGCGCGGATTGGCGCGGCGGCCTTCCAGGGAGTTAATCAGTGCGGTTTCTTCCCCGCAGATATAACGCCCGGCACCGGTGTGCACAAACAGCTCAAAATCAAACCCGCTGCCGAGGATATTTTTCCCCAGCAGACCGGCGGCTTTCGCTTCTTCAATGGCATGACGCAGATGTTTCGCTGCCTCAATGTACTCGCCGCGCAGGAAAATATAGCCCCGGTATGCTTTCAGGGCGAAGGCGCTGATCAGCATCCCTTCCACCAGCAGGTGCGGCAGTTGTTCCATCAGGAGCCGGTCTTTGTAGGTACCCGGTTCCATTTCGTCGGCGTTACACAGCAGGTAACGGATATTCATGCTCTCGTCTTTCGGCATCAGGCTCCACTTCAGACCCGTGGAGAACCCCGCACCGCCGCGGCCCTTCAGACCCGCATCTTTGACAAGATTTGTGATCTCATCCGGTGCCATGCCTTTCAGGGCGCGTTCCGCCCCCGCATAACCGTTTTTACTGCGGTATTCATCCAGCCACACCGGCTGATGGTCGTCGCGCAACCGCCAGGTGAGAGGATGCGTTTCCGCAGTACGGCAAACCGTTTTCACTGTCATGGATACTGCTCCAGTAACGTTTCAATGGCTTCAGGCGTAACGTGACTGTGGGTATCTTCATCAACCATCATGGTCGGCCCTTTGTCACAGTTTCCGAGGCAGCAGGTCGGCAGCAGCGTAAAGCGGCCGTCGGCGGTTGTCTGTCCCGGCTGAATATTCAGTTTGCGCTCGAGTGCGGCCTTGATCCCCTGGTAACCGGTGATGTGGCACACCACGCTGTCACAGTAACGGATCACATGACGGCCGACCGGCTGACGGTAGATCTGGCTGTAGAATGTCGCCACACCTTCCACATCACTCGCCGGAATGCCCAGCACATCGCTGATGGCGTAAATCGCGCCGTCTTCCACCCAGCCACGGTGCTTCTGCACAATTTTCAGTGCTTCGATAGAGGCGGCACGCGGATCTTCATAATGGTGTTTTTCCGCTTCGATTTCGGCGCGCTCTTCGTCACTCAGCACAAAATCAGGCTGTTTTCCGGCTGGCTGCGCCGCATTCACTGCGCCTTGCAGTGCTTTTTTTGCTTCAGGGTTCAGTTCTTGCATAATCAGCGATCCACATCCGACATAACGAAATCGATACTTCCGAGGTACACAATCAGGTCAGAGACCAGGCTGCCGCTGATCACCGACGGGATCTGCTGCAGATGGGCATAACTTGGTGTACGGATTCGGGTACGGTAACTCATGGTGCTGCCGTCACTGGTCAGGTAGTAACTGTTAATCCCTTTCGTGGCCTCAATCATCTGGAAAGATTCCTGAGCCGGCATCACCGGACCCCATGACACCTGGAGGAAGTGGTTAATCATGGTTTCAATGTGCTGTAACGTGCGCTCTTTCGGCGGCGGCGTGGTCAGCGGGTGATCCGCCTTGAACGGCCCTTCCGGCATGTTTTTCAGACACTGTTCCAGAATGCGCAGACTCTGGCGCACTTCTTCCACTTTCAGCATCACGCGGTCATAGCAGTCGCCGTTAGCGGCAACAGGCACTTCAAAATCGAAATTTTCATAGCCGGAATACGGACGCCATTTACGCACGTCGAAATCAATCCCGGTGGCGCGCAGACCGGCACCGGTCACACCCCAGTCGAGGGCTTCTTTCGCGTTGTAAGCGGCCACACCGACGGAACGGCCTTTGAGGATGGAGTTTTTCAGTGCGGCAGTGACATAGGATTCCAGACGTTTCGGCATCCAGTCGAGGAAATCACGCAGCAGGCGATCCCAGCCTTTCGGCAGATCGTGTGCCACGCCGCCGATACGGAACCAGGCCGGATGCATACGGAAACCGGTAATGGCTTCCACCACATCATAAACTTTCTGGCGATCGGTAAAGGCAAAGAAGACCGGCGTCATCGCCCCGGTATCCTGAATAAATGTACTGATATACAGCAGGTGACTGTTAATACGGAACAGTTCTGACAGCATCACGCGGATCACATCCACACGTGCCGGAACTTCAATCCCCGCCAGTTTTTCCACCGCCAGCACATACGGCATCTCGTTGACGCAGCCGCCGAGGTATTCGATACGATCAGTGTACGGAATGTAGCTGTGCCAGGACTGGCGCTCGCCCATTTTTTCCGCACCACGGTGGTGGTAGCCGATATCCGGCACACAATCGACAATCTCTTCACCGTCAAGCTGAAGGATGATACGGAAAGCACCGTGAGAAGACGGGTGGTTCGGGCCGAGGTTCAGGAACATAAAGTCCTCGTTCTCGTTGCCGCGTTTCATGCCCCACTCTTCCGGTTTGAAGGTCAGCGCCTCCATTTCCAGATCTTCTTTCTGTTTGGTCAGGACAAACGGATCAAATTCCGTTGCCCGCGCCGGGTAATCTTTACGCAGCGGATGCCCTTCCCAGGTCGGCGGCATCATAATACGGCGCAGATTCGGGTGTCCGTCGATAATGATACCGAACATTTCCCAGGTTTCACGCTCATACCAGTTTGCATTCGGGAATGCGGAAATCACCGTCGGCACATGCAGGTCGTTTTCACTCAGCGCCACCTTGAGCATGATATCGCGGTTACGCTCAATGGAAATCAGGTGATAAAACACGGAATAGTCCGCCGCCGGCAGACCTTCGCGATGGGTGCGCTGGCGCTCATCCGTCCCGTGCAGATCGAACAGCATCACATACGGTTTCGGCAGCGATTTAAGATAAAACAGTACTTCCAGAAGCTGCTCACGCTTCACCCAGACGACCGGCATCCCGGTACGTGTCGGCTGAACCGTAAATGCGTCAGGACCGAACTTACGGCGCAGCTCCTCAATTACCGGATCATCCAGGTAATCGTGAGTCTGCCACGCGGGACGCTGTGCGGTCTGCGTATTACTTTCTGTCATCATTCTTCACCACAACAGTTGTTCAGGGTTCAATGGACGCAACACATTGCAAATATTGCGCCCGGTGGCCCGAAAGCCTTAAATTTCGTCCGGGGAGCGCAGGTTGGTCACTGCAATCCGTTCACCGCGTTTTCGTTCTTTTTCTGACTGCATATTGGCGCGGTAAACGCCCTGATCACCCACCACCCACGACAGCGGGCGGCGCTCTTTTCCGATAGATTCCTGTAACAGCATCAGTGCCTGCATATAGGCTTCAGGACGCGGCGGGCAGCCCGGGATATACACATCCACCGGAATGAATTTATCCACGCCCTGCACGACAGAATAAATGTCATACATACCGCCGGAGTTGGCACAGGAGCCCATGGAGATAACCCATTTCGGTTCCAGCATCTGGTCATACAGGCGCTGAATAACCGGGGCCATTTTGGTAAAGCAGGTTCCGGCCACAACCATAAAGTCCGCCTGACGCGGGGAGGCACGCAGCACTTCCGCACCGAAACGGGCAACGTCGTGCACCGCCGTAAAGGAGGTCACCATCTCTACATAACAGCAGGAAAGACCGAAGTTATACGGCCACAGGGAGTTTTTACGGCCCCAGTTAACCATATCGTGTAATGCATGCTCGAGTTTCCCCATATACACGCTGCGGTGAACGTGCTGCTCAAGCGGGTCACTAACAACCTCTTGTTTTTGCAGGGGATAACGGTCATTCTCACCGTTTGGATCGATGCGGGTGAGCGTATAATCCATCTTGTGCCTCACTATTGACTACGGTTGATTGTTATTGATTTTGTTCACAACGCTCGGGTGTTTCACCTCGCGGCGCGAACGTGCAGGAGTCCAGTCCAGCGCGCCGATACGTGCCAGATAGAAAAGACCTGCCAATAACACCAGAATAAAGATCGCGGCTTCGGTGAACCCTATCCAGCCCGATTCTCTGACCGAAACAGACCAGGCGAAAAGGTATAAGGCTTCAACATCGAAAATCACGAAAAACATGGCAACCAGGTAGAACTTTGCAGACATCCGCAGACGTGCGCTGCCGACCGAGTCAATACCTGATTCGTAAGGGAGATGTTTGGCGCGTGCTTTTGCACGGCCCCCGAGATAACGGGCGCCCAGCAACATAAATGCACATAACCCGAGAGCACCTAAAAGATAGATGGCAAATGCCCAGTTATGGGCCAGAACTTCAGTGGCTGTTGACATACTCATTGCTTACTCATTAAAGGTGGTGTTGCCTGCCGTACCTGCATACAGCACCACAGCGACACACGAGAGGAACAACTCAGTGGCGGATACAACACTTATCGTGATGAGAAAGCCGGTAACCCGGATTGTTCCCCGCTCTTCCCAATTTTATTACAAACCGTCAACTTAAGATTAACCCGTTGTGCGACTTTATCGCTAAAACGTGTCAGTAAGTAACTAAATTGAAAATTAACTTTATTATATTAACGGATACATCGCTTTTACTAACCCATTATCTCAGGAAAAACCTGTCTTTCCATCGGCAAACAGGGGCAATATTTTTGATCTCAATCACAGTTTGGCTGAAAATTATTTAACAAATGATTAATTCATAACCGTTTCTTAAAACCTGAGAAAACAGGTCAGGTTTTTAACAAAGTTTTATTGCAATGTAATGAGCACTGTTAATTTTGGCAATCACAGAACATGCGTTTTGTTAACATTGTAACAAACAAGTAAACAAAACTGCGATGCGGCGCTTAAAACGGCATCAAAAACCTGAACACGGCGTGATGCTGTTAACATTTATATGATATTTCCGCGTAAGGGGGAGAGGATACAAAAAAGCCGGGGGAAATGATCCCCCGGCTGTGTGTCTGACTGTCACAAATTATGTCAGTCAGGCGTCAGATTATGACAGCGTTACTCCGCTGTTTTGTCATCGTCAACCGGTGTGACAGTATACGGTGTCTTCTTGTTTTCAATGGCCTGATACACCGTCAGCACTGACTCGCTCTGCTCGTCACTGTTGCGGTATAACCAGTACTGAATTTCCGGCAGACGCGGCAGCCCTTCGCTGACGCTCAGAATACGCAGGTCGGCATTCTGCATTTCCAGCGGACGGGCTGTGATCCCGACTTCGGCATTCACTGCTGCGCGGACAGCAGAAAGTGATGCCGCCTCGTAAGCAATCCGCCACTGCACCCCTGCCTCATCCAGGGTTTCAGCCGCGAGATGACGGAACGGGTTGGTTTCGTCCATCACCACCAGCGGAATCGGCTCATTAGGCTGTAACTGGAAATCCGGCGCACAGTGCCACAGCACCGGCGCGGTACGCAAAGCAGTACGCGGGTGATGGGCAATACGCGCAGTGGTCAGCGCCAGGTCAATCTCGTGATTATCCAGCATACCTTCAATGTACTGGCTGCGTTTGATGCGGACATCAACTGCCATACGCGGGTATACCGATGCAATACGGTTGAGTAAGAAAGGCAGCAGTGAGTCAACGGAATCATCGGATGCACCGATGCGTAACTCCCCTTCTGCGTCGTTGTATGCCAGTGATGCGGTGGCATCATCATTTGCCCGCAGGATCTGACGGGCGTAACCTAACAGTTGTAACCCATGGTCGGTCAGTAATTTGTTACGACCATGACGCGCAAACAGTTCGCGCCCGACAAGCTGCTCGAGACGCTGCATTTGCTGACTGACGGCAGACTGGGTGCGGCATACTGCCGCAGCTGCCGCTGCGAAGGTGTTCAGATCCGCGACTGCCACGAACGTCCGCAGCAGATCGAGATCCAGGTTTAACACTGGACGGTTTGAATTTATCATTGTTTTTTCTTCACTAATTTTGATTTTTAATAACTACCTGGTGTTTATTGGCGTGAAAAATTGCTTCGCCAACGAAGACATTACCCTATACATCAGGGTAGAGTAAAACATAACTAACACTAACAAAAATACGTAACTGTGAGTAACTCCATTATGTAATGCTGCATACTAAAACAGCAGACCTGCTATACAAACACACAAATTTTTCGTATCTTACAACACTGTTTTCCGAATATTACGAAATAAGACAATTTGTAACTGACGAAAATGCATGCTGCCAATAAGCCTTGCTGCAATATAAACCCGATTATTCTGCAACTTTAAGGTCAAATACTCTGAAAACCACATTATGCCGTAAAATCCTATTAGTTATACTACTAATAATTACCAGCATCAGGGTTTAATATATAAGAAAAGATTATACAATTTCAACAACTGCTGACTATTTAGTAAAAACACTGTATTACTTTACCAATTATGATCTTCCGATAGATAACTTTACAAAACTCAATACCCCCTCCTCCTACCAGTTGTAAGCTCTGAATTAATCACAATATCAGGCATTATACTCCGCCATATCAATGATTAACCGGCACTCCCGATCCTTTCCAAAACAAATCCTGTTGTTTTTAACCAAAAGACGTTTACTGTCTTCAAAACCCCGTACGGTAAGAGTAGAGTGGGTTATAACGGGTTTTACCTGATAAAATATAAGATTAACGCGCTAAGGTCCTGAACAGATGAATATAATAAAGAAATCCAGCAAACTCGATAATGTCTGTTACGACATTCGCGGGCCGGTGCTCAAAGAGGCTAAACGTCTCGAAGAGGAAGGCCAGAAAGTTCTCAAACTGAATATCGGTAACCCGGCGCCGTTTGGTTTTGATGCCCCGGACGAAATTCTGGTTGATGTTATCCGTAATTTACCAAGCTCCCAGGGTTACAGCGATTCAAAAGGCCTCTATTCCGCCCGTAAAGCCATTGTCCAGTTCTACCAGGAACGCGGCATGCGCGATATGACGGTGGAAGATGTCTATATCGGTAACGGGGTTTCTGAACTGATTGTGCAGTCCATGCAGGCGCTGCTGAATAACGGTGATGAAATGCTGGTACCGGCACCGGATTACCCGTTATGGACCGGTGCGGTCTCCCTCTCCGGCGGTACTGCCGTCCACTATATGTGCGACGAAGAACAGGGCTGGATGCCGGACATTGAGGACATCAAAAAGAAAATCACCCCGCGCACCCGCGGTATTGTGGTGATTAACCCGAACAACCCGACCGGGGCTGTTTACAGCAAAGATTTGTTACAGGAGATTGTCGAACTCGCCCGTCAGAATGACCTGATCATTTTTGCTGACGAAATCTACGACAAAATTCTGTATGACGATGCCGTCCACCACTCTATCGCCGCGATGGCGCCGGATCTGCTGACCGTCACTTTCAACGGCCTGTCAAAAACCTACCGTATCGCCGGTTTCCGCCAGGGCTGGATGGTCCTGAACGGGCCGAAGAAACACGCCAAAGGGTATATTGAAGGGCTGGAAATGCTCGCGTCCATGCGTCTGTGTGCCAACGTGCCGATGCAGCATGCTATCCAGACCGCAATCGGCGGGTACCAGAGCATCAATGAGTTTATTCATCCGGGCGGCCGCCTGTATGAACAGCGCAACAAAGCCTGGGAACTGATTAACCAGATACCGGGCTGCTCCTGTGTCAAACCGATGGGCGCACTCTATATGTTCCCGAAATTTGATGCCAAGCGCTTTAATATTCACGATGACCAGAAGATGATCCTCGACCTGCTGTTACAGGAAAAAGTACTGCTGGTACAGGGTACTGCCTTTAACTGGCCGGAACCGAACCACTTCCGTATAGTGACACTGCCGCGTGAGGATGACCTGGAGATGGCGATTAACCGCTTCGGGCGTTTCCTCTCTCACTACCGTCAGTAATCGTTTCTGCTGTCAGCGGCTTCCCCCGGGAAGCCGTTTTTATTTACATCCCGCCCGGAACACCGCAGAATATCCGCTCTTGTTATCAACAGATTGCTGCCAGGAATGTTGTCTATGAGTTACTTTTTTGCCCACCTTTCCCGTCTGAAACTGATCACCCGCTGGCCGCTGATGCGCAATGTGATTCAGGAAAACGTCTCTGAACACAGCCTTCAGGTGGCGTTTGTGGCACATGCACTGGCCGTGATTAAAAACCGCAAATTCGGCGGCACACTCAATCCGGAAAAAATTGCCCTGCTGGCGATGTACCATGATGCGAGTGAAGTGATTACCGGCGACCTGCCGACACCTATCAAGTATTACAATCCGCAGATAGCTCATGAGTACAAAAAAATTGAGCGCATGGCGCAAAAGAAACTGATTGCCATGATCCCTGAAGAGTTACAGGCGGATTTTGCTCCGCTGATTGATGAAGACGCGCATTCACCGGAAGATGCGGCAATCGTCAAACAGGCCGATGCCCTGTGTGCCTATCTCAAGTGTCTGGAAGAGATTGGTGCGGGTAATACCGAGTTTCATCTGGCGAAAGCGCGGCTGGAAAAAACGCTGGAAGAACGCCGCAGCCCGGAAATGGACTATTTCCGCGACGTGTTTATTCCGGGATTCAGTCTGTCACTGGATGAAATCAGCCAGTAACCGGGCAACTGTGCTTTCATCAGGGCACACCGTCAGAACGGAAAGAGTAACGGGATCACCGCGATACTGATTGCCATAACCACCAGCGTAAACGGCACACCGATTTTGACGAAATCCCCGAAGGTGTAATTCCCCGGCCCGAGCACCAGCGTGTTTACCGGGGAGGAAACCGGTGTCATAAAGGCAGCGGATGCCGCCACACCCACCACCATTGCAAACGGCAGCGGCGAAACCTGCATTTCATGCGCTGCCTGGATAGCAATCGGCGCCATCAGAACCGCTGTCGCGGTATTCGAGATAAACAGCCCTATAGTCGCACACAGCACAAACAGGGCTGTCAGCATAACATGCGGGCCCAGATCACCGGCCACGTCCATCAGCCCGCTGACAATCAGCGTGATACCACCGGTTTTCTGTAATGCCAGCGCAAACGGCATCATCCCGACAATCAGAATGATGCTCGGCCAGTGGATTGACCGGTAAGCACTTTCCATATCGATACAGCGGAATTTCCCCATCAGCAGACAGGCAATCAGTGCCGCGATAAAATTCGGGATTTCATTGGTGACCATCATCGCCACCATCAGTGCCAGACAAAACAGCGCATGCGGTGCCTGGGATGCGGCCGGTACCACCGCCTCCGCTTCCGCCGCCAGGTTGAGCACAATAAAGTGACGCCGTTTGGTGGCCAGCACACGGATAATTTTCCAGTCCCCGACCACCAGCAGGATATCCCCGAGCTGCAGCGGCTCATCCACAATGTTGCCGTCAAGGGCGGCCCCGCCCCGGCGCAGACCCAGCACATTCAGCCCGTAACGGGTACGAAAGCCGATATCCCGCAGACTTTTGCCGATAAGCTCACTTTCCGGGTTCAGGGAGACTTCCGCCATGCCCACGTTCCGGGAGTGTTCGGAAAAATACTCACCGCGCAGGATCATCGGCTCCAGCATCTGCTCGGCACAAAATTCGCGTAAATCCATATCACTGGCAGACATATCTATCAGCAGTACATCACGGTCACGCAGCTCCATACCGCCGGTCGCGCCGACCATCACCCGCCGGAAACGCCGCCAGCGCTCAATCCCCACCACGTTGGCACCGTAGCGGGTACGCAGATGCAGTTCATCCAGCGTTTTACCGATCAGCGGTGAGCCGTTACGCACAGCAAGACGCCGCGCACGGCCACTCAGTTTGTAGTCACGGATAAGATCACGAAAGGTACGCCGTACATTGTCCCCTGCTTTCTCCGGCTGTTTGCTGCCCAGCCAGTGGCGGGCAATCAGCATATAGCCGACACCGGCCAGCAGGATCAGTAATCCGACAGGGGTAATCGAGAAGAAGTTAAAGCCTTTGATGCCTTCCATTTCCAGGACACTGTTCACCACCATGTTCGGCGGTGTTGCCACCAGAGTCATCATGCCGCTGATAAGCCCGGCGAAGCCGAGCGGCATCATCAGCCGCGAGGGGGAGATTTTCATACGTGCGGAGACACTGAGCACGACAGGGATAAAAATAGCCACCACGCCGGTCGAACTCATAAACGCGCCGAGCCCGGCAACACTGACCATCAGGAAGACCAGCAGGCGGGTTTCACCGGAACCGGCCACCCGCACCAGCCAGTCACCCATCTGATAGGCAACCCCGGTACGCACCAGCCCTTCCCCGATCACAAACAGGGCGGCAATCAGCAGAATATTGGGGTCGCTGAAACCGGCGACGGCCTCATTAACCGTCAGCGTACCACTCAGTACGAAAGCGGTGATCACCAGCAACGCCACAACATCCATCCGGACTTTGTTGGTGGTAAATAAAACAATGGCGATAAACAGCAGGGTCAGCACCCACACGAGTTCCGTATTCACCAACGTCCTCTTTCGTCAATGCCCGGACAGCGAACATCCTGTCTCATCGTTTTTGTTAACGCACAGCCCGTTTTCCCTCATCGTCTGATCGGTGCTGTGCAGCGGTGTTCCGGCTGTCAGCCGGGACGGCGGGTCAGTGTTACCGTACCGTCCGCCGCTTTCTCAACCTCAATTTCTGTCAGTGAATCCACCCGCATAGCCAGTTCATCCGTGCGCGGTGTTCCGGCAGGAACATGCACGGCAATTACCTGACAACCGGCATCCAGCCCGGAGAGCAGACCGGCGGTGGCATCCTCAAACACAAAACAGTCGCGCGGCGCCAGCCCCAGCTTTTCCGCGCCCAGCAGATAGGGCTGCGGATCCGGTTTGCCGCGGGTGATATTATCCGCCGTCACCCAGGCATCCGGCTCCGGCAGATTTGCCGCACTGTGCCGCGGACGGGCAATAGCCACAGAACCGGAGGTGACTATTGCCCACGGAATATCAAGGGAGGTCAGACGCGCCAGCAGTACCTGCTCCCCGGGCAGATCCGTGACCTGATCACTCTCCCTGATCTCCTGCTCTGTCACCCACGCCAGTTGCGCGGCGATTTCATTCTCATCCGCATCCGGCAGAAAATGGCGGATGGACTCAACCGCCGGTTTGCCGTGAATAAAATGTTTTACTTCATCCTCATCCGCACCGATACGGCGGGCAAACGCCAGCCAGGCACGCTCCACCACATGCAGGGAATCGGCCAGTGTGCCGTCCAGATCAAACAAAAAACCTTTTGCAGTCAGTGCCATGCGTGCCTCGCCGTTACGGATACCGGAATATTATGCGTTAAGGATCTGATTAATTTCCACTTCACTCAGGTGATACTGGCGCGGGCAGTTATGCCATGCACCCAGCATACGGACATATTTATCCCACATCGGCGTCTGGGAGTTAAAGCCGTGGCTGCCGCTGTCAAAGTGGGTATAACGCCCTTCCGTATTTACCAGAAAACGCACATAACTTAAATAACGTGCTTCGGTCGCCGCATCAAAACCTAAGAAGTGGATACGGCGCGGGTCGATATCTTTTGCTTCTTTCAGGTTGTCGAAGGAGATACGCAGTGCGTGGTACATTTCCATCATATCAATCACACGGCGGCAGATTTCTTCCGGCAGCTCGCCGAAATCGCGATCCAGTTCGCGCATCTGCAGCCCGAAGCCGCGCTCAATAATAGTCTGCTGGCGGCGGTAGCGCTCGGCATTATCCGGATCCAGCATAGCCATCATTTTATACTGGTTAGAGAGGATAAGGCGTTGTGCGTTGGTCATTTCCATGGTGTATCTCCTGAAAAAGTAATCCGGGGTATGGTCAGAATCATCGCATTACTCAAATCTATAAGATAGTGAAATACACACCTTTTTTGATCTCAGCGGGGAATTTCGCCCGGGTAATTATACGGAGAGGAAAAACAG
Organism: Morganella sp. HMSC11D09; assembly: GCF_001807955.1. Lineage (NCBI taxonomy): Bacteria > Pseudomonadati > Pseudomonadota > Gammaproteobacteria > Enterobacterales > Morganellaceae > Morganella > Morganella sp. HMSC11D09. Next base: position 323,518 of record NZ_KV791696.1, read on the forward strand.
GGGGTTACAGAAGCTGAATCGATTAATAAAGGAAGGGGTTCTTCCGCCCGCATAACCGGGCGGAAAACAGCGCAACTTACAGGTCATCCAGAAAAGAGTTATCCAGCTGCTTAAAAGCGCGTTTCAGTAACTCGGCCAGTGCCATATAATCCGGTGTGCCTTCAACCGGCGCAATCGCAATCCCGGCTTCGGCAAATTTTGCACGGATTTCGTAAAACCAGCTGAGCAGCCCGGCCGGTAAAGGCGTGGCGGCGCGCCGTCCCAGCCACCATAACCCCTGCAGCGGCAGCGAGCAGGCAAACAGTGCGGTGGCGACTGCGGGACCTAATGCCCCGCCGAGGGCTATCTGCCATGTCAGGGTAAACACCGACAGCGGCGGCATAAAACGGATACCGAACTGTGTCGATTTTATGACACGATTCTCCGGGAAAACCGGGGCGAGCTGTTTCGCGGCCGGCCAGGTGGCGGCGTAACGTTTACCGAGACGCAGTGCGCGGAACAGACCCGGTTTTGCCGGTGTGTTATCAGGCATTATGACCTCAATCAATAAAAAACATAATAATTAAAATATGGCTACATTCAGTCAAAATATTTTTGTAGGATTAAGTATATTTTGAAATTGCTGTCATCTGCGGGTATGCTACGCCCGTTTAATCACGGTGAAATAATCCTGAGTTAATTATTTTGTCTGATGCCGCCTTTTTCAAGGGCAAAATGTGTGTTTTTACGCCAGCAGGCCTCAGACAACAGATTGCAGCGATGATTTATCGTTCAATATAAAAATTGCATGATGTTAATCATGAACGGCGCTGAAATATTGCGCTACGCTTAGTTAGATTACGTTTTAACCACTGTCTTAATACATAAGACTTATCCACAACAAGATTATAGGTAATTCCATGTCAAGTAAGCTGGTACTGGTACTTAACTGCGGTAGTTCTTCACTGAAATTTGCGATCATTGACCCTACAACTGGTGATGAATATCTGACGGGTCTGGCAGAATGCTTTAACCTGCCGGAAGCACGTATCAAGTGGAAAATGGATGGTGCTAAACACGAAGCACAATTAGGCGCGGGCGCTGCTCACAGCGAAGCACTGCGTTTCATCGTGAAAGATATCATGGGCGACAAACCTGAGCTGTCCGCACAGATCGGCTGCATCGGCCACCGTCTGGTTCACGGCGGTGAGAAATTTGCTCACTCTGTTATCGTCACTGACGAAGTTATCAAGGCAATGGAAGAGTGCTCTGCCTTTGCTCCTCTGCACAACCCGGCTAACCTGTTAGGCGTGGAAGAAGCACTGAAAGCCTTCCCTCACCTGGCTGATAAAAACGTTGGTGTTTTCGATACCGCTTTCCATCAGACCATGCCTGAAGAAGCTTACCTGTATGCCCTGCCGTACAGCCTGTACAAAGACCACGGTATCCGCCGCTATGGTTTCCACGGTACAAGCCACTACTTCGTCAGCCGTGAAGCAGCTAAAATGCTGAACAAACCGGTTGAAGAACTGAACGTAATCACCTGCCACTTAGGCAACGGTGGTTCTGTTGCAGCTATCGTTAACGGCGAGTGCGTGGACACCTCTATGGGTCTGACTCCGCTGGAAGGTCTGGTCATGGGTACCCGTTCCGGTGATATCGACCCGGCTATCATTTTCCACCTGCATGATTCAATGGGCATGAGCGTTGAAGAAATCAACAAAATGCTGACCAAAGAATCCGGCCTGCAGGGTCTGACTGAAGTCACCAGCGACTGCCGTTATGTTGAAGAAAACTACGGTAAACAAGCTGATGCGACCCGTGCAATGAACGTATTCTGCCACCGTCTGGCGAAATACGTCGGTGGTTATGCAACCCTGATGGAAGGCCGTCTGGATGCGATCATCTTCACCGGCGGTATCGGTGAAAACGCAGCGATGGTTCGTGAACACACCCTGGAAAAACTGGCTCTGCTGGGCTTCAAACTGGATCACGAACGTAACCTGGCTGCCCGTTTCGGTAACGCAGGCAAAATCACCACTGACGACAGCAGCATTGCCCTGGTGATCCCGACTAACGAAGAATTAGTCATCGCACAGGATGCAGCCCGTCTGACTGCATAATCTTTGCTCTCCGCCGGCCCCCGCCGGCGGATTTATTTTGAACACCGAATTGTGAAAAAATAAGAGGTTCATGTGTCCCGTACTATTATCCTCATTCCTACCGGCACCAGTGTCGGCTTAAGCAGCGTCAGCCTCGGGGTTGTCCGCTCAATGGAACAAAAAGGCGTCAGCCTGAGTTTCTTCAAACCGGTTGCACAGCCGCGCCGTGCAGGTATTGAAGATCAGACCACCCAGATCTTACGCGCTCACTCTTCCCTGAAGATGGCCGAGCCGCTGGATATGGATTATGTGGAAACCATGCTGACCACCAATCAGAAAGATATTCTGATGGAAGAAATCGTTGCCCGTTACCACGAGCATACTCAGGGTGCGGAAGTGATCCTGATCGAAGGCCTGGTACCGACCCGCAACTACCCGCATGCTCAGTCCCTGAACTACGATATCGCCCAGACTCTGGGTGCGGAAATCGTGTTCGTGACAGCACCGGGCAATGACACCGCAGCGGAAATCAAAGAGCGTCTGGAACTGATCCGCAATGAATTCGGTGGCCATAAAAACACCAACATCGCCGGTGTGATCGTTAACAAAGTTAACGCTCCGGTTGATGAGCAGGGCCGTACCCGTCCTGATCTGTCTGAAATTTTTGATGATTCATCCAAAGCCACTATCGCTCACCTGAGCGCGGATGATCTGAAATCCCTGCCTCTGCCGGTTGTCGGCAGTGTACCGTGGAACTTCGAACTGATTGCCACCCGTGCAATCGACATGGCGAACCACCTGGGCGCGAAAATCATCAACGAAGGCGACATCAAAACCCGCCGTGTGAAATCTGTGACTTTCTGTGCACGCAGCATTCCTCATATGCTGGAGCACTTCCGTCCCGGTTCTCTGCTGGTGACCTCTGCTGATCGTCCTGACGTGCTGGTTTCTGCCTGCCTGGCTGCGATGAACGGCGTGGAAATCGGTGCGATCCTGCTGACCGGCGGTTATGAAATCGACGACAGCATTGCCAAACTGTGCGAACGTGCGTTCGAAACCGGCCTGCCAATCTTCACTGTGAACACCAACACCTGGCAGACCTCTCTGAACCTGCAAAGCTTCAGCCTGGAAGTCCCTGCTGATGACCGTGAGCGCATTGAACTGGTTCAGAACTACGTGGCAAGCCACATCGATACCAAATGGATCGATTCCCTGGTTGCGGATTCAGAGCGTCCGAACCGTCTGTCACCACCGGCATTCCGTTACCTGTTAACCGAACTGGCACGCAAAGCGAAAAAACGCGTTGTCCTGCCTGAAGGTGATGAGCCGCGTACTATCAAAGCCGCCGCTATCTGTGCTGAACGTGGTCTGGCGACCTGCGTACTGTTAGGCGATCCGGAAGAAATCCGCCGCGTGGCAGCTGCACAGGGCGTGACTCTGGGCACCGGTATCGAGCTGGTTAACCCGGCTGACATCCGCGAGCTGTATGTTCCGCGTCTGGTTGAACTGCGTAAAAACAAAGGCATGACCGAAGTCGTTGCCCGCGAGCAGTTACAGGACAACGTTGTACTGGGTACAATGATGCTGGAGCAGGATAAAGTTGACGGTCTGGTTTCCGGTGCGGTTCACACCACTGCGAACACCATTCGTCCGCCGTTACAGTTAATCAAAACTGCACCGGGCAGCTCACTGGTATCTTCCGTGTTCTTCATGCTGATGCCTGAAGAAGTGCTGGTTTACGGTGACTGTGCAATCAACCCGGATCCGAACCCTGAACAGCTGGCAGAAATCGCAATTCAGTCTGCTGACTCTGTGAAAGCATTCGGTATCGACCCGCGTGTTGCGATGATCTCTTACTCTACCGGGACCTCCGGCCAGGGTGACGATGTTGAGAAAGTCCGCGAAGCGACCCGCATTGCTCAGGAAAAACGTCCTGACCTGTGCATCGACGGTCCGTTACAGTACGACGCCGCCGTGATGGCTGACGTTGCGAAAACCAAAGCACCAAACTCTCCGGTTGCGGGTAAAGCAAACGTCTTCATCTTCCCTGACCTGAACACCGGTAACACCACTTACAAAGCGGTTCAGCGTTCAGCAGACCTGGTCTCTATCGGACCAATGCTGCAGGGTATGCGCAAACCGGTTAACGACCTGTCCCGTGGTGCGTTAGTTGACGATATCGCATACACCATCGCACTGACTGCTATTCAGGCAGCGCAGGACGAAGCGAAGAAAAAATAAGTTCTGCTGACTGAAAAGTTACAGACCATAATCCCGGCCGGGTTTCCCCGCCGGGATTTTTTTATGCATCCTGTCAAAAAAACCGCCTTGCGGCGGTTCCCTGTATTTCAGCAGAAAAATTACTGCCGCAATTCATGCTTCACATGTGCCGTCTGCAACTGACCATGTACCAGTTCTGATAAATCCTGCAGAGATAATGATTTTCCCTGCCAGATCCGGACACCGGCCATCATAATCATCAGCTTCTGCTTTTTGGCATCGTATTTAAAGAAACGGCTTTTTGCTGCCATACCCGGTGCCGGTGCACCATCAGCCACATGAAGTGTGAGTGTCGCCACACCGGAAGTTTCCGCGATGTCATAATCAACGATGTAGTGCAGCGGATACGGCTGTGTCAGCTTTTCACTGACCAGTTGCCCGTGGCGGAACGCAAACAGCGGTGCTTTGCCTCTGTCGCGGTACATAAAGGCCACACCCCAGAACAGCAGTAACAGCCAGAAGCCGTGAACCGCACCGGAAGCTACCAGATCTTCCGCGCCGAGTTTCACCGTGGCAATACCCATCCCGGCCGCAACCACCAGACCAAAGATAAACATCATCCGGAACATTTTCCGCCGCTCGGTGATGATCACCTCATCTGCCGCGTCAGATTCATGCAGCATCGTTTCCAGTGCTTCTGTCCGCTGTGTGGTGTACTCCGCGACCATGCCGGAGAGTGACGCCGTCAGCATCATGGAAATCGCTTTGGCATCCGTGAACAGGTCCGCGATATTGGCGTAATCATCCGACTGCACTTCACGGGAAGCGTCGGCCAGCAGCTCATCACTGAGATCCTGAGACAGTGCTTCGATACGGGTACGGGTCTGCGGATGTGTGTCGCTCGGGTGACTGGTTGCCTCATTCAGGAACTGTCCGGCTTCCGGCACACCGCGCTCACGCAGACGCGCCATCACCACAGGCAGTAAATCATCTGTTTTCAGGGTACCTTCATACAACTCACCCAGGGTTTCCAAAATCACCTCACTGACCGCAGAGATACGCAGCAGTGATGACGCCACAGCCGCCGGTGAGCTGACCGATGCCCCCGCTTTATCCGCTTCCAGCTCACGGATACGGCTCCAGTGACTGACGGCAAAATCAAACTGCTCAAGGAAGAAGATTCCGAGATACACCGACGGGCTCATAATCACTTTACTGTAGTAATCCTGCACCTCGTTGGCCACCAGCGAAATACTGTGGCTCATTCCGGCATAGATCGGCGCAAAATTCAGACTATACGTGGTATCTTCGCCGGTGAAATGCCCCAGTTCGTGCCCGATAACCGCACTGGCTTCCTCACGGTTGAGCAGTGCGGAATAGAGCAGCGGAAAGTACAGCGTTTTCCCTTCAATCAGCTGATTTTCATTCAGGCTGATACTGTGGGATGTCACATAAAAACACTCTGTCATACCAACAACAATATGATCCGGCGACGGCGTGCCGACTTTCGCGGCAATCTCATCCACCCACTGCCACAGCCCCGGTGCTTCCTCCCGGCTGACGGCATGCCCTGTCACATCCGACGGTTCGCTGCGGAACATGGCAAAACTCTTGCGCAGCTTAAACAGCCCTTTGATGATGTACCAGATAATCAGCAGGATACTGATCAAAATAAAGATCATGATTTTCGCACCGCCGCCGCTCAGCACGAAATTACCGGCGAACCACAGCGCTTCATACGCCATCACACAAATGATGCTCAGGCCGACCAGCGTCATCTGCCCGGTCAGGATAAACGGCAGCATTTTGCGGCAGCGGGCAAAGACGTTCAGCAGCGTATCGCGGGAGCGCCGGGCAGCCCGGCCGCTGCTGATGCAGAGATAAATCGCCCCTGCTCCAAACAGCAGTGATAAAATCCCGGTGGCGACAGTTCCCAGACTGACACCCGCCCTGGCCAGAATCATGGCAATTTCGCTGCTGTATTTATTCAGATCACGGTTAATCATCCCCAGTTGCTGACCGGCAGACACAGTTTCCCCGTCATCGTAGGTAATCTGTGTATTCGGATCTTCCGCAATCAGACGCTGAAGCTCCGCTTTTTCTGACATAATATACTGGTAAGCCTGATATTCATCACTGATGCGCCAATACTGAAATGCACCCCATGCGGTGAGCAGCAGCGGTAATAACAACAGCCATCCTGCTAATTTATTTCTCATCATTATTCTCGTTCAGGTTGTATTTTATCATCTTCCGTCTATTTCCGGATAATTCTTATTAACCGGGCTTTGTTATTTAATATTTTTTAATAAAGCATAAGGTTTATTACATAAAATCATTGTAATTCATGCCGTTAACGGAAGTTTTTATGGTTTGATATTATTATCTGTATTCAGAACGGCATTCTACAGGAAAATGATTAAAGCCAGAAACCGGAATAATACAAATTATACTGAACTGTCTCTGATAATATTCTATTTTGCCGATATATTTACTGCCTGCGTTTTATTTCACCGTATTTTAAATATAAAAAAGCCTGCATATTGCAGGCTTCTCCGGTTTTTATTCTTTTTTATTCGCTGTCGCTGCTCATTTCAGCTTCAGGCGTTGCAACCGGCTTCTGCCGCTCTGCCGGGGTATAATTCTGATTATTCCGGGTCAGCCAGAGTGAGAGTGCTTTCAGTGAATCGGCCGTAAATTCGTCACAGCGGGCAGTGATTTCTGCCGGGGTCAGCCAGGTGACTTCCGATACCTCACTTTCCTGAAGCGCGAACGGCCCGTGAGTCACACAGCTGAATAACCCGCCCCAGACACGACAGACCGGCTCTTCATAATAAAACAGACCGTGTTCGGCAAACGGCACACCGGCGATCCCGAGTTCTTCCTCTGCTTCGCGCCGGGCAGAATCGAGCATCAGCTCGCCCTGCTGCACCACGCCGCCGGCAGTGGCATCCAGCAGACCCGGGCAGTAGTCTTTGTGCTCAGTCCGGCGCTGGACAAGAATTTTTCCCATGCCGTCATGCACAACGATGTAGGTTGCCCGGTGACGCAGGTTTTCCGCCCGCATCTGCTCGCGGGTTGCCTGGCCGATGACATCATTATTCTCATCGACCACGTCCACCCACTCGATAGCGCTATCTTGTTCCATCCTCTAACCTTTTCTTTTTTATCAGCATTACGGATGCTGTTTCTGTTTTTTCAGTGACACACGCTGTTAATCCGCGGGCCGCTGCTTTATACCGCTTTTATATACCAAACTAATAATGATAGTGTGCCATTATGGTCATTGAATCAGTATATCAAGAATTGATAGCGGTTCTATGATTGTTTTTCTTTCTTGCCGATCACATCCCCCGGCGGCAAAAACTGCTATAGTCAGAGAAACCTACCGGCAGAAGGAGCATCTATGCGTATTCTGATCACAGGCGGCACCGGACTTGTCGGCACTCCGCTGGTGCAGGCACTGATTGCCCGGAAATATCAGGTGGTGGTTCTGAGCCGCTCACCGCAGAAAGTCTATTCCCGTTTTTGCTCAGCCGCAGAAAACCTTAATTCACTCAATGATATAACACATCTGAATGACATCGATGCGGTGATTAACCTCGCCGGTGAGCCTATCGCGGATAAACGCTGGAGTGAAGAGCAGAAAAAGCTGTTGTGTGAGAGCCGCTGGCAGATAACCGAACGACTCAGTGAGCTTATTAATGCCAGTGAAACGCCGCCGGCGGTGTTTCTCTCCGGCTCTGCCGTGGGCTGGTACGGTGATCAGGGACAATCCGTCGTGACGGAGGATGACGAGCCGAATCAGGAATTCACCCACACTCTGTGCGACCGCTGGGAATCCCTGGCGATGAAAGCACAGAGTGAGAAAACCCGCGTCTGTCTGCTGCGCACCGGGATTGTGCTCTCCCCGGAAGGCGGCGCGCTGGCAAAACTGCTGCCGGTGTACCGCGCCGGTCTTGGCGGCCCTATTGGTAATGGCCGTCAGTATATGCCGTGGATCCATATCAGTGACATGGTCAGCGCCATTCTGTTTCTGCTCGACGATCCCGCACAGAACGGCCCGTTCAATATGACCGCGCCTTATCCGTCCCATAATGAGCAGTTTGCAGCGGTACTGGCGCAGATCCTGCACCGCCCGCATCTGCTGCGTGTTCCGGCATTTGTGGTGAAGGCGCTGATGGGAGAAGCGGCGGTACTGGTACTCGGCGGTCAGAATGCCCTGCCGAAACGGCTGGAGGAAGCCGGGTTCGGCTGTCAGTTTATTAATCTGGAAGAAGCACTGCGGGATTTACTGGACAGTCCGGCGGACTATTAATGCAGAGCCCGGCCGGAAACAAACGGCCGGGTGATTCAGATTACGGCTGTGCAGAGCGGGGATTTTTCGCCCCGCTCCAGCGGGTAAATAAATCTTCCGGTAATGCAATATCAAACTGATCGAGCACACGGTTGACCGTCTGGTCAATAATATCCTGCACCGTTTCCGGCTGATGATAAAACGCAGGCATCGGCGGCATAATCACCGCACCGATTTCCGCCGCCTGTGTCATCAGCCGCAGATGTCCCAGATGCAGCGGCGTTTCACGGACGCCCAGCACCAGTTTGCGCCCTTCCTTAAGCACCACATCCGCCGCGCGGGTCACCAGGGTGTCCGTGTAACTGTGAACAATCCCTGACAGGGTTTTCACCGAACAGGGCAGGATAACCATCCCCAGTGTTCTGACAGAGCCGGAAGATATACAGGCAGCGATATCACGCTCATCATGTACCACATCCGCCAGTGCCTGCACTTCCCGCAGACTGTACGCTGTTTCCAGCGCCAGTGTCTGCCGGGCCGCCTGACTGACAATCAGATGGGTTTCCACTTCCGGCACCGTTTGCAGGACCTCCAGCAGCCGCACACCATAGACAGCACCACTTGCGCCGGTCAGCCCCACAATCAGTTTTTTCATAACATCACCTGACAAAAAAGAGATTAACCCTCATTATATATCTCAAGGTTCTCAATTTCGTTATGATCCCGCAACTTTAATTCATCATCCTTACGTAAGTTTTCCACATAGTCGAGATAATCCTGGTCGATATCCTTGGTGACATAGATACCATCAAACACCGATGCCTCAAGACCCCGGATATCCGGATTCTCTTCACGCACCGCATCGATAAGGTCACTCAGATCCTGGAAAATCAGGGCATCCGCCCCAATCAGACGGCAGATTTCATCTGCTTCACGGCCATGTGCGATTAACTCGTTGGCATTAGGCATATCGATGCCGTAGACATTCGGGAAACGCACTTCCGGTGCCGCAGAAGCAAAATAGACTTTCTTCGCCCCGGCTTCCCGTGCCAGTTCCACAATCTGCTCTGACGTGGTGCCGCGCACAATGGAATCATCCACCAGCAGCACGTTTTTCCCTTTGAATTCGGTGCGGTTGGCATTGAGTTTGCGGCGGACAGATTTTTTCCGCTCCTGTTGCCCCGGCATGATAAAGGTGCGTCCCACATAGCGGTTTTTCACAAACCCCTGACGGTACGGCTTGTTCAGCATATGAGCGATTTCCAGCGCACTGTCCATTGAGGTTTCCGGAATCGGGATCACCACATCGATATCCAGGTCTTCCCACTCGCGGGCAATTTTCGCACCGAGTTTCTGCCCCATACGCAGACGGGCGTTATAGACAGAGACTTTATCGATAACGGAATCCGGACGGGCGAAATAGACAAACTCGAACAGACACGGTGTCAGTGACGGATTCGCCGCACACTGGCGGGTGTAGAGCTGCCCGGTTTCCGTGATATACACCGCCTCACCCGGCGCCACATCCCGCAGATATTCAAAACCGAGGGTATCCAGTGCGACACTTTCAGACGCGACCATGTACTCTTCACGGCCATCAACCAGAGTACGCTTGCCGAGTACCAGCGGACGGATACCGTTCGGGTCACGGAACGCCAGCAGACCGTGGCCGATAATCAGTGCCACACAGGCATACGCGCCGCGGATTTTGGTGTGCATCGCGCTGACAGCGGCAAAAATATTATCCGGCTCCAGCGGGTGAGCATCAAAGCGATCCAGCTCATACGCCAGCACGTTGAGCAGAATTTCAGAATCGGAGGTGGTATTGACATGACGGCGGGCTGTTTCAAACAGCTGATGTTTCAGCGTGTGCGCATTGGTCAGATTGCCGTTATGCGCCAGAGTGATACCGAACGGTGAATTGACATAAAACGGCTGTGCTTCCGATGCACTGGAGCTGCCTGCGGTCGGGTAACGGACATGGCCAATCCCGAGTGTGCCCTGCAAACGCAGCATATGGCGGGTTTCGAAAACATCTTTCACCAGTCCGTTGGCTTTACGAAGCCGGAAACCATTGTTACTGTCAATGGTTGCGATACCGGCTGCATCCTGGCCCCGGTGCTGTAACACCGTGAGCGCGTCATAAATTGATTGATTGACTTGCGTAAAACCAACGATACCAACAATACCACACATGTAGTTTTTTCCTCATCAGCCGGGCGGAGAAGGAAAATTCTCCGGCAGGAAACTTGACGCATTCTGGAGGTAGTCAAAGAACCACCTGATAACATGACTGAATTGGGGGATGAGTTGTGACTGCTGCCAGTCGCTGCTCTGACTCATCTGCGTAAAGCTGTCGAGGAAGAACAAAATTGCCGCCACGATCAGCACCCCGCGCAGAGCACCAAAACAAACCCCGAGAACACGATCTGTGCCTGATAAGCCTGTCCGCTGAACCAGTGAACCGATAACATGGTTAATCACCGAGCCGACAATCAGTGTCGCAACAAATAAAATCGCAATGGCGATTCCGTTGCGGACCAGCGGGTCATCAAAGCGCGTAAAATAGTCCGCCAGCAGCGGGAAAAACTCGCTGGCCACATAAAACGCACAGACCCAGGTCACTAACGATAAGGCTTCGCGAACGAAACCACGAACCAGGCTGACTAATGCCGAGAAAGCAATAATTGCAATAATTGCGTAATCAATCCAAACCATATCACTATCCAAATTGATGCCCCGGCATCAGTGACGGGCGCATTCTAACAGAAAACGAAAACGTTTGCGTAACGGATTTTTGCTCCATCCGAAAATAAATTGCGGCGAAATAAAAAATTATAATCGCCGCAAAGAGTTAACTGATTTTATTAACGGATATTGCTAATTCCTTAAATTCGCTACGGTTTATAAGACTGCACCCGGCCATCCAGCCCGGTAAGCTGTCTCAGTTCCCCCAGCGAGGACTTCAGCTCGGCCTGCGAGGCTGACGGCCCGACCATAATCAGCGTCAGCTTGCCACGCGGCACGGTATACACCTGATAACCGGATAACCGCAGTGTGGCGACAATCTCCTCCACCTTACGGGCATTAGATAATGCACCCAGCTGCACAACATAAGCCTGTCCCTGCGGCGCTTTTTCCGGTTTGGGTTCCGGTTTCGGCTCAGGTTTTGGTTCCGGCTCAGGCACTGGTTTTGGTTCAGGTTTCGGTTCCGGCTTAGGTTCCTGTTTCGGTGGCGGTTGTTTATCCGGGATCACCACCGGCGGCAGCGGATCCGCACCCGGCGGTACATTGGAGGTGGTACTGCCGCCCGCAGATGCTTCCGCAGGAGCTTCTTCCGTCCCGGTTTGTGCCGCTTCGGTAATCATGGCGCTGGATGCCCCTTCTGACGGCATCGTCGGCATGGTCTGATTGATCGGATTCACCGCATCAATCTCATCCTGCTCCCCTTCTTTCGGGATAAGCGGGATGGCTGCGAACTGGTCTTCGTTATATTTCTTATCGCCGTCCAGCAGCACCGGCAGGACAATCACACCCACCGCCACCAGGATAATGGTTCCGACTAAGCGATTCTGAAATTTACTGGCCACCCGCACCTTCCTTCGCTAAAACATCCATAACATGAGCCACCGTGTGGAATGACCCGCACACCACCACGATATCCTCCGGTGAAGCATCACGGCGCGCCTGTTCCCAGGCACTTTCCACATCGGCAAACTGCTGCGGGTTGGTCAGATGCTCCGCCAGCTGTTCTGCCGGGGCTCCGCGCAGTTCGGTCAGCGGCGCGACATACCAGTCTGTCACCTGCTCACCCAGCACAGCCAGGGTACCTTTGATATCTTTGTCGCCCAGCATACCGATCACGGCACGGACACGGCTCTGCGCAGTACGCGGTAACTGTGCCAGTTTTGAGACCAGATAACCGGCGGCATGCGGGTTATGCGCCACATCCAGCACGGTCAGCGGTTGCTGTGAGACAATCTGAAAACGGCCCGGCAGTTGTGCCTGACGCAGCCCGGTATCAATCGCCTCACGGGTGATGGCGCGGCCGGTTTTGTCTTTCACCTGACGCAGATTGTGGATCACTGCAAGGGCAGTCGCGGCATTTGCCAGCGGCACATTCGGCAGCGGCAGATTGTCGAGGGTTTCATCCTCACACTGCCACGTCCAGTGGTCACCCTGCTCTTTGTAAGACCAGTCATCGGCACGGCAGAACAGCGAGGTTTCCAGCTTGTTTGCCACGTCAGCGATAGTATAAGGCGCATCCGGCTCACCGATCACCGCCACACAGTGCGGGCGGAAAATTCCGGCTTTCTCGCGGGCGATATGCTCGCGGTCAGCGCCGAGCCAGTCGGTGTGATCCAGCGCGATACTGGTGATAGCCGTGATATGAGAATCGACGATATTGGTGGCATCCAGACGCCCGCCGAGGCCGACTTCCAGAATCACCACATCAAGGTTGGCTTCGCGGAACAGCTGCAGTGCTGCCAGTGTGCCCGCTTCAAAATAGGTCAGTGTGATATCGCCGCGCTGCGCGTCAATATCAGCAAAGACACGGCAGAAATCCGCTTCCGGCGGGTTTTGCCCCTGAATCCGGACCCGTTCGGTGTAATTCACCAGATGCGGGGAACTGTACACCCCGACCCGCAACCCTGCGGCCAGCAGGATGGATTCGAGCGTGTGGCAGGTGGTGCCTTTGCCGTTGGTTCCGGAAACGGTAATGACTTTCGGGGCGGGATAGCGCAGATTCATGATATCCGCCACCGCACCGACACGTTCCAGTCCCATATCAATAACCTGCGTATGCAGATCACCCAGATAAGAAAGCCACGTCATCATCGATGACGCGGCTGTCGGTCTTTCTCGCTTATCAGACATCGTGTTTTTTGACATCAGTCTCTGTTTCAGAAGATAAGTCGGTATCAGGTTCATCCGCGGTCAGGATTTCAATGATTTCACCTTCCTGCGGGAACTGATAGTTCGTCAGTTTTGACAGAATTTCCGCGACGGTATCACGCATTTCCGGGCGGCGGACAATCATATCGATCGCCCCTTTTTCAATCAGGAACTCACTGCGCTGGAATCCCGGCGGTAATTTCTCACGGACAGTCTGCTCGATAACACGCGGACCGGCAAAGCCGATCAGGGCTTTCGGCTCGGCGATATTGATATCACCCAGCATAGCCAGACTTGCGGAGACACCACCCATGGTCGGGTCAGTCAGCACAGAGATATACGGCAGACCGCGCTCCTGCATTTTAGCCAGAGCCGCACTGGTTTTGGCCATCTGCATCAGCGACATCAGTGCTTCCTGCATACGTGCGCCGCCGCTTGCGGAGAAGCAGACCAGCGGGCAGTTATCTTCCAGCGCCTGTTCAACCGCGCGGACAAACCGTGCACCGACCACAGAGGACATCGAACCGCCGATAAAGGCAAACTCAAACGCCGCCGCGACAACCGGCATGGTTTTCAGGGTGCCTTTCATCGCAATCAGGGCTTCTTTTTCCCCGGTTGTTTTCTGGGCGGACACCAGTCTGTCTTTGTATTTTTTGGAATCACGGAATTTCAGGACGTCTTTCGGCTCCAGATCAGTTCCCAGTTCCGTGGTACTGCCTTCATCCAGAAACGTCAGCAGGCGCGCACGTGCAGGGATCCGCATGTGATGATCACATTTCGGACACACCTCAAGATTACGTTCCACCTCCTGGCGGTACAGTACCTGACCACAACTGTCGCACTTCGTCCAGACACCTTCAGGAATGCTCGCCTTGCGTGTCTGGTTCATTGGGGTCTTATTCAGAATTTTTTCAATCCAGCTCATTAATGACCTTTCCGTCTGAAATCTGGCTCAGCCAGTGTAATTATTATCTGCCATTAAACCACATTGCTTATGCACTGTGGATAAAAAACTGCTCAAACCACTCAGGCGTCATCACGTTTCTGTGCTTTTTTCGCCGCACGGCGGTGACGCCATACCTCGATAATACCGGGCAATATGGAGATGAAAATAATCGCCACGATAAGTAATTTCAAGTTTTCCTGTACAATCTTGGTTTCCCCGAAGATATACCCTGCATAGGCAAATAATACCACCCATACAATTGCACCGATAACGTTAAACATCGCAAAGTGGCGATACGACATTTTACTCATACCGGCAACAAACGGGGCAAATGTCCGCACAATCGGAACAAATCGCGCCAGAATAATCGCTTTACCGCCATGGGTTTCAAAGAACGCATGGGTCTTGCGCAGGTGACTCTGACGGAAGATTTTTGAGTCCGGATTACGGAAAAGCCGCTCCCCGAAAAAGTGCCCGATAGTATAGTTTACCGCGTCACCGATAATCGCCGCTGTAATCATCAGCAGCACCATCACATGAATGTTCAGGTCGTTAGACGGCAGTGCCGCCAGTGTTCCCGCCACAAACAGCAGCGAGTCTCCCGGCAGGAACGGCGTGACCACAAGCCCGGTCTCACAGAACAGGATCAGGAATAAAATCGCATAAACCCAGATGCCGTAATCCGCGACCATCTCTTTCATATGCAAGTCAATGTGCAAAATAAAATCGATCAGATATTGAATATATTCCATATTTCACCCCGCCGGACGCAGCCTTATGCTTATCCGGCCAATAAATTAATCTGCCAGGAAAAGCGGCCCCATCGCCGGTGACGGCAGGGCAAATTCTTCCGGGTAATCCACTGAAACCAGATACAAACCTTCCGCCGGTGCTGTCGCCGGTGCCAGTGTCCGGTCTTTCAGTGCCAGCAGCTCCGCCATCCGGCTGACCGGTAAATTACCGCAGCCGACCTCCAGCAGAGCGCCGGTGATATTACGCACCATATGATGCACAAAAGCATTGGCTTTGATATCCACAATCACATACTGCCCCTGACGGGTGACGTTGACATGCATCACATTACGCCACGGGCTTCTGGACTGACACTGCGCCGCGCGGAAAGAGGAAAAATCATTCTCCCCCAGCAGGCTCTGTGCCGCTTCATGCATCCGCTTTTCATCCAGCGGATAATGAAAGTGGGTCACACCCTTGCTGAGGATAGCCGGACGAAAACGGTGATTGAAAATCACATAGCGGTAACGCCGCGCTGTGGCACTGAACCGGGCGTGGAAGTTTTCCGGCACGGTTTTGACCCAGCGCACCGCGATATCCGGCGGCAGATGGGTGTTTACGCCCATCGTCCAGGCCGCATCTTTCCGGACAGCTGCCGTATGAAAATGCACCACCTGACCGGTGGCATGCACCCCGGCATCGGTCCGGCCCGCACAGAAAACCGAGACCGGCTCTGCCGCCACTTTTGACAGCGCTTTTTCCAGACAGCCCTGCACACTCGCGACTTCTGACTGACGCTGCCAGCCGTAATAACGGCTGCCGTCATATTCAATGCCCAGCGCGATCGTGGTTTTACCCTCTTCCGCCGGTAAAGTCACCTCTGACATCAGTAAAACTGCTCCTGCGTCAGACGCTCGGCAATTTCGACTGCCATCAGTGCGCCGCCAAACTGTACGTTATCCGCCACTGACCAGAAGTGCAGAATTTCCGGAATACCGTAATCATTACGCAGACAACCGATATTCAGCAGATGATTGCCGGAGGCATCCGTCACCTGAGTCGGGAACTCCTGCTCTTCTGAGAGCTGAATATCCTCTGCCCGTTCCAGTTCATCACGGGCTTCCTCACTGCCGAGCGGACGCAGTGTTTCCAGCTGCACGATCTGCGCGTTGCCGTAGAACACAGGGGACTGCACACAGCTCACGCTGATCGGCAGACCGGCATCCTGCAGGACTTTGCGGGTTTCTTCCGCGATACGGCGCTCTTCTGACACACTGCCCTGCTCATCGGTCAGCAATGGCAGAAGGTTAAACGCCAGCTGTTTGCTGAAACGACCGGCTTCCGGCGGGATGCCGTTGAGGAGTTTTGCACACTCCCCTGCCAGCTCTTCCACCGCACTTTTCCCGAAACGGGAAACAGAGAACAGGTTAGTCAGATTAATGCGGGATAACCCGGCGCTTTCCACCAGCGGACGGATAGCGGTCAGTAACTGGCTGACAGTGCTGTCTGCCAGCGCAATCAGGTTACGGTTGCGGTATTCGCTCAGTGCCTGCGGGTTCACCGACGGCACCACCAGCGGCACGTCAGGCTCCAGCGCAAACAGGCCGCTGCTGTCAATCACAATACAGCCGCTGTCCGTCGCCGCTTCATAGTACGCAGCGGTGGCTTCCGCACCGGCCATGAAAAAGGCCAGCTGCACCTGTGACCAGTCAAAATCACGGGCTTCGGTAACCAGATAGCTTTTGCCGTTCATGCGCACCGATTCTCCCGCGCTGCGCTCCCCGGCCAGTAAATATAACTCTCCCACCGGAAATTCACGCTCTTCCAGTAATGACACCACGGCGCTGCCGACAGCACCGGTCGCACCCAATACGGCAATATTCCAGCCTTCTGACATAGTTATCTCCGGAACAAAGACTGCACCGCGTCAGCGCGGTACAGTCAGAAAAAGAATGATGAAAAAATGATTTTATGCGCGGTATTCTGCCGTGAAACCCAGGTCAGACAACAGCGCCGCACTCTGTGCATCATCACAAATAACAGTCAGTGATGACCACTCGCGGCGATCAGGATAAAACTTACGCAGTTTATCAAACTCACCCGTCACACCGGCCA
This sequence comes from Morganella sp. HMSC11D09, assembly GCF_001807955.1. Taxonomy (NCBI): domain Bacteria; kingdom Pseudomonadati; phylum Pseudomonadota; class Gammaproteobacteria; order Enterobacterales; family Morganellaceae; genus Morganella; species Morganella sp. HMSC11D09. The sequence goes on from NZ_KV791696.1 coordinate 340,805, forward strand.
CCGCACGTAATGCCGCATCATCACGGCGGACATCATAAACCAGATGCATTAAACGTTTGAGAATACTTTGCGTTACTTTACCTGACAGTGTGATACAGCCGAATTCCGGTGCCGGTAACAATTCTGACAGCGCAACCTGCTGTGGTTGTCCGGTGAATTCCGCAAAGGCTTCAAAGACCTGCGTGGTACCACGCGCCTTGCCTTCCAGGGTATAACCGGCAATATGCGGCGTACCGATATCAACCAGTGAAAGCAGTTCAGTTGACAGATCCGGCTCCGGCTCCCACACATCCAGCACCACACTCAGTGGTTTGCCGCCGGCCAGTACCGATAACAGCGCCCGGTTATCCACCACCGCACCACGGCTGGCGTTGATCAGAATGCCGTTGTCTTTCATGGCACTGAGACGGGTTTCATCCATCAGATGCAGTGTGGTGTACGGCCCGGATTTATTCAGCGGGGTATGGAATGTCAGGATATCAGCCTGTGCCACCAGGGTATCGATATCATAAAATGCCCCGGCATCACCGTTATCCGCACGCGGCGGGTCACAGATGAGAATATTAACACCCAGTGCTTCCAGACGCTTCGCCAGACGGCCGCCGACATTCCCGGCCCCGATAATCCCGACGGTTTTATCTGCCAGCTGAAAACTGTCACGCTCCGCCAGCAGCATCAGGGCAGAAAAGACATATTCCACCACAGCAATTGCGTTACAACCCGGCGCTGAGGAGAAACCAATTCCCTGCTCCGCCAGCCAGGCTTTATCCACATGGTCAAAACCGGCGGTTGCGGTACCGGTGAATTTCACCGGGGTATTTTCCAGCAGCTGTGCATTCACTTTCGTGACAGAACGCACCATCAGTGCGTCAGCATCATCCAGCACCCCGTCCGGTAACGGACGTCCCGGCACCGCCACCACGTCCCCGAGACGGGAAAACAGGGTTTCGGCGTAAGGCATATTCTCATCTACAACGATTTTCACGGGCTTCACCTTCATACTGTCGGCGGCCGGCGGAGACCTGTCGGTACGGCGGCACAACCGGAATTGAAACGGATGGCCGCTATTTTGCCACTTCTGCGGGATAAAACCTACGCCCGGAACACCGATTGTTGCTAAAGAGAGCAATTAAGGCTGATGACGGAAGCGCTCCGGCGTGACACCGGCCAGCTGAGAAAACATGGCAATAAAGGCGGATGATGAGCTGTAACCCACATCCAGCGCGACATTCTGCACACTGCGGCCTTCCTGTAATAACGCCACCGCCCGCAGAAAACGCAGGCGCTGACGCCATTCACTGAAGGACATTCCCAGTTTCTGCTGACAGCGGCGGGATAATGTCCGCTCTGAAGTAAAGCGCCGCGCCGCCCACTCCGCCAGTGACGTGTTATCAGAAGGATCGTTCTCCAGCGCGCTGAGTACCGGTGCCAGCAGTTTATCATCCGTGACCGGCAGATAGGTCGGCTGACAACGCGACAGCAGCAGCTGATCCGTCAGTACCAGCGCCAGCCGTCTGTCCGCGTCAGTTTCCGGTTCACGGACTTTGCGGCCGAACAAATCCTGCATCACGGCACTGAACACCGGCGTCAGCTCTATCACACAGGCCATCTGCGGTAACTGCGGTGCCCACTGCGGCGAAATATCAATAATTTTGAAAGAGGCGCAGGCTTTGTTATAACTGGCATGTTCCGTTCCCGGCGGGATCCAGATACAAAACCCCGCCGGCGCCAGATAGCGCTGTCCCTCAACGGTCATTTCCATCACGCCGCTGGCGACATACAGCAACTGGCCGAAGGGGTGATGATGAAGGGCAAACTCCGTTTCCGAATAAAACTGTTCATGACGGCAGATTAATGTCACCGGGTCTTTCACACCCAGTGATGAAATATCTGACTTACGGGCCATCTTGTCAGATCCTCTCTATAAATTGGCGGGATATCGTTATATAGAATAATTAAGACAGATTACACTACACCACCTGCCTGATAATGAAAATGAGTTTAAGAATGAAAAACCTGCTTTTACCCCTCGGGGCTGTATTAATCTGGTCTGTGAATGCCGTGGTGAATAAACTGGCCGCCGGTGCCATCGCCCCCGGCGCGATTTCCTTTTACCGCTGGGCACTGGCACTCGCCGTGATGACGCCGTTCCTGATTATGCCAATCTGGCAACAGCGCGCGGTGATCAAACAACACGCGTGGAAACTGTTTATCCTCGGTTTTCTCGGCATGGGGCTGTATCAGAGCCTGGCGTACTACGCCGCGTATACCGTCAGCGCCACCTTTATGGGGATTATCACCTCGCTGATCCCGCTGCTGACCGTGGTGTTAAGTATCCCGGTACTGCGGATCGCACCGACCATCGGTATTGTGCTCGGCACAATTCTCTCCCTGAGCGGCCTGACCTGGCTTATCAGCAAAGGACATCCGGCGGATTTACTGCATCAGGGGCTGGGACAGGGTGAAATGCTGATGTTTATCGCCGGTCTCGCTTATGCCTTCTACGGCGTGCTGACCAAACGCTGGGCTATCCCGCTGTCGAGCATTCACTCGCTGTATATGCAGATTGTTTTTGGCGTGCTGCTGCTGATCCCGGTATTCCTCAGCGCCGGTGATGTGACACTGAACCGCGATAATATCGGGCTGGTATTGTATGCGGGGATTGCGGCCTCTATTTTTGCGCCGCTGTTGTGGATCCTGGGCGTTACCCGGCTGGGTGCAAACGCCGCCTCTATCTTTATGAACCTGGCACCGGTACTGACCGCCATTATCGCCGCTGTCTTCCTGAAAGAAGAGCTGCACAGCTATCATATTATCGGCGGTGGTGTGGTACTGATCGGGGTCATTATGGCGCAGCGTCTGCGCACACCGCTGACACAGATTATACGCTGCAAAACGAAAAAAACACAGCCGCAGCGGTGTGGTGCGGGGGAATAGGTAAAAACAAAATCAGGGTCCGGTATTCAGGGATAACCAACAAAAATGAAAAGTATTAATTCATTGATGAATCATATAATTTTCTTTTGTTGTTATCCCTTTTTTACTAACTTTATCAATGCCTTATTTTTACTCTGCTATTTTTTAGTATCTTTGCAATTTTTCATATCCGTCACAAAGTGACAAAACAGTATCAGTATTGATTCTTATTATCATATATGACTATGTTAAAGTCCTGTCAGTGGCACACCAAACGACGGAATACCATACAGTGACTAAAAAATATTATATTCAAAATATGTGCTGGGGCTGGTTTTATACTTCTATTTTCTTTTACTATTGCTGGAATGATAATTTTAAATACAGACTGACCTTTTTGCTATTATCCATATTTGGATTTATTTTTTATCCTGTTGCAAAATGGATAACTGAATACTTTTTCCTTAAATTCACGACACCACAATTCTGGAAAAGTGGTTTTTTCATTGATACACCGGGAAGAACTGGTTTATTGGCCATATATGGTTGCTCTGTATTTTTATTATCACTGCCTATAATAATAATTTTTATTATTGCTATTCTTATAAAAAGGCTACCACAGAAATAGGCAGCCTCTGTTTTTATAAATTAAATCCCCCAAAACAGATTAGCTTTTTCAGCCAGTTCATCATCAATCAATACTCCGGTGCCGGCCATTATCAAACCATAGCCTATAAGGCCGACGGGATTTCCCAGCAATACACTGAAGATGAATGCAACTACAACAGTCGCAGCATTCCCGGCTGCGATGACTTCGGTTTTAACAAAAAATGGCCGCCAATTATCTGTTTTTACAGATTTAATCAATTCACCAACCCAATCAAATGCATTGATTGCATGACTCAGAACCCCCATACCCTTGCTGAATTTTGTAAAATTTTTTGCGATTTCTGCTGACTTGATTGACTCTAACGCCGCGACAATAGCCCTGCGATCTTCAGAATTCATTTTCTTATTAAAGTTATTCCTATATTTTTCGTAAGCTTTCAATGCATCATCAATATCCCGGATTTTCTTCCCTTTTGCCTGCTCTGCCAGAGCACCAGCTAATTGTTCCGCCTTGTCTCCGGTTCCTTTCTGATTTCTTCATCCACCGGATGCATCCAGCCATCATCGGCATCATCCCATACAGGATTGGGGGATGTGTTCATATCCGCAATATTCTGATCCCAGATATGAGTTATCCTGCTGCTGTCTGCCGGGATATCCCCGGTCCATCCGGTAACAACCATAGTCTCGCCATTATCTGATGCTTTTTGCCAGCCCTCTCCTTTCCAGTGATATCCCATGGAGGTCATCACATCACGTTCAAACGGTGTGGTGTCTTCGTATCGATTCGTCATAACATATTCCTTTTATAAAAATGCTCAGTGAATACAAATCGGCTCCCGGCCGTGTTTTTCACTGTAATTCAGGAATATGTTGTTTATTAAAACTAAAATTACGCAGGTCTGTATCTTATAAAATAAGGTAACAAGGCGGGATACAAAAAACCGCCGTGTGGCGGTTATCGTAATAAAAACGGAAGTAAGTTATCCGGAAGGTTCAGCGCAATCCCCGCGTATGGGTTTTCGCTGACCAGTTAAAGGTTTCTTCTCCGCCGCCGGGTTTGATTTTATCCTTTTTTTTCTGTGCCCGGACTTTGGCGGCAGCGGCATCCACTTCTTTGGAAATCTCGGTGATAATCTGATCTTTGACTTTATTCTGCTCCGCATTGGTCAGCGGACGCCCCAGTTTCTTTTGTTCCTGAGCCAGCCGGGTGCGGACACGGATTTTCTGCGGCTCAGTCATCTCTGCGATAGTCAGCTTTTTCATTCATCACCCCTGTGGCAGTAAAAGGATAAACAGTACCGTTATACCCTGACAGAGTTTGCCGCAAAAGAAAATGCCCCGGTGATTAAACCGGGGCATTTATCTGATCAACAGGGCAAAATCAGTTCTGATATTTGCGCATAACCAGTGTGGCGTTGGTGCCGCCGAAGCCGAAGCTGTTGGACATCACAGTCGTCAGCTTGCGTTCGGTCGGTTCGGTGATAATCGCCATACCTTCCGCTTTCTCATCGAGGTTTTCCACGTTGATGCTCGGCGCGATAAAACCGTGCTCCAGCATCAGCAGGCTGTAGATAGCCTCGTGAACACCTGCCGCACCCAGTGAGTGACCGGTCATGGCTTTGGTCGCTGACAGTGCCGGGGTATGGTCACCGAAGACTTCACGGATAGCTTCCAACTCTTTGGTATCACCGACCGGTGTGGATGTGCCGTGGGTGTTGATGTAATCAACCGGCGTATCCAGGCCGTGCATCGCCATCTGCATGCAGCGGACCGCACCTTCACCGGACGGGGCAACCATGTCCGCGCCGTCAGATGTCGCGCCGTAGCCGACCACTTCACCGTAGATATGCGCACCGCGCGCCAGCGCGTGTTCCAGCTCTTCCACCACGACCATACCGCCGCCGCCTGCGATCACGAAGCCGTCACGGCCCTGATCATAAGTACGGGATGCTTTGTCCGGTGTTTCGTTGTATTTGGTGGACAGTGCGCCCATTGCGTCAAATTCGCAGCTCATTTCCCAGCACAGTTCTTCACCGCCGCCGGCAAACACCACATCCTGTTTGCCCAGCTGAATCAGTTCCACCGCGTGGCCGATACAGTGTGCAGAGGTGGAGCAGGCAGAACTGATTGAGTAGTTCACGCCTTTGATTTTAAACGGTGTCGCTAAGTTTGCGGACACACCGGATGCCATTGCACGCGGCACCAGGTAAGGACCGACACCACGCAGACCTTTGGCACGCATGCCGTCAGCCGCGATAGCCTGAGTGCGCGGGGAACCGCCGCCTGAACCGGCAACCACACCGGTACGGTAGTGAGATACCTGCTCTTCTGTCAGACCGGAGTCTGCAATGGCCTGTTCCATGGAAAGATACGCGTAGACAGAAGCATCACTCATGAAACGGACAGTTTTACGATCAATAAGACCCGCAGTGTCCAGTTTGACGTTACCCCAAACCTGGCTGCGCATGCCGATCTCTTTAAATTCTTCTGAGAATGTGATCCCGGAACGACCTTCTCTCAAAGAAGCCAGTACTTCCTCCCGGTTATTACCGATACTTGAGATAATCCCCAGACCGGTGATTACTGCACGCTTCATTTAATACCTCTGTCATTTTAAGTAGTACGGGATTTTAGCGCTACTTTAGCTTACACCTGTAAGCTGAACAAGTCCGATCAGACGTTTTTTCGCATCTTTACATACCGATGTTGTGCTATGTCACATCCGGCATGGCAGTACAGCGCAAAGCAGAGTAAAATCAGGGAAAACCGAACAGAATCCTCAGGCCGTAACGTGAAAAAAACCGCAATTGAAACTGCACTTTTAACCTGGAATGAACAGGGTACACCTGTTTCGCAACATTTTGATGACGTCTATTTTTCGAACGATGACGGACTGGCGGAAACCCGCTATGTGTTTCTTAACGGAAACGGTTTTCCGGACAGATTTTCACAAATGACCACTCCGGTCTGTACTGTCGCAGAAACCGGGTTTGGTACCGGACTGAATTTTCTCACGTTGTGGCAGAGCTTCCTGGCGTTCCGGAATGCCAATCCTGTGCATCCTCTGAAGCGCCTGCACTTTATCAGTTTTGAAAAATTTCCGCTGACCGTGGCTGATTTACAGGCCGCCCACCGCCACTGGCCGGAGTTCGCGGATTTCTCCTTACAGCTGTGCGCTCAGTGGCCGCAGCCATTACCCGGTTGTCACCGTATTCAGTTGTCCGGCGGTGAAATTACCCTCGATTTATGGCTGGGAGATGTTAATGAGCTGCTCCCTTCCCTCACTCACGCGCTGGACAACAAAATCGACGCCTGGTTTCTCGACGGGTTTGCGCCGTCCAAAAACCCGGATATGTGGCAGCAGTCGCTGTTTGATTTGATGATTCGTTTTTCAAAACCGGGCGGCACCTTTGCCACCTTTACTGCCGCCGGGTTTGTCCGCCGGGGTTTACAGCAGGCCGGGTTTGACGTTGAGCGCCGCAAAGGCTTTGCGCACAAGCGGGAATGCCTGTCCGGGGTGAATCCCCGTGACGCGGCACCGTCCGTGACACCCTGGTTTGATCGCCATCCGGCTGCTGCCCGGCAGAAGATAGCAGTCATTGGCGGCGGGATAGCCGGAGTTTTCTCTGCCCTCGCCCTGCTGCGCCGTGGTGCGGATGTGTCCTTATATTGCGCGGATGCGGCTCTGGCACTCAATGCTTCCGGCAACCGCCAGGGCGCGCTTTATCCGCTGCTGACCGGCCGCGATGATCCGCTTGAGCGCTTTTTTACCGCCGCATTTCCGTTTGCCCGCCGCACATATGATGCACTGTCAGCTCAGGGCGTGAAATACGACCATGACTGGTGCGGCGTGATCCAACTGATGTATCACGAAAAAAGCAGTAAAAAAATCAATAACATTTCATCTGTCCCATGGCCGGATGAAATGGTGCAGCGCCTGTCACGGGAACAGCTTTCTGAGCTTGCCGGAACCGATGTCAATTTTGACGGCCTGTACTACCCGCAGGGCGGCTGGCTCTGCCCGCAGGAACTGGTACGCAATACCGCAGCGCTGGCACAGAAAGAAGGGCTTCATCTGCGTTTAAACTGTGAGGTGAAAGCGCTGATCCCGGCAGAACAGGGCTGGCAGCTCCGCTTTGCAGATAACAGCACAGCAGAGGCGGATGTGGTGGTGCTGGCCAACGGTCACTGTATCACGCAGTTCCCGCAGACCGCCCCGCTGCCGGTCACGCCGGTGCGCGGCCAGGTCAGCCATGTGCCATCGGTACCGGCGATTGCCGGGCTGAAAAAAGTGCTGTGTTATGAAGGTTATCTGACCCCGGTGAATCCGGCTGACGGTCTGCACTGTATTGGTGCCAGCCACCAGCGCAACGACTTGGGCACGGAATACCGCGAAGAGGAACAAACTGCCAACAAACAGCGGCTGCTCGCCTCGCTGCCGGATGTCAGCTGGCCGGAGATGGTGGATATCAGCGCCGGGGAGTCCCGTCAGGGGATCCGCTGCACATTACGCGATCACCTGCCGCTGGCCGGAAATGTTCCCGATTTTGCGGAATTAACAGAACGTTATGCACATCTGGATGAACAAAAATCGTCCCCGGAAACCGTATGCAGTGTTCCGCATCTGCCTCAGCTGTTTTTGCTGGCCGCTCTCGGCTCGCGGGGGTTATGCACCGCCCCGCTGGCGGCTGAAGTGCTGGCAGCACAGATTTTCGGTGAGGCCCTTCCGCTGGATGATGAAACACTCGCTGCTATTCATCCCGCCCGTTTCTATGTCCGTAAATTGCTGAAAGGCCGTCCGCTGCCGAAAAAATCCTGACCCGCTTCTGACCGGCCACCGGGCTGGTCTTCATCACATTATTGATATTTTTTCCGCCGGTTAAACGAAATTTCATCAGCAGACTTTATTGATCACCGCCACAAACCCGGGTCATTTTGTGTTCATTCTCACAAAAACCGGCTCTGTTCGCCTGTCAGCGGCAATTTCTCTTGCTCAATGATCAATTTACAGAAAAGTCAGTGCGCCTATACGCTTCATCCGGAAATAATAACCGGAGAAGATTATGAAGAATAAAATAGTTATCGCCCTAACCTTTTCGCTGTTTTGTTTTACCTCTGCTTATGCAAAGAACAATAATATTCCCGATAATACTGTTCGCTACGATACGATTGCTGAGCAGGCGTATCAGAAATTCAAAAGCGAAAAAGCCGGTGATGTGGCGGATTATATTCCGGCTCTCGCCAAATACAGCCCCGATAATTACGCCGTTGTGATTGCCACGGTGGACGGCAAAATCTACAGCGCCGGGGATAAAGATAAGCTGTTCCCGCTGGAATCCCTGTCAAAAGTCTTTACCCTCGCAATGGTAATGGATCAGCAGGGTTCAGAGGTGGTTCTGGAGAAACTGGGCGCCAATGCCACCGGATTACCGTTTAACTCAGGGCTGGCAATTGAACTGCGGCCGGATCGCCCGCAGAACCCGCTGGTCAATGCCGGGGCTATCAGCGCCGTCAGTCTGATCAAGGCCAAAAACCCGGACGACCGCTGGCAGCAGATTATGGAGAACATGGAAGCTTACGCTGATACCAAACTGACGGTAAACGATGAAGTGTACCGCTCTGAATCCGAAACCAATCAGCACAACCAGGCACTGGCGCGGCTGATGCAGTCTTACGGCATGTTATACGGCAATCCGGATGAGGCGGTTGATCTCTATACCCGTCAGTGTTCTGTGGATGCCACAACCGTTGATCTGGCCAAAATGGGGGCGGTACTGGCTAATCACGGTAAATCCCCGTACAACGGCAAACAGTTACTGAGTGCCGAAAACACCGGCAAAGTACTGGCAGAGATGGCTATTGCCGGGTTATATGACGGTTCCGGCACCTGGTTGTATCAGGTCGGTATTCCGGCGAAAAGTGGTGTCGGCGGCGGTATTCTGGCCGTGGTTCCGGGTAAATATGCCGTGGCGGTCTATTCCCCGCCGCTGGATAAAGCAGGCAACAGTGTCAGGGCACAGGCGGCTATCCGCTATATTGCTCAGGAAACCGGTGCTGATTTGTATCAGTAATGTGACATAAAAAAGGATCATCAGCATCGCTGCTGATGATCCGTGATCGTCTCTTCTTTATATTTATCAGTCCGCGTGATGCGATCCTGTTTCTGTCAGGCGTTCAGGGCAACCACGCTTTTCGCGCATTTATCCTCTGAACGGTACAGCGAATCTAATTCCCGTTTGGCATTAAAAATTATTAATCCGGTAAATAAAATCATACCGATGGAAGGGACTGCTCTTTCAATGACGCTCATTCCGTCAAGTTTAAACCAGAAAGAAAATAACAGTGCCAGCAAGACCACCGCAGCAACCGCTATCTTCGTGTAAATAGTCACAGCCTGTTGTGCTGCGTTTTTCGGTTGTAATTCAAACATAATCAATACCTGTGTTTTGTGGGGACGAACACATTTTGACACAATAAATGTTAATAGCAAGTTAATAGTTTATGCTATTTACTCAACATATATACGTAGTTGTTGACTTTATCGCAACAAAAGAGACTGTAATCTCAGAAATAAACATCATATTGCATATACGGAAAATGATTAGAAATCATTCTGTTGAACAGAAAAATCTATAATCTGATAACAACATCCATCGCTGAGACATAAAAAAACGGCACCATTTTCGCCGTTAATGTAACAATCACAAGATCTTTTATTATTATCTGCTCACATCTTAATAGTCAGATGTTTAGTTCACCATAAATAAAAAAGGTCGCATATTAGTGCGACCTTTTCTCATTACTTCAGATATTTCACTTTTTCAGAAAATCCGGTAAATCATGGAACAGCGATCACAGAATTGCAGCCCGTATTCTGCCTCTTTCAGCATAACAGCCTCAAGTGCTGGTGCGCGGGAAACATCGCACACCTCAAAACCAAGATGCTCATAATAAGGCCGGTTCCAGGCCACATCCCGGAATGTGGTCAGCGTAACTGACGCACAACCGCGTGCAATCGCCACATTCTGTACCCGCTCAATCAGCTGACGCCCCAGCCCCTGACGCTGATGCGCCGCAGAGACAGAAAGCTCATCAATATGCAGCCCGGTACCGAGGTTGGATACCAGCACAAACCCGGCCGGCTGATCCTGACTGTCCGCCGCCACCCACGCATTGCCATTGGCAATATAATTGCGGAATGCCGTTTCGGAATGGCCTTCACTGCGCGCTATCCATTCATAACCCGGCACTGTCGCAAATAACGCACCGGCAGAGGATTCAACGGCCGGTAACAATGCGGCATCCGCCGGACGGGCCTGGCGGATACGGTATTGCGGTTTGGCTGTCATTCCTGCTCCTGCGCGGTGTGCAGCAGTCGTTTCCAGGTTTCCAGCACCAGCACCTGATCCGGTGGTGTCAGTTCCCCGGCACTGATTGCCTGACGGATACTCTCCTCCACCCGGTTGTGAAGCGCCTCAACGGAGTGATCACCCGACTGTTCCAGCTCTGCCACCGCGAGGGTCAGATGCCCCTGCAGATAGCCGCCCGCAAACAGTTCATCGTCTGTGGCATGTTCGACCATGTCATCAATCTGGGCGAGGATACGCGTTTCATAATCCGCAAGCATGTTTGTTCCTTAAAGTTCAGTCACCGGAATCGTTTGTCAGGCAAACGGATCTTCCGGCCATGGAAATTGGTCCGCAGTCAGCGGCGGCGTATTGTAGAACGATTGCAGGGCATTAATAAACCTTGCTGCACGCGGGGGTATTGAGTTCTGCGCCAGATACTCCATCACCTGCCCGTGAACAATACGCCGGAATTTGACGCGATCAGGCTCGAAATCGCCGTCAAGATTGTCACAACTGACGTTAAACGGATAACCGGCAGCCTGACAAAATAACCAGTCCAGCGCCTGCGGTTTTATTTCCACAACCTCAAATTCTGACTGCGTTTGTGCATCCCGGCCATCCGGGCAGTACCAGTAACCAAAATCCACCAGCTTTCTGCGCTCTTTCCCTGCAATGCACCAGTGCGATATTTCATAGATAGCACTGGCATAAAAACCGTGAGCAAACACGATACGGTTATAAGGCGCTTCATCATCTGCAGGCAGATAAATCGGCTCATCGTCACCTTTAATCAGGCGGGTATTGAAATCAGCAAAAAATTCGTTATCAAAAATTTCAATTAACTGCTGATATTGATGTGTACTCATTGATTATATGAACCACTAATGAAAATTAAAAAAGCTGAGACAGCCACGTACTGATAGTATCGCCGTGATTGTCATAAATCAGTTTGATGCTCATCAGGAAAGAGACAGTTACCAGCATCGGCCGGATCAGTTTTTGTCCGCGGCTCAGCACCATACGGGCACCGAGGCGGGCACCGATAAGCTGTCCGCCCAGCATGGCAAAGCCCATCAGCCAGATAACATGACCGCTGAAAATAAAGAATGAGAGTGAACCGACGTTAGAGGCAAAGTTCAGCACTTTGGCGTGAGCGGTGGCTTTCGCCAGGTTAAAACCGGCCAGGGTCACATACGCCAGTGCATAAAAAGAGCCCGCGCCCGGCCCGAAAACACCGTCATAAAAACCAATGCCGATACCGGCGGTACAGCCGAAGGCAAACGGCATCAGGCGCTGTTTCTGGTCAGCAGCACCAATGGAGGGTGTCAGCAGGAAATAGAGGCCGATGGCAATCACCAGCAGCGGCAGCAACTGGCGGAGGAATTCCGGATTCACAAACTGCACCAGCCCGGAGCCGATAACCGCGCCAATCAGCGTCATCATTATCGGCACCCGTTGCCCCGCAAGATCCACCGCTTTGCGCCGGACAAAATAGAAACTGGCAGAGAAAGAGCCGCCGACCGCCTGTAATTTGTTGGTCGCCAGTGCCTGCACCGGCGGTACGCCGACAGCCAGCAGCGCCGGGATTGTCAGTAATCCGCCGCCTCCGGCAATCGCATCAATAAACCCGGCAATCAGAGCAACAAAGAACAGCAATATATAGATTTCAACACCGAACTGAAACCATTCCATTTTTTACCTGCCAATAAAATCCCGGGCGCAATACCCGGGACGTCTGTTTAAATCATGACCAGGCCGGTAACGGCGGCGTGACATCCGCACATTGTCCGCGGTGACGCAGAAGGTGATCGAGCAGCACAATCGCTGTCATTGCTTCGGCAATCGGCACAGCACGTATCCCGACACAGGGGTCATGACGCCCTTTGGTGATCATAGCCACCTCTTCGCCCTGCCGGTTCAGCGTATTACCGGGAACGGTAATCGATGATGTCGGTTTCAGGGCAATATGCGCGATGATTGGCTGGCCGCTGCTGATGCCGCCGAGAATGCCGCCAGCGTGATTGCCGGTAAAGCCGGTCTGATAAATTTCATCCCGGTTTTCGCTGCCTTTGAGGTTAACCACACCGAATCCGTCCCCGATTTCGACGCCTTTCACCGCGTTGATGCTCATCAGCGCATGCGCCAGATCCGCATCCAGACGATCAAAGACCGGTTCACCCAGACCCGCCGGGACGTTTTCCGCCACTACCGTGACTTTCGCACCGATGGAATCTCCCTCTTTTTTCAGGCCGCGCAATAATTCATCCAGCGCATCCAGCTGACGTTCATCAGGACAGAAAAACGGATTTTGCTCTGCCAGTGCCCAGTCGCGGATATCACATTTGATATCTCCCATCTGAGTCAGACAGGCACGGACTGTCACACCGAATTTCTCATGCAGGTACTTTTTGGCAATAGCCCCGGCCGCCACGCGCATCGCCGTTTCACGGGCTGATGAACGGCCGCCGCCGCGGTAGTCACGAAAGCCGTACTTCTGCTCATAGGTGTAATCCGCGTGTCCCGGCCGGAAGAGATCTTTGATGGCACCGTAATCCTGTGAGCGCTGATCGGTATTTTCAATCAGCAGCCCGATACTGGTTCCGGTGGTTTTTCCTTCAAATACCCCTGACAGAATTCTGACCTGGTCCGGCTCACGGCGCTGCGTGGTATAGCGGGATGTGCCCGGACGGCGGCGGTCAAGATCTGCCTGCATATCGGCTTCAGTCAGCGCCAGTCCCGGCGGTACGCCGTCAACAATACAACCCAGCGCCGGGCCGTGTGATTCACCAAAGGTGGTTACGCGAAAAAGTTCGCCGATACTGTTTCCGGCCATCGTGTTTTCCTGTCTCTGATTGTGTGCAAGTGAATGGTTTTAACCTGTTTTTATGTTTCTATTCCTACAGGAGGAACGGTTATTTGAAAAGTTTAAAAGCGTCATGATGTTCTGCTAATTGATCACGAGTTAACATAAAGACACCGTCACCCCCGTTTTCAAATGACAGCCAGATAAACGGCACTTCCGGGAATTCGGCCATCAGGTGCACCTGACTGTTACCGACCTCACAAATCAGCACCGCATCTTCTGACATATAATCCGGCGCATTGGCGAGGATCCGGCGTACCAGTTTCAGTCCGTCACTGCCTGCAGCCAGCGCCAGCTCTGGTTCTATGCGGAATTCATCCGGCAGGTCACTCATATCTTCCGCATCCACATACGGCGGATTGGTGACAATCAGGTCATATTTCACCCCGGGCAGATCGTTGAACAGATCTGAACGCATCGGCACCACACGGTGAGATAAGCCATGATTCTCAATGTTCATTTCTGTGACTTCCAGCACATCGGCAGAGATGTCTGCCGCGTCCACTTCCGCATCCGGGAACTCATATGCGCAGGCAATTGCGATACAACCGCTGCCGGTGCAGAGATCGAGAATCGTTTCCGGTTCTGCATCCAGCAATCCTGCAAAGTGATTGTTAATCAGCTCACCAATCGGTGAACGCGGGATCAGCACGCGCTCATCGACATAAAATTCATGGCCGCAGAACCAGGAACGGTTAGTCAGGTACGGCACCGGTACGCGCTCGGTGATCCGGCGCAGTACGCGCTCCACAATGCGGTGACGCTCTGAGGAGGTCAGCCGGGACTGATACAGTTCAGCGGGTAAATCCAGAGGCAGAAACAGTGTCGGCAGTACCAGCTGGAGGGCTTCATCCCAGGCATTATCTGTGCCGTGGCCATAGTAAATATTGGCCGCATTAAAACGGCTCATTGCCCAGCGCAGCATATCCTGCAGCGTGTGAAGCTCACTGACGGCTTCATCAACGTAAATTTTATCCAAAGTGCCTCCGGCGGGGTAAAACAAAATAAGATATCTGATAGCGTAGTTTGCCATGAAGTCGCTGCTAAATCAGCATATCTTGTGAAATGCGCGGCAATTTTCCGGCGGCTCCTGTCAGCGGAGACCGGCAGTATAGCGTCAACATCCGTAAAAAAATCAGTTACACTATGGAAAATACTGAGTGATGAGATGTTATGAAAAAGAAGACGCCCCTGACTGATGATGACCTGAACCTGTTCAAAGAGGCCATCAGCGGGACACGTAAAATCAGACAGGATATTGTGGTACACCCGAAACCACGGGCAGGTGTAACCAAAATTGCGCCTGAACGGCTGTTGCAGGATCAGATTGATGCCAGTTTCTATTTCTCTGATGAATACCGCCCGAACCTGGATATGGACGGCCCGGCGCGCTATCTGCGGGAAAATGCCAGCCCGTATGAGCTGAAAAAACTGCGTCGCGGGGATTATGTGCCGGAGCTGTTTTTGGATCTGCACGGGCTGACCCAGCTTCAGGCCAAACAGGAGATCGGTGCCCTGATAGCCGCAGCCCGCCGTGAAAACACCTATTGTGTCTGTATTATGCACGGGCACGGCAAGCATGTACTGAAACAACAGACACCGTTATGGCTGGCACAACACCCGGATGTGATTGCCTTTCACCAGGCCCCTAAGGAATGGGGCGGTACCGCAGCATTACTGCTGCTGATTGAGATTGCTGAAACCGCCCGGCGCGAGTAATCAGTCAATCTGTCCGGGACCGCGGTGCCAGAGCAGTGTGCCGCGTCCGTCATCACCCAGTTCAATACAGGCAACTGACGATGTTGCAAACATCGGTGCCGTTTCCTGCGGACACAATGCCGCTACCAGATAACCGACCAGCGGCAGATGCGATACCACCAGCACCCCATTGCGCCCTTCTTCCGCCAGAAAACGGATATAATCCGCCACATTCTCCGCATTCCCGGAGGGCGTCAGTCCCGGCATCACCTCTTCCTGAGCAGGTAAACTCAGCGCATCACGGATTTCGGTCAGTGTCTGCTCTGCCCGCAGATACGGGCTGACCAGAACGGTATCAATCTGAACGTGCTGCCCGGCGAGCCATTTTGCCATGCAGCGGGAATCTGTTATCCCTTTTGCGGTAAGGGGCCGGACTGAATCACTGGCGGCCTGCAAAGCAGCATCGCCATGTCGCATAATAAGAACTTGCATACGTCACCGTCTGAACAGGACGGATACGGTCATGTCTGAATCCCCGGGCCGTATCACATCAAAGAATGATCTGTTTAAAATTATCGTTATTTCTGTGTCCCCGTCAGGGGAGGTGAAAGGCATTCTGCCTCAAATTAATCATAATTAAAATGATTCAGCACAGAGATAAACCTGAATTTTGTTCAGAACCTGTTCAGAAAAATGAAACAACCGCCCCTTGTTCTCAGTGACTTCACTGCACTTCCTCAGTAAAAACGGCGGTTATCCGCAGCCCGCTGCTGTAATGCCTCACACGGTGTGAAGCGATCACCGTAACGTGCCGCCAGTGCCGTCAGTTTTTCTGTCATAACAACGGCTGATACGCTGTCCATATAATAAAACGGTCCGCCGAGGAACGGCGGAAAACCAATACCAAACACCGCGCCGGCATCCCCGTCCGCCGGTGAACGGATAACCTGTTCATCCAGCGTCCTTACAGCCTCATTTAACATCATCATCAGGCAGCGCTCTGTGATTTCCTGTGATGTCAGACACTCCTGTACGGTGATACCCAGCAACGGATAAATCGCTTTATCCGCTTTACGCGGTGCCTTGCGGCCACAGCGTTTCCACCACGGTAACGGGGTGTAATCATAAAATCCGCGTTTGTTTTTCCTGCCCAGCCGGTTGTCACGGAAAAGCGCATCCAGCTGCGGCGGCAGTGCAAACCGCTCACCAAATGCGGCTTCCAGCACCGGCATAATTTTTGTACCGACATCAATGCCCACTTCGTCCAGCAGTGCTACCGGCCCGATCGGAAAACCGAAATCAGTCAGCGCTTTATCAATTTTTTCCGGCGGTTCACCTTCCGTCAGACAACGTAACGCTTCTGTAATATAAGGTGCCAGAATCCGGTTAACATAAAACCCGGCTTTATCACCAACCACAATCGCTGTTTTTCCCTGTCTGCGCGCCAGTTGCAGCGTGGTTGCCAGTGTCACCGCATCAGTGCCTTCATGGGGGATAATCTCCGCCAGCGGCATTTTTTCGGCCGGGCTGAAATAATGTAAACCAATCACCTTTTCAGGCCGTGATGCCCTGGCAGCAATATCACGGATAGGCAGTGACGAGGTGTTCGAGGCAAAAATAGTATCCGGTGATGTCACTGCCTCGATCTCAGCAATCATCTGTTGTTTCAGTGCCAGCGATTCGAAAACCGCTTCCGCCACAAAATCAATGCGGTGAAATCCCCGGTAATCCGTAGTGCCGGTCATGCCGCTCATCAGTTGTGTCCGCTCACGCGGGGAGAGCCGTCTGCGTTTAACCTGTTTGCTCAGATGCTGCCAGAAAAAAGCCAGTGCTTTATTTGCCCCTTCCTGCGAAACATCTTTGATTCTGACCGGAAGCCCTGCGCGCTGACGGGTAATCGCGGCAATTCCCGCCCCCATCAGCCCGCCGCCCAGCACCGCCACATGATGCAGTTCTGCGGGTTTTACCCCATCGGCAGACTCTTTTTTCAGTGCGGTTGAGGCAAAAAAGAGATGACGGAGTGCACCGGATACCGGGGTAACCGCCAGTTTACCGAATGCCGCGGCTTCGGCTTTAAACCCGGCCTCCCGGCCTTTTTCAAGGCCGCACTGCACCACGTCAATAATCTGTTCAGCCGCCGGATAGTGTCCGCCACTGCGGCGGTGAACCTGACTGCGGGTTATACGAAAGATGATATCCCGCAGTCCCTTCATTTTTTCCAGTCTCTGCCGGAAAGGTACCGGATCCCGCTGTGCCGGATTTGCCGACAAAGCACGAGCCACCGCTGTCTCCAGTAAAATGTCCGGCGGAACAATATCATCGGCCAGCCGCATTTTGACTGCCTGCTTTGCCCGTAACTGCCGCCCGGTCAGCATCATATCCAGGGCGGCCACCAGCCCGATCAGGGCAGGAAGACGTTGTGTACCGCCGGAGCCGGGTAACAGACCCAACTGAACTTCCGGCAGCCCCAGCCGGGTTTTATCACTGTCTGTGACAACACGACTGTGACAGGCCATTGCCAGCTCAAGTCCGCCGCCAAGACAACTACCGTGAATCGCTGCCACGACCGGCAGAGGATAATTTTCAATCAGATTAAATAACCGCTGACCGGATTCAGACAGTGCCTGCGCCTGTGCGGCCTCTGTACATCCGGCTATCATATGAATGTCCGCACCGGCGATAAACGTATCCGGTTTACCGGAGATAATCACCATTGCCCGTAATCCCGGGATTTGCCGGGCATCACGCAGTACTGCCTCAAACTGTGCGGCAAACTCCGCCTTCAGGGTATTCACTTTTTCACCCGGGACATCAATCGTGATGACCCCGGTGTGATCCGGACGCACAGTCAGGCGGAAGGCAGAAGGTGTTTCATCATGTTGTGTCATCATCAGTCTCCCGTCTTATTCCGTTTCCCAGATCATCGCCACGCCGAGTCCGCCCGCCGCACAGGCCGTGGTCATTGCAAAACCGCCGCCCCGCCGCTGCAGCTCCCGCAGTGTCTGTGTCACCATCCTGGCACCGGTAGCCGCAAAAGGATGTCCGTAGGCAATTGACCCGCCGAGCACATTAAACCGCGCCGGATCCACTTCTCCCAACGCCGCTGTCCGGTTGAGTTTTTCACGGGCAAAGTCCTCACTGGCAAAACAGTGCAGGTTAGTCAGAACCTGGGCTGCAAAAGCTTCATGCATATCAATCAGTGTCAGGTCAGATAATGTCAGACCGGCGCGATCGAGAGCCAGCGGTGCGGCATACGACGGCCCCAGCAGCATATCTTCCTGCACTGCGTTACCCGTAAATGCATAACTGCGCAGAAAGCCCAGCGGCGTCAGCCCGAGTTCACGGGCGCGGACTTCGGTCATCATCAATACGGCTGCCGCGCCGTCTGTCAGTGGTGTGCTGTTTGCCGCTGTCACTGTACCGTGACGTTTATCAAATGCCGGTTTCAGTTGTGCATAGCTGCCGGGCAGAGAGTTTTTCCGCAAAGTATTGTCTTCTTCACATACCTGACTGAACGGCGGAAAACGGGCGGTCATCACCTCATCGCGCAGAACACCGGATGTCCACGCCTGCGTGGCGGCCTGATGTGACTGATGGGCGAACGCATCCTGTGCCTGACGGCTGATATGGTAACGTTTTGCCATCTGTTCGGCGGTATCGCCCATGCGCAGACCAGTGGAATATTCCGCCACCGCAGGGGCAACAGGCAGGAGGTCGCGCGGCCGCAATGCGGCCAGCAACCGGAGTTTCTGCGATAATTTCCGGGCTTTACTGAGATCCAGCAATACTCCGGCCAGTTTGCGTGATACACCAATCGGGAGCACAGAGGCGGAATCTGCCCCGCCTGCGACAGCTATCTGATTCTGTCCGCACTGTATCGCCTGTGCCGCATTGGCGATGGCCTGAAAACTGGTGGCACAGGCACGGGTTACTGAATACGCATCTGTGGTTACCGGCAACCCGGTACTGAGCACAATTTCACGGGCAATATTGGGCGCGGCAGGCATTTGGATCACCTGGCCGAAAACGACAAGGTCAACCAGTTCTGCCGGAAATGACTGGCGAAAAAGGAGTTCCTGCACCACCGCCCGGCCAAGTTCAACCGCCGGGATATCACGGTATACCGTGGACTGCCGGGCAAACGGTGTTCGTAATCCGTCAACAACTGCAATGCGTTCTGCCTGTGCCTGCTTCATTCGTTCATCCTTACATGATGAGAGGTTATCACGAACTGCCGGTGGTCTGACCTGCTGATATTGTTAACATCGTGTTGCATTCACGCAATGTGAATAACTGAAAACTGCGAGGTGGCTCAGGAAATAAACTTTTTATGACAAAAAAAAACGATAAAAAAGGCCCCCGCATTCACCGGAGGCCTGAATTTAGTTTGCGTATTATTCTGATGAATTAACGCAGACCCAGTTCAAAGATCAGTGTTTCAGCCTGGCAGCTGAAAGTGAAATCCGCTTTCAGCAGAACGCCGTCAGCCGTTTCTTTATATTCGCTGTGGATTTTGCATGGTTCAGATGCTGCTGCATTTGCTTTGGCAGTCAGTGCTGCCATCATCTGCTCAGCGTCTGCTTTAGATGCAAATACGCGCTCGAAAGAAGAGGTGCAGCTTTCGTTATCAATAATAGTGCCTACATCCACACAGCAGCATGCTGCGGTTTCTTCTGCGCTGCACAGTTTTTTTTCGTCAGCCATTTCAGTCTCCCGTTAGTTAAAAATAGCCTGCAGTCTTAGTACTGAATCATACCATTTATCAAAGTAAACCATAAAAATTCAATCTATTGTTTGATCTACTCGGGCTAAAGCCACTTTTTGCTCTCAAAAACCACGTTATTGTTAAATTTTTGTAATCCAAATCGCATTTTTGCATCTCAATCCGCTTATTTTCGTACAAAAAAATAACATTTCAGTATGCTGATTCTATACTCTGTCAACTGGTCTGATTTGTCATATCAACAAGCAAACATACAATCCAGCGCTACTTCTAACTACCAAAGTAGTACATAAACAAAATAAACAAGAGGGTTTTGGTCATGAACCAGAAAAACCTGTTCACTCGTTCAGCACTGGCAGTGGCAGTTTCATTAACAGCAACTCAGGCTTTTGCGGCGGGTTTTCAATTAAATGAGTATTCCACGTCTGCACTCGGACGTGCGTTTTCAGGGGAAGGTGCCGTGGCAGATGATGCCAGCGTCGGCAGCCGTAACCCGGCAGCAATGACATTATTTGATCGCCCGTCCATGTCCGCCGGTGCGATCCTGATCAACCCGTCAGTGGATATCAGCGGTAAATCCCCGCTGACCGGTAACAGCACTGATGCCAAAGATATCGCGCCAAGCGCGGTTGTCCCGAATCTGCATTTTATTATGCCGATTAATGAAAAATGGTCAGTCGGTGCATCAACCACCACAAACTTTGGTCTGGCAACAGAATTTAAAGATAATTACTCTGCCGGTGCTATCGGCGGCAAAACCGATCTCGTGACGGCCAACTTTAACGTGGCCGGTGCTTATCGTCTGAATGATAACTTCAGCTTTGGTCTGGGACTGAATGCCGTTTATGCTGATGCGGAAATTTCGCGTCATACCGGTGAGCTGGGCCAGGTTGCAGCCGGGCTGACCAAAAATCCTGCATTAGCAAAAATTCCTGCAAACTCTAACCTCGCCAAACTGAAAGGAGACGGCTGGGGTTACGGCTGGAATGCGGGGATGTTATATGAGCTGGATAAAGATAACCGTTTCAGTCTGACATATCGCTCTAAAGTCACTGTGAAATTTAAAGACGGTGATTTCACCCAAAACATTCCGGGTCTTCTTGACCGCTCCACCAAAGGTAAACTGGATCTGAATTTACCGGATATCTGGGAATTCTCCGCTTATCACCGCGTTGCACCAAAATGGGCGGTTCATTATACCTTTGCTTACACCGGCTGGGATTCATTCCAGGAGCTGAAAGCGACAGATAAAGGTAACGGCGGCGTTCTGTTTGAAAAGCATGAAGGTTTCAAAAATGCATACCGCGTAGCATTAGGTACCACTTATTATCATGATGATAACTGGACCTTCCGTGGTGGTATTGCCTTTGATGACAGCCCGGTCCCGGCAAACAACCGCTCTATCTCTATTCCGGACCAGGATCGTATCTGGTTCAGCCTGGGCTCAACCTACGCCTTCAACAAAGATGCGTCTGTTGATGTTGGTGTCGCCTATATGCACGGGCGTAAAGTTAATATCTCTGAGCCGCTGATGAGTAAAGATCAGCTTGCAGCTATCGGTGGCAAATTGGGTAACCCGAACCTGCAAATGCCAAACTACGAATTCAGCTCCTCCGGTAAAGCCTGGTTATACGGTGTTAACTTTAACTACAGCTTCTGATTTTCCGGTCTGAATGCATAAAAAAAGTTCTGGTCACTGACCAGAACTTTTTTATTTGTCTGCCACCAGCACATTATTCGCTGTCGATAGAATCCAGCTCATCGGCAATCGCTGCCGCATTCGGGTTTTCCTGCACTTTCAGTGCCCCGCCGGAAGCCAGGAAATCATTACGCTGGAAATACGCTTCACGCATCATCAGATACGGGTCGCTGGAGTTATGCAGCACACCTTCCGCGTCCAGTGCCTGAGCACGGTTGTCGATCCCTTCGATAGCCCATTTACCGACACCCATCCAGATAGTCAGATAACTCAGCATCGGATACGTGGTATCCAGCCAGTCGCCGCCATCCACGCGCGGTGTTGCGCCGCCATAACCCGGAATAACCACATACGGACCATAACCCATACCATAATAACCCAGGGTATTACCAAACCGGGCCGGTTCCGTTTTCGCCAGTTCAGGGTTCGCCATAGACGCGACATCAATCAGGCCGCCCAGGCCAAAGACGGTGTTAAGGAAGAAGCGGTTAAAGTGCTTAAATCCCTGGTAAAAATCCCCGCGCAGAAAATTGTTGACCATACTGGCCGGTTCTTCGAGGTTACCGAGGAAGTTGATGGTGCCGTTTCGTGCCGGTGTCGGAACATAATCGCGCCAGGCAACCGCCACCGGTCTGAGCACATAAGGATCCAGCACGTTATAGTTAAAATTGAACATTGAGCGGTTAAATCCTTCAAGCGGATCACTGCGCGTTCTCGGTGTCTGATCCGAACTTGCGCCCCCGCCAATCAGCAGCACCGCAGCAAGTGTCAGGCCACTTACCTGATACTTCATATGTTTCTCCATGCCAAAACGTGAGCAAAATTTACAGTTTCACGTATCTATAATAGGTCAATATTACCCGGATTTTGTATATTTGTGTATGTAAATCATGCCGAAATTACCGGGTTACCCCGGCAGCACAGAGTGGTATCCTGCTCTTCAGGTCAGTCTTTGTCAGCAATACAGGAGCCATCATGAATAAAAAAGTCGGATTTATTGGTTGCGGAAATATGGGAAAAGCCATCCTTAACGGCCTGATTTCAGGAAAAATTATTTCCCCTGATACTGTTTTTGTACATAACCACAGCCCGGCCAGTACCGACCGCGTGGCGCAGGAATTCGGTGTTCACGGTGAGACACAGGCTCAGCGGGTGGCGGAACAATCCGATATTATTTTTATAGGTGTAAAGCCTTACGCCGTTCCCGGTGTATTACGTGATATTTCCCCTTGCCTTAAAGCGGATACCCTTATTGTTTCAATGGCCGCCGGTGTGACTCTGGAAGCTCTGGAAGCCGCCCTGCCGTCATCCGCCAAAGTGGTCCGTCTGATGCCGAATACTCCCGCGCTGGTCAATGCCGGGATGACATCCGTTACCGTTAATGCTTATCTGACGGATGAAGAAACTGAGCTGGTAATGTCACTGTGCCGCAGTTTCGGACATGCCGAATTAGTACCGGAATCACTGATTGATGCCGTGATCGGCGTCAGCGGATCTGCTCCTGCGTATGTTTTTATGTTTATTGAAGCAATGGCAGATGCGGCTGTGGCTGGCGGTATGCCGCGTAAACAAGCCTATGAGTTTGCAGCACAAACCGTAATGGGGGCGGCAAAAATGGTTCTCGAAACCGGCAAACATCCGGGCGAACTGAAAGATATGGTCTGCTCGCCGGGCGGCACCACGATTGAAGCAGTCATCAAACTGGAAGAAATGGGTTTACGTCAGGCGGTGATAGCCGGTGTCCGCAGTGCGACAGAAAAATCACAGGAAATGAGCCGTAAATAATCACCTGATACCGGAACCGGCAACAATCGCGCCGGTCCCGGTCTGTTCAGTTGCTCACCGCCCTGTCAGTTACCTTTGGCCTGTGATAAATATTTCTGCATCTCATCTTCCGGAACCATGCCGCCGCCGGTTGCCCAGACCAGATGTGTGGCATTCGCCATCCGTTCCGGTGCCAGCGATTCAGCCTGTAAATACGCCTGATTCCGGGTCACATGCACACAACCGGGCATGCCCGCTAAAGCGGAAGGTTCCAGCCGGATAGCTTCCGTCTGATCAAGCAATCCTAACAGGTTATACATTTCCGCATCGTCAATGGTGTAATAACCGTCGATCAGCCGCTCCATGGCCCGGCCGACAAATCCGGATGCCCGGCCGACCGCAAGCCCATCGGCCGCAGTAATATTATCAATACCGATTTCCTGAACAGAGATGGCATCATGAAGACCGGTATGCACCCCGAGCAGCATACAGGGTGAATGTGTCGGTTCCGCAAAGAAACAATGCACCGCATCTCCAAATGCCAGTTTTAATCCGAATGCAACACCGCCGGGCCCCCCGCCGACGCCGCACGGTAAATACACAAACAGCGGATGCTGCTCATCAACGGTAATTCCCTTTTCAGCAAATTGCTTTTTCAGCCGCAGACCCGCCACCGCATAACCTAAAAAGAGTGTGGAGGAGTTCTCATCATCAATAAAGAAGCAGGACGGATCTTTTTCGGCTTCCTTACGCCCCTGCTCCACTGCGATACTGTAATCCTGTTCATATTCAACGACATTGACACCGTGAGAACGTAATTTGTCTTTTTTCCATTGTCTGGCATCCGCAGACATGTGCACACTGACACTGAAACCCAGCTTCGCGCTCATAATGCCGATGGACATCCCTAAGTTACCGGTTGATCCGACAGCAATACGATACTGACTGAAAAACTGCCTGAATTTATCCGAGAATAACACCGCATAATCATCACCGGTTGACAGCAATCCTGCCTCCAGCGCTAATTTTTCCGCATGGGTCAGTACTTCATAGATCCCGCCACGCGCTTTTATCGAACCGGAAATCGGCAGATGACTGTCTTTCTTGAGATACATTTTCCCTGTCAGCGGCGTCTGATAGCGTGCCGCAAGAGCTGCCTGCATCTCCGGAATCGCTACCGCTTCAGATTCAATGATCCCCTGCATGACCTGTGTTTCAGGAAATGCTTTCATCAGATACGGGGCAAAGCGGCTTAAGCGTGCTTGTGCATCCTTCACATCCTCAAGCGTTAGTCCCACATACGGCAAACCCGCTTCCGTGGTGGTTACGCCGGGGTTAAACCATGCCACCTGTTTTAAATCAATCAGTTTCTGAACCAATGGATAGTCAGCAATTAACTTTTCAATATTAATCTGAGTCATCATTACTCTCTTTTAAATCACATAGGAAAGTGCAAAGGTGCCGGCCAGCGCGACAACGGATGCAATCAGCGTGGCGACACTGTAATAACGGAATGTTTCCGCCAGCGTGGCATTACAATATTGTTTCACCAGCCAGAATAAGGAATCAGTCACAATGGTGCAGCCGATTGCCCCGGAGCCGATAGCCAGCGTCATAATTTCAGGGCTGATGTGCGGGTACAGCGGCATCAGCGGAGCCACGATTGCAGTCGCGCCCATCATGGCGACCGTTGCTGATCCGACTGCGGCATGAAGAATGATAGCCACCAGCCAGGCAAGTAAAATCGGGTGTATATCGATACCGGACAGCACCAGTGCCAGAGAATCACTCAGCCCGCTGCCTTTCAGGATGCCGTTAAATGCACCTCCCGCCCCGATAATCAACAAGATATTCGCAATCGAACTAAAACTTTCTTCTGTTTTGCTGAGCAGGACGCTCATTCCCATATTCCGGCGGATACCCAATACGTAATAAGCGGCAAAAGCGGCGATAAACATCGCAGTTATCGGATTACCGATAAACAATAAAAAGATGAATAACGGGCTATCTTTGCTCATGTTTAAATCAGCGGTTGTTTTGATCAGCATGAGCACAATCGGCAGCAGAACCGTAAATAACGCCGCGCCTAATGAGGGTAAATCTTTTTCTTCACGGACTTTCAGGTCAGCAAACGCGGCCGGTACAACTTTGAGCGGTAAACGATCCCCCAAAAATTTCAGGAACAGCGGCCCGCCAATCAGCGATGCAACCAGCCCCACCACTAACCCGGCCACTATCACCGTTCCGATATCCGCGCCGAGTTCATTGGTGACAAATAACGCAGCAGGATGCGGCGGAATAATGCAGTGTACGGCCATCAGAGCCGTACATAACGGAATCGCCAGTTTTAATAATGAGGTATTTGTTTTTTTGGCAATCGAAAATGCCAGCGGGATCAGTAACACAACCCCGACCTCAACAAACAGCGTGATACCACAGATAAGGCCAATCAATATCATGGTGACGTCGGGACTTAACCAGCGGCATTTTTCCAGCGTGATCCCGATTCGCTCAGCAGCGCCGGATATTTCCATCATCTTCCCGAGTATGGTTCCCAGTCCGATAATGGCCGCCAAAAATCCGAGTGTCCCGCCAATCCCGTTTTCGATGGCGCTGACCATATCCTGCGGTTCCATATTCATGGCGATACCGACAAAAAAGCTGGTGAGCAGCAGTGCTAAAAACGGGTGAAACTTAAATTTAATAATTGAAATAATAATCAGCAAGATACTGAAAACCAGCGTGCCGATCATCCACATTACAGAGTCCATATCCTACCCCTGGTTATATTGTTGTTGTGCATTCATTGGATAATAAATATTCAGGGGTGACAAACGATGAAACCGGGGCCTTGGGTTAGCTGGGTTAACTCAAATGCGTGACATTTATCAAAATCAGCACTTTTTCCGTGAATTGCATCATATAAATTCACCTTAAACGCGGTATTCTTTATGTAAAATCATCCTGCATAATAAAAAGGGAGCGGCTATGTCATCGGATATAAACCGGTATGAACCATCGGGATCCCTGCGGCGAAACAAGCGGGTATCGGGTCATCAGCTGTCACGCCTGCATACTTTCGAAGCAGCGGCACGGCACTGTTCATTTGCTCTGGCAGCACAGGAACTGGCGCTGACGCCCGGCGCGGTAAGCCACCGTATCAACACCCTCGAAAGTGAACTGGGTTTCCGGTTATTTGAGCGTTTTCACCGGCGGGTTGAACTCACATCAGACGGTGAACGCATCTACTGGGCATTACGGAAAAACCTGGATGACATTAACCAGGAAATCATTGATATCAAAAATCAGGAAATTTCCGGCGAGTTAACGGTCTATTCCCGCCCGTCTCTGGCGCAATGCTGGCTGATTCCGGGGATAGCGGATTTTACAGATCAATACCCTGCTATTCAGCTGAATCTGTTAACCGGTAATGATGATGTCAATTTCCGCGGCTATGGTATTGATATCGCAATTTATTACGACGATATATCAAGACCTAATCTCTATTGCGAAGATTTGATGTCAGAATCGATCGTGCCGGTTTGCAGCCCGGAATATGCGAAACGTTATGAGCTGCATAACAATATTCATCAGCTCAGGAACTGCATGTTATTGCATGACCGCCAGGCATGGAGCAGTAACTCGGATTACGACGAATGGAAAGCCTGGAGTGAACACTATCAGCCTGATTTATTCCCTCACCGGCGCAATCTGTGTTTTGATCGTTCAGATTTGGCGATTGTGGCAGCGATGAATCATGCCGGTGTCGCGATGGGACGTAAACAACTGGTGGAAAAACGTATTCAGAGCAGGATGCTGGTGATGCCCTTCGGCGATATTTCACTGACATGCAGTCAGCGATATTACTTTGCTATGCTTGGAGACAGGCGTAATCCGAAAGCAGATATCTTTATTTCGTGGCTGAAACAAAAGGTTACGAAGACATTGCCATAAATACAGCCGGACACCCGGGATCCCGCAGGTAATGCGTTCAATCTGCACATCCGGGACCGGCGCACCACATAAAAAACACACCGGTAACCGGAAACGAAGAAAAAACAAAGCGGAAATAAAGACTTGATAGAATGCGGGGTTGAGCGTTAACATATGACCCGCCGCAAAACCGGCCATACCATCAGACATCATGTCCTCTTAGTTAAATGGATATAACAAGCCCCTCCTAAGGGCTAATTGCAGGTTCGATTCCTGCAGGGGACACCAAAATACCGCTCGTCTGTCCGTATCCACAATATGAACACCAGACTTACCGGATTCGGAAAAAATGTCCGTGATCCCGGCAGTTATAATCTATCCTCCGGATAAAAAAGCCCCGCAATTTAGCGGGGCATTGCTGATTTAATGTTTGAAATTATAGCTGCATCAAAAATCGAGCGTAAACCCACCAGTAAATGTTGGTGTTGTCGGTGTATCCGGCGGTGTACATGTCTGAGTGACCGGCGGACACGTAGGTTTCGGCGTTACAGGCGGACACGTCAGTTCCGGTTTTTCCGGCTCTTTACATTCACACCCGCATTTACAGCAGTTGTTAACAACAATGCTGATAACCGTCTGCCCACCCTCACAGCACATTTCCTTTGTTACTTTCCGCTCCGGAAGCCCGCATCTGCTCAAACTCCCGTATTGCCCGTTTATCGTGA
>NZ_KV791696.1:369106-384590 GCF_001807955.1 Morganella sp. HMSC11D09
AAACTCCCGTATTGCCCGTTTATCGTGATTACAGTCCGCGATTGTTTTCATCGCATCCGTCAGCAGCAGGATCGCGCCGCCGTAAGTCAGTTCATCCGGGATAACCGGCAGCGGGCAGTCAGCGAGAAGATGAGCCGGAACCGGCACCACCGGCGCGGGCACGAATGTCTCTCTCGTATTGCTGCAACCCGCCGGTAACACGGCCAGGCACAGAAGCGGCAGCACATTCATCCTCTTTAAGTACGGTTTTAATAATTGTCTTAACATTGATATGCTCCGCCTCCTCCGTCTGCTTTGCCCGGATATTGCTGAGCGCAATATGATGTCCGGCCATAAACGCCACCCGGGTCAGATTATTAACAGCCAGCTGCTGGTCATACTTATCTTTCAGTATCAGGTAATTACCTTTTACACCGCTGTACAGATGCAGTGTCAGCAACAGACAGGTCAGTATTACAGTGCAGAGACCGGCCAGTATTTTTGTCAGTATATTCATGGATTTTCACACTGATAGTGGATAACGGCCGCCCGCGGATGTCCCGGCAGCGGCTGACAGTAATCCGGGAGTGAATACAGGTAACAGCCTGCCAGCAGGCAGGCTGTCAGTATGAGAATCGCGGCAATGATCAGCACTACAGGGTTGCACGACATACCGCATTCTCCGTTTCACGCCGGTTAATCAGCCCCTGCCACTGCCGGCCGCCGGCGAATGTCCAGCGTTTCATTTCCTCACAGGCACCGGCAATATCACCGCTGTTCAGTTTTCGCAGCATCGAAGAGCGGGAAAACGCCCCCGGGCCGACGTTGTAAACAAAGGAATAGATGGCAGCCCGGGTGGTGTCATCCACAGGAACCGTGATCATCGGATCAACCGCGCGGCGGATTTTATCCAGATCACGGTGCAGCAGCGCCCGGCATTCATCCGCCGTATAAATCTTTCCTGCCTGAATATCACTGCCGGTATGCCCGTAACAGACAGTCAGCACCCCGGCCACATCGCGGTAGGGCCGGTATTCCACGCCTTCATAGGCCGGAATCAGCACCAGAGCGGCAGAAATTGCGCCGCCTGCTGCTGCGGCAATCACTTTTTTGCTCAGATTATTCTTCATGATGATCTCCGGCTTTTATCTGAAACTCTTTCCGTCGGTAATACCAATTAATAAAAAATGTACCGATGGTGCAGACAATCCCGATAAGGACTGCCCACTGATCCAGCGATAACACACCCAAAACGGAAGTGATAAGCCCCCAGGTATATGCTGCGGGCCCGGAATATTTATCTGACATGCTCATATACACTCCCTTGCAGAGTGTTCCGTAAATATTATTGAAAAGGTAAACTCAGATAATGTCTGAAATATAAAAATTAATGTAAAGTCGTTTCCGGTTCTTTATTCCTTACTGCCTTTAACCGTGAATCAATATCGGTAATCGCAGAACGCCCGAACCCCGGTGAAATAAAAGCTTTATTTACTACACGCCCACAGAATTTAATCCGTTTCATTCCCTTTGACGGACATTTCATTACAGGATTAGGTTCAGGTTCTCCCCTGATTTCACGGACATAGCGGTACAGACGCGTGACAGCATCCGGTGCCACCGCATATTGCGGGATATAATGCCGTCCCTGCTTAACCATCCCTGTTTTTATCAGACTGCCGATTTTATGCAGGATAGTGGTATATGTGCGGATAAATATTTCAGATGTCTCTGTATATCGCGCAGCATCGCTGTTGGTAAAACAATCATAATCCCGGCAGGCCCGGATAATATTGACGTATATTTTAAATTTTTCCTCAGTCATAATATATCCTCTGAAGTATCATCCTGTAAATTACCGGCTGCGCGGCGTATTAAACGAAGCAGGACCGGATGTCATTAAATAAAAATAATGTGCAGGGCAAATTTAAATAAAGTTACTTAAAATAAATAGTACCGGGGAATACCGGCGGCCATCCCGCTTACGGGATGCTTTTTTGATGGCGATGCATTCAGCATGCCGGAGCCTGTTCACACACGGAGTGGTTCAGGTTGTTGGTGCGCATTTTTCAGCGCAGTCTGTTAAAGAGCGGGCAACAGTATCTGTTGACAGACGAATAATACCATAACTATTAAATATGTCAATATCTTTAGTATTGACAAAGATTCTGATTTTGGTATTAATATTGTATGAATGAAAAACGACAACTGACGACAGAACAGCTGGCAGACTGCCGAAGACTGAAAGCTTTGTATGAGTCAAAGAAAAAAGAGCTGGGTATCACCCAGCAGAGCATTGCTGACATACTGAATATCAGCCAGGGCGCCGTCGGTCACTATCTTAACGGCCGTAATGCATTGAATTTGCAGACAGCAAGTGTGTTCGCCACGCAACTCAATGTCCCTATTTCTGATTTCAGTCCGTCTCTTGCCGCAGAGGCGCAGGCACTGAGTGCCGCTATTGACAGCAATATTTCCGGCCTTCGCCCTTACAAACCCTCCCCGAGATACCCGTTAATCAGCTGGGTACAGGCGGGTGCCTGGAATGAGGCGAATGAAGCTTACGGGCTGGATCAAATCGACGAATGGTATGAATCGGAAACCCATGTTCAGGGGGCCGCATTCTGGCTGAGAGTCGAAGGCGAATCCATGACCGCACCAACCGGCAAGAGTGTACCTGACGGCTCCCTGATCCTGATCGACACCGGCAAAGATTCCGAAAACGGTAGCCTGGTCGTCGCAAAGCTGACGGATTCCAACGAAGCAACGTTCAAAAAGCTGGTGATCGATGGCGGCAACTGGTATCTGAAAGGACTCAACCCGACGTGGCCGGCCATGAAAGTTAACGGTGACTGTAAAATTATCGGTGTTGCCGTTCAGATGATGATGAAACTGTAATCATCTCCTGCCGCCCTCCCGCCAGAGGGCATTTTACTGATTACAAATAATACTTTTAGTATTTATTTTCCGGAGAAAATAATACCAGGAAATAATACCATTAGTATTTTTATGCTGATGATTCAGAAATAAAGGGAGGTAAAAATGAGTTGCCGCGGATATCAGTGCGCCAGAGCCCGCCGGGCTGCACGCAGACAACAACTACAGGCGGAATACCGGCTTAATGCAGCACTGAAAGCTGCCATCAACGGAGAATGCAATGAAAAAGCGCCGGTCTTATCTCTGAACAGACGTCCGATGGACAGAGTCACAAAAGCACTCTCTGTCCGCCGTACTTATGCTGTAAATTAGCCCGGCATTGACAACATTATCCGACCGAATGCAGTTTGACGTGTGATCCGAGGTATTCCCGCTTACGCTGGTTATCAGCCGCTTTGTAGCATTCAGGATACAGTGCCGCGATCTCGGCCATTAATTGTGCTGGTGTGTTAACTGATTCAATTTTTGATGCAAGAGCCAGTGCCATATCAAAAG
Organism: Morganella sp. HMSC11D09; assembly: GCF_001807955.1. Lineage (NCBI taxonomy): Bacteria > Pseudomonadati > Pseudomonadota > Gammaproteobacteria > Enterobacterales > Morganellaceae > Morganella > Morganella sp. HMSC11D09. The sequence goes on from NZ_KV791696.1 coordinate 372,518, forward strand.
CGACCCGCTCTACCGGATTATATTTTGGTGAAAAGATTTTATTTGGCATATTGTTGCTCCGTTTATCATTGATAAATAACAACATGCATTACTTATCATTATGCAGGCTTCCGGAATGAGTATATCGCCTGAACAGGTCAGTAACTGCATATTTGTTCAATACAACGGCTGTTTTCCGGTTTGCTATATTCTTTTTTTCTTATCATGATAACTTTCGGATATTAATGTGCTGTCTGTCACACTTTGTCATGGTTTGCTGACAAATCCCGATAATACATTAATCAAGCTTTAAAAAGCCGGACACTACTACACATCCGCTCCGGTATAGTAAGTTCATCCAAGTAGAGAGTACCCTGAAGAAATGTTGTGATTATGCCCGCGGATTGCGGGCTTTTTTTTATTTCTGTCAAGATGAAATTTTTGCATCACCCTTCCCGTTGACCTTTCTTTCATTTTACCGCTATTTACTGGTACATACTTTCAGTAAACAGAATGGTGAACATAATGAAAAAGCAATTCTCTCTGTTTTTTTCCGGTGCCGTTTTAGCACTGGGATTTTTACTGTCAGGCTGTGATAAGGGCACAACTGACATGACAAAAATTAAAGTCGGTGTGATTAATGGCGCCGAGCAGGATGTGGCTGAGGTTGCCAAAAAAGTGGCCAAAGAAAAATACGGACTGGATGTCGAACTGGTCGGTTTCAGCGGTTCATTGTTACCGAATGATCCGACGGCCAATGGTGATCTTGATGCCAACGTCTTCCAGCATCGTCCGTTCCTGGCCCAGGATAATAACGCCAGAGGTTATAACCTGGTCGCTGTGGCAAATACCTTTGTCTTTCCGATGGCTGGTTATTCCGATAAAATTAAAAATATCAGTGAATTAAAAACCGGTGATACCATTGCCATGCCGAATGACCCGACAAACCTCGGCCGTGCATTATTATTAATGGAAAAAGAGAAGCTGATTAAATTAAAATCCGGCACCGGTTTATTACCGACCGCGCTGGATATTACCGAAAATCCGCTGAAACTGAATATCATGGAGCTGGAAGGCGCTCAGTTACCCCGGGTGATTAAAGATCCAAAAGTCACGGTAGCCATTATCAGTACCACCTATATTCAGCAAACCGGCTTATCCCCGGTAAAAGACAGTGTGTTTATCGAAGATAAAGAATCACCGTACGTCAATATTATTGTGACCCGTGAAGATAATAAAGACGCGGAGAATGTACAAAAATTTATTAAAGCTTATCAGTCGCCGGAAGTTGCCAAAGCCGCGGAAACGCTGTTTAACGGCGGCGCCGTTCCCGGCTGGTAATCACGACAATACAGTGCCGGATACTCTCCGGCACTGTCATTCACGCCTCATCCAGTCCCAGAGCCCGGCAGGAAAGCAGTACAATCTGCCCGGTGATTTCCGCCAGTTCATCCTCACTGACAGATTTCGCTTCACTGCGGCACAGATACGCCTTTTGTGCCACCACAAACCCCAGAATCTGCCCTATCAGGGCATGCGCCCTGATAATGGTTGTTTTTGTATCCGCCTGCGGGTCTGCAAGCTGTGCCAGCAGAGAGAGCCGCTTATGAAAGGGTTCAATAAATGACTGATAAATCACATCATAATTTTCAGTCTGCTCCAGCTGTTCCCGCAGGATCAGCGTGCCGTACAGAGCGCGTTCCGGCGATAACAATGCCTTGCACAGCCCGGAGACCATACTGACCAGTACTGTTTTCAGTGCCGTTTTGCCCGGCTGCGCCTGTGCCGTCAGTGCCTCTGTGGCAGCATCGATCCTGCTGACATCCGTCACAGCGGCCAGATCATCAGTAATTTTCCGGATCACCGCGGCATACACGCCCGACTTACCGCCCAGATGATACGGAATGGCTGACTGATTCACACCCGCCTCCTCCGCCAACTGCCGTGTCCGGACACCGCTGACGCCGCTGAGGGCAAACAGGCGGATCCCCGCCTGTATCAGTTTCTCTCTGGTCTGCTCTGAGGAGAGCGTATGTTTATTCATCTTTTCCGTCATCTGCGGGATTCACCGGTATAATCAGAGATCAGCACGCATCAGCCGGGTGGAATTATCATTCAGCTCAATTCCGCTGTTTTTCCCGACAATGACCGTACCGCCAAGGTTACACAGATGATAACCAAAGGCACAATTCGGTTCAAATGCAAAGCTCATCCCTGCCTTCAGCACCAGTTCCCGGCCGGGATTCGGCAGGCGCTCCACTTTGCGGTAACGGGATACCAGCGGCAGAGATTCAATTCCCGGCGCAGTACCAAACCCGATCGGACCATACGGATTGATGCTGTGGATCAGCGGATGCACATGCCAGCCGCCGGAAGCCAGCAGCGGTTTTTCCATCTCATCCACCACTTCCCCGAATGTCACGCCCTCTTTCAGATATGACACCCCGATGTCATAACACTCGCGGGCGACCTGTGCCGCTTTCTCCAGCTGCGGATGAATATTACCGACCGCAACCGCCGCCTGATGCTGGGTTTCATACATTCCGTACAGTGCGAAAATTTCTGACAACACAATATCACCGCGCTCAATCTCTCTGGGTTTTTGTGAGCGGTACTGCCAGGCAGGCTGACCCCAGCCGATATATTCCGGGCCGGATCCCATCAGGATCTCCGCCGTAAATCCCCCCGCAGATAAACAGGTGGCAGTGACTGCTGCCGCAATATCTGCCTCACTGTTCCCCGGTACCGCTGTCACGCGCATGGCTTCACTCATCGCTTCACCGATGGCGGCAGCGTGGCGGATATGTGCCAGTTCTTCCTCACTTTTTACGGACGCGCGGACAAAAAAGTCACGGTAAACCGGTACAATCGCCGCCTGCGGATACGCCTCTTTAATCCCGGTCAGGGTATTGAACGGCATCGCACCATCAAAATAGAACGGCGGATACGGCTCCAGCCCGATCACGCCGATTTGTGCCGTCGCCGGTACATTCATCTCCCGGAGCAGTGCCCCGATATTACGTCCGGTTTTACCGACCATAATCTGTGACGGCGACAACCACTGATTGTCCCCGCGTAATGCGGCCTGCATATGGTCGGCAATCATCATCGGCGCAAATGTCACCACAACCGGGTCATTGTCCTGATAAAAAATCACCACAGACCCGAGGCGGTCATTGGTAAAATAGTGATCCACACAGAACGGTGCCGGAGCAGCGGATTCCCGGTCACCATAAACAATCAGAACATCCAGATTACGCTGACGCATGATGTCACGCGCCAGATCCCAGCGGCGATCCCGCTCCTGTAAAGAGAACCCGGCCGGTATTGCTGTGTTTGCTGTTTTCATAAGTCACCTTTTATTAATTCATTTGAATGAATTAATATCGTAGTGAATGATCCGATATCCGTCAATGACAAGATCCGGATCAACACCTGGTTTCCCCGCTACGCGGTGCTCGTTCACCCGATGGAAATGCGCGAAGGCGGATTATGCAATGTGGAAAAACGTATTTTCTTATTTAACCTTCCACAATAATCCTCTCCGGAAAAAAGAAAATGAAGACTCTCTTAATTCTTTATGATGAACCGGATTAATTCAATTTAAGCTATTAATCACTATTTTTTATGATAATAGTAATAACACCGGCACTGTAAAGGAAAAAACAATGAATACAAATCAGAGTGATATCGATAAGGCAGCAGCAAAAATAATCAAAGGAATGGAGCGTATTAACCGCTTTGCGGATAATTACACTGCATATCTTTCAGAAAAAGACAAGATGCAACTGGTCCGGCTGACAGAAGAATTACAAAAAAAACTTAATCCGGGAAAATAATAAATTTATTTCCTGTTGATGAACCGTTTAAACTTCAAAAAATACCGACATAACAAAATGATTTTAAACAATAAATTCAATATTGTTAACTATAGCGGAATATCAGGATTTGTCAGTTTTCTGGAGATTTGAAAATATTGCCACTGTTTATGTATATCCCGTTGTGCGGCGAAAAAAACAGGAATATGTTTCATCCATACCCGCTGAGCAGGTATAAATACTCCCGAAATCCTGAGGATATCATAATGAAACATTCAGCCCTTATTGTTGCAACTCTGGCCGGTTTATTCTCTTTCGGTGCAATGGCATCGACTCCGGCACCGGCAGTTTCCGCTGCGCATTCCGGTATTACCGCCACTAAAGCGGACAGCCATGCGAAAGCCGTAAAACATGAAGCAAAAGTAAAAAGTGAAAAAGGGAAAAAAGCGAAAAAAGTTAAAGAGGAAAAACAGGGCGCAATCTGATCATTATAACGGTGTTATCCGCGGATTAAACCGGCGCCATACCGGGGCCGTAAAAAAACCTCCCGTTCACGCGGGAGGTTTTCCTTTCTTCTTCATTACCCGTTATCAAATCACTAACGCAACAATAAAGATAATGAGTGCCATGCAGGTGAAGAAACCAATAGGGTATACCATCGTACTTTTCGTCATTGGTGACATGATCGAATCTCCTGTAAACCTTACTTAGTATCTGACAAACAAAGAACCCGCAGATATTTAAGGACATCCGGAGATATAAGTAAAGCTGATAGATCACAAAATCAACCGGCAATCCGCACTCTGTTAATTCGCTGCAGATTATTACTTTTCGGCGGAGATATCCTGCTTACTGCACAACCACCATCACCAGCAGCACAAATATCAGCAGCGCCAGATAAGATTTAGCATAGAGTTTATCCGGGATCCGGCCAACCAGCGGCGCGCTGAGTTTCTGCCCCAGCCAGGATCCGGCAATCAGTAACATAAAAGCCTGAATATCCACATAACCGGCAAAACCGCTGCCGAATGCTGCCGTCTCATGGCGGGCCAGCAGAATATAAGTCAGTGTACCGGTCAGTGCCATCGGCAAAGACAGCGGATTAGCCATTGCCGTCGCCTGTGCCATTTCCGCACCACGGCGGCGCATCAGCGGAACGGTCATCACACTGCCGCCCCCCCCCAGAAATGCTGCCACCACACCAATCACAGTACCGGCCACCGCAACAGCACCCGCTGACATTGTCCGCAGATGAGACGCTGACTGTGTCATAAACCCGGGGCGGAAAATACTGTCCAGAATAGTGATGGCAAGGTAAGCAATAAACATCCACTTAACCCATATCCCCTGAACTGCAATCGCCAGCAATGCACCTGCCACCGCACCGGCGGCAATATATCCCGCCAGCGGACGCACCTGCGGCCAGTTAATCATTCCGGCACGATGCTGGCGGAGTGTTGCCATTGATGCGCTGAATATCATCACTCCGGTGGATGTTGCCACTGCAATATGCATGGCCGCCGCTGCGGTATGGCTGTCTGCCGTAGCTGTTAACAATGCATAAAGCAGCGGAACAATAAAAAATCCGCCGCCAAAACCAAACAATACCGTTGTCGCCCCGACAATACAGCCACACGCTAATAAGAGTAAAAACACAGAATCCGCCCCGCTGAACATAATTGTTACCCATACTATAAACAGCAGACGGGCAATCTGCTTTTGCATGCGGGACAACCGGTATTGTATTTCAGCCAGGATGAGTTCAGCGGCACAGGAAAAAGAAAAGGCCCGCTGATATGCTCAGGGGCCTTAATAAATCTGCTGCTTATTGATCAGGTCAGATCTTTAATAACTTCAGAAGGGCCATTTTTCTGTACAGACGCGATACCATTCATTGCCCCCTGCTTTGAGGCATACATTTCGCTGGTGGCGATAATTTCATGGTTTCCGGCTTTCAGAACGAAATAGTACGGCTGCGGTGTATCTTTGGTCGATTTTTTTAACTCGTAATACCCCATAACAAGCTCCTCGGTTGAAAATCATGTTAATACGGCAAATCATAATGACGATTTCAGTATAGTCACTAATACGTAAAAACAGGAAATAAAAACCGGAAAAGATAAAACCCGCTGATATTCAGCGGCCGATCATCAGTAAGTAAGGGGTATTATCACAGATAAAATGACCGGCTTCTTTCATACCGGATTTCAGATGTGCACGAACCGAACGTTCATTATCCTGATTAATAAAGGCAACCGGTTTTCCACTGTTTTCCGCACACAGCCGCTGATACAGCGCCGGTAAAATTCCCTGTCCGCGATAATCTGCCGCAATACAGACCGGGCCGTAAAACCAGTTATTTTCCAGTAACTCACCGAATTGCTGTGAAATCACCGCTGTCACCGGCGATATTTGTGCGGACTGCACCGGAAAACTGAACACCACCCCGGCAATCACGTCACCATCCTGTGCAATAATCACCGTCAGTGCATGCGCAAACATATTTTCAACTTTCTTCAGGGGATATTCCCCCAGCAATCCGCCCTGCCGTGACTGAGCATTCTCCTGTAATAGTGCCGCAACCTGCCCGCAATCTGTATTAACCATCTGCCGGTAACAAATCATTTTTTCTCCCCTTTTTTGTCCCTGTAAACAAAAAGCCACCGGATTAACCGATGGCATATTAAGGAAATTCAGTCATCTTCCGGCGGATCTTTAAGAAGCTGGTGGATTTCTTCTTTCAGGCGTAATTTCTGTTTTTTCAGTTCCACCACTTCCTCACTGTAGCCGCTTCTGTCCGATTTTTCCAGACGGGCAATTTCATGATCGAGTTGGTTGTGTTTATCAAACAGCGTGCGAAACTGATGACTATTCTGGCGAAGATGGGAGATCAAATCACGGTATTCCGGAAACATAACAACTTACCTCCTGTCAGTGACTATAGTGCCATCATCTGCGATTTCAGTTCGCAAATCAAAGGCCGGATTTAAAAAATTTGACATAGGTTTGCGGTTTAATACCGTATCCGTTTTGCATGAAGATTATGCAGCGACCGACCGGACAACAAATCAAGGGGTTATTGTTAAGGTCATACTGGCTGATGGTTTTACTTCATAGAGCTGTTTTTCACTATTCCAGACAAATTCCGGCGATGCATACTGGCCATATGCATAAGAAGGAAATTTCGCAGGCTTATAAGAAAAATCACTATCGATACCGGTATTTCTGCTCTCCTTTAATCCGGCTTTAAAAAGTTCATTCTGTTTATTTCGGCTTTTCTCTGCATCCTGTTCAAATTTCGAATGACCGGCAAGCATATAGGTCGGCTTATTCATAAGATTTTCAGGTGTTTTTTTGGTGGCGACGGTTAATTCGGCGTTAGTTTTATTGCCTGCTTCAGCACATCCGACAAGAAGACATAATGACAAATGAGATATAACTACATAATGCATAAGGTTAATTCCTGATAATTTAACCCACGCATTATTACATAAGATTATTTTATATGTAAACACAATGAAAAATAACGCTATGTTACCAACTGATAATACCACCTGAGACTAAGTAAAATATAAAATGAATTTCACCACTATTACTTTTATTTGCAAAATAAATAACCTATATTTATCTATTTAATAGATGATTTATTTGCTGAAATAAATCTTTTAATATTTTAATCAGTTATAAGGATCTCCTGTTCCCGCCTGTGAGATTATTGCGGTGTTTATTGGTGCGTTTACTGTTATCTTCGGAACAATGATTTTTATCGGATTATGGTGCTACAGTAAATTCCGTCCTTTAAAAATAACCGTTATTGACTGATGTAAAACCGGATAAGACACAGAAAAAGCCTCACCGGAAGTGAGGCTGATTTCTGGTGTATCGATGACGCTTAAGGATGTTTTGCAGGACATCCGTTTGTCATGGCAAATTCGGCCAGAATACCATCAACGTCATTAATAAAGTTTTGTCCGTCCGCGAAAACTAATACAGGCAATGACTGGTTTTCTTCCCCGATAAGATCCACCAGCAGTTTTCTTGGTTTATCAAAATCAACATAAACAACATCTGTTGATTCACGCAATTCAGGATTCGTGGCAAGAACGCCTTCTAACAGCGTGCAGTCAGGGCAAAGAAAGAGACTACCGGGATAATTTAAGTCAGAAAATCCCATTTTTAAAAGATACAGTGTATTTTTCATGTGTTCCTCCGTTTTGTTATAAAAATAATCTACCATTCATCCGGTGGAAATAATTTCCATAACTCACTCAGATCCAATGAAAAAAAGGATAAATATTCTCTTTCCGCAAAACAGGTTCAGTAGCGTTCAAATACCTCATAATCAGGGCGCTCCCCTCTCATAACAGCCCGCTGCTGTTCATGCACCGGTGCCCTGTCAGCCCTTTTCTGCTCCGCTGTACGTGAATTTTTATGGGGTTGCGGCCAATCCGTTTTGTTGTGCCCGACCTCCGGCCAGGTTGAACATCCTGTCAGCACGACATGAATAATAAGGAATAATATAAATTGCATTTCAGGAAACAGAAAAGACAGTTCTGAATATATTAAGCAGCGCCGAAAACTCAGTATATCCTTCCCTGTCCAAAAAATGTCCGGCGTTATTTTCAATAATAACCTGAGTCTGCAACGACTCCGCCAGCGTTTTCGATGCCTGCGGACTGACCACCCAGTCGTCAGAAGATATGACTGAAATTCGTTTATCAGAAATCTCTGTCAGCTTAGTATAATCCAGAGGATACTGAACATGCGCCTCCAGCTCAGGCAGTGTTTCCTGACTGCAATCAAAACCGGAGACTAAAATATAACCACCCAGTTTTGTCCCTTCCGGAATATGTTCAGTGATATATCGCAGCACCGTAATACAACCAAGACTGTGCCCGACAAAAATTGTATTTTCATCCGCTGTTATATTGTTGCTGATAAGGCATTGCTGCCATTTTTGCGGATCAGGAGAATGCGGTTCCGGCATCGCAGGAACGGCAACTGTGGCACCAAGCAATTCCAGTTCTTTTTTTAACCACGGAAACCAGTTATCTGCCGGTGATGCAGTATAACCATGAACAATAATAACGTTTTTTCCTTTCACTCTCAGCCCCGGTATTCAGGTTGAATTTTCAACATATTGGTTTTATCTGACTGTTTTAATATAACATTTCCCGTCATATTTTTAGCCGTTTTTTAGTTGTTTCAACTAAGAGACACAAAACCATTTTCCACAAAAATCTGTTGTGATTCAGTCTGTAACAGGTAATCAGCAAAAGTCTGAGCTATCGGCGACATTAAGGCCATACAATATATTGCTTTGACATTATGCGCCTCCGGGATAGCTATTGTCGCGAGTCCGGGAAGTTCTGACATTTTTTTCTGATAGTGCCGGTAACCAATAAATATATCTGCCTGATGAGAGTGAATCAGCCACTGAGACGCCACTTGTCCCGCTGGGATCACCGGGGAATTTTTTCCGCCCACCAGATACCGTGTACGATTGCGGATATTTTCCGCCAGTTCCGGATCGGCTTTACTGAGTTCAGAATAAAACTGCACCACATAATCGCCGCAGGGATCATCAACCGGCGTTGAAGTACCGATAATTAAATCCGGAGCACGCAGTAATTGCTGCCAGTCAGGATATTGTTCAGCTAATTCAATGGTGGTGGTAATTCCTAAGTAATTGGCAATAAAAGGCTCAACACTGAATGCTGTCTTATTCCGGAGTAATGCTTCCGGATGTGTCCGATCCGCAGACAAAAACAGGTCACACTTTACCCCGGATTCAATCTTTTGCCGCAATAAACCGGCCGGACCAAAATCACAGGTTACCGGCGGTATTTTATTACCGGAATAACGGGTTAAAATGGCAGTCAGCGCTCCCCGCAGACTGCCGGCCGCCATAATATGCATTAATGACTGCCCTGATATTGAGTGCGATAGAATTTCTGATACCAGTTATTAACATCAGCATCCACATCAATATCGGCAAATTTCTGCGGATACAATTTAGCAGCCATCCATAACTCACCGATTGCCATCGCTTCCGGCATCGGATATCCCCAGGCTTTGGCATATTCCGGCATTAAATAGACACGTTTATTTTTCACTGCATCAATAACCTGCCAGCGGGGGTCGTTATTAATTTCGTCAACAACGCCCGGGTAGCGATCCTGAATAAAAATAACTTCCGGGTTCCAGCTGATAACCTGCTCGAGAGAAACCTGTTTATACCCTTTAATGGTCGCAGCGGCAACATTCATTGCGCCGGCGTGCTGCATCATTAAACCGGTATATTTTCCTGATCCGTAAGTGGTTAAATCCGGGTTTGCCATATAGGCCCGGACACGCTGACTTTCATGGATATCTTTCAGACGTTGGGTCACTATATTCCTGCTGTCAAAGGTTTGTTTAATCAGCTCTTTTGCATTGTCCGGCTTATTAACGATATCACCAATCAGGGTAATCCCTTCTTTCAGCCCGTCATTGTAGGCTTGCTCTTCATTATCAAGCTCAGGATTCACATTATTTTTAGCGTGGCTGCTGTTGTCTTTCTGCAGTGAAATGGCGATAACCGGGATACCCACCTGCGTAATTTTATCGATCATTTCCTGTGGCGCATAATTAGTGACAAAAACTACCTGCGGTTTCAACTGCACCAGACTTTCAAGATTGACGCTTTTCAGATCGCCTACATTGGGCACTTTCACTAATTCAGGTGCCAGCCGTTCATAATTTTGACCGAGCTGCTCACGCCAGTTTCCCATCACGCCCACAATTTTGTCCGTTGCATCCAACTGAACCAGTAAATTCAGTGTCTGATGCTGAAGAACAGCCACGCGCTCAACATGATCATCAATAACAACCTTGCGCCCCAGCTGATCTGTAAACTCCCGCGCCGCCTGGCCGGAGAATGAAAAAATGACAGCAATAAACCCAATCAGATACTTTTTCATCATTATTACCCACTTTAACCGATATATACTTGGTTATATATCGATTGATTTCATGGGTCAACTGTTTCCGGGGGTATTACAGCACCGGAATGCGATATTCTGCATGCCAGTAAATGCCCCGGAAACCAAAAATCTGCCGGGACATAAAAATCAGCAACAAACCGATAAATATCATGATGATCACAACAAAGATTGGATAAAGGTACAAAATGAAAATTTAATATATGGGCTCCGGAATAACGAAACATGCTAACTATCAAGGAATTGCGGAGAGTTTATCCTGTAAATTATCGTTACCAGGTCAGTCTGTAACTATCATCAATTAATGACTTCAGTTCTTCACTACTGAACTCAGCATCCAGTATTATCGTAACCCAGTGTTCTTTGTTCATGTGATACGCAGGATAGATACCATCCTTTAAACGAAGAGAGCCAACCATTTCCGGCGCAGCCTTAACATTAACAATATCCACTACTTTCTCTGCGTCTCCGGCGCCTATTTTATCAGCAGATACTGACATTATGATAGCAAACCATTTGGCATTTCCGCGGTGCCTGAATACCGCATAATCCGGATATTTAATCCACGGATAGTCAGGGGCTGAGCCGTAATTAGTCCGGATATATTCAATCAGATCGTTCTTTTTCATATCAGCACCTTAAGTAAACCATTAATGGCTATGTCAGATACCGATATTACATCTAATCAGGCGGGTAACAAGGAAATTGACAGCAGGGAACTTCCGGCGGGATGCTGACTGATCTCCGGCGGATAAATAATGACTTTACCAACTGATATTACAGCATTTATCATGGCGCTCTGATATACCCTGTTTTTATGCAGTGATATTTTTGTACAAATTAAAACCAGCTCACAATATGTTAAGCTGGCTTTATTGTGTATTTGTTCTTCTTAAATAAGAATGATATTCATTTTTTATATGGTAATGAATAACATTTATGATTGTATTTTTTGCATCATCAGATTGCTAAAGGCTCCATATATACAAAGGAGCTTTTTACTGATTCTGTATAATCATTCTGAGTTTCAGGAAACAGATATTCATAAGACACATGAAATATATTTATTATCTTAAATACAACACTGACATCTATTTTATTAACACCTCGTTCATACCTTGACAACTGCTGCTGTGAGCCCCCCAGCATTTTAGCTAACACCTTTGTAGTCAAGCCATTACGGTGTCTTAAGTCGCGGATATTCTGCCCTACAATAAAATTAATATCTTTCATTATGAACCTCCTGATAAACATATATTAAAGGTAAAGCATAATATGCTGACTGACAAACCA
>NZ_KV791696.1:384610-386800 GCF_001807955.1 Morganella sp. HMSC11D09
AAGCATAATATGCTGACTGACAAACCAAGCTATCAACAAAAAATATACAACTCAGAATAATTATCTAAAAACAAAAGGCATTGACGGAAAAAAATCTTAAATTATTATTTAACGACAAGCAAAAAGACCAATTAACCCCATTAGCCTTAATTATAAACCTAATGCCAAGTATTTATACTTGTTTATATTACGTTTAACTTTTGGCAGGTATATTCGGTTGCAGAAGTCGCAAGTATCCCTTCCGTTAATCAATTTGCCCGGCAATAGCCGGGCTGTTTTTTTTCAGTTGTATCTGCTTTAATAATATCCATCGGTTATCGTGTCTGTTTATCCGACCTGGCAGGTGCCAGTTTGATATACTTTCCCCTCCGCATATCATCCCCGTAGTTTCTTTTTCCCGAAGGTATTTACCACCAGAAAATACTGTGTTCTGTACCGAAAGAGAGATTACAGAATATCTTTGATGCTCTCAGCAAGTGTTGTTGTTGGTCGTCCAATCAGTTTACTCAGAGTATGACTATCATCGAATAATCCTCCTACGGACGCACCAACATCAGAGTCAGCAAGCATTTCAGACAACTCATCAGGCAAGCCCGCATTTTTCAGTGCGGCAACAAAATCAGCCTGACTTAAATTCTGATACACAACATTCTTTCCGCTCTGTTCAGTCAGTTCTTTCGCCAGGTGGCTTAATGTCCGGGCCTCATCTCCGGCAAGCTCATACACCTTACCCGCATGCCCGTCTTCACTGATAACACAGGCGGCAGCCGCCGCATAATCAGCTCTGGCAGCGAAAGCGATTTTGCCTTCTCCGGCCGCACCAATAAAGACACCATGCTCAAGTGCAGCAGGTACACTGGCCAGATAGTTTTCCGTATACCAGCCATTGCGCAGAAGGGCATACCGGATACCGGAATCAGCCAGCATTTTTTCTGTTTCCACATGCTCAGTATGTAAACCCAGCGGAGAGGTGTCGGCATGTAACAAACTGGTGTAAGCAATGAATTTCACATTAGCTGATTTTGCCGCATTAATCACATTACGATGTTGCGTGACACGCTGTCCGATTTCACTGGAAGAAATCAAAAGCAATTTCTCAACCCCCTGTAATGCCCTGATTAATGATGCTTCATCATTGTAATCAGCCTGACGTACAGAAATTCCTTTCCGGCTCAGGGATGCACCTTTTGCCGGATTACGGACAATCGCCACAATCTGGCCTGCCGGGACTGTTTGCAGCAGATTTTCAATAACATGCTGACCCAGGAGGCCTGTCGCACCGGTAATTGCAATCATAAGATAGCTCCTTAATGTATCACTTGTGTTTCGTTAACATAACACCTAGACTTACTTAAAGTAAGTACATACAAAAAGGTAAGTGCAACGTGGCAGCTTCAACATTATCCCAACAGTTACGCGACGGTAATTTATTTGCCGCGCAATGCCCTTCCCGGGAAATTCTTAAACATGTAACAAGCCGCTGGGGGATACTGATTTTAATTTCCCTTCGTGACGGGACACACCGTTTCAGCGATTTACGACGCAAAATCGGCGGAATAAGTGAGAAAATGTTAGCTCAGTCATTACAGGCGCTGGAACAGGATGGCTTCATTAATCGCGTGTCATATCCGGTATTACCGCCGCACGTCGAGTATACACTGACCGATCTTGGTGAACAGATAAGTGAAAAAGTCACCATACTGGCAGACTGGATAGAGATAAATCTTTCGAAAATACTGGCGCAAAAGGAAGATAAAACAGCATAGTGCTTTACACTATTGGTTCCCGGGTCGTCAGGCATTATTCCGGACGCTTTGTCCCGTTAAATTTCTGTCCGCTTTTCAGTGGCAGAAAATTTACGATATCCCTTGTAAGGACCATAAATATCCCGGGAATACCGTATTGCTGGCTGTTGTTACCGGAACGCGGCTTGCTATTCCCCTCTCCCTCCGGTGTCAGGCACTCAATATCAGTCTGCGGGATGTGATTGCCGGATGCCGTGATCTGTATGTCAGCAAATATTTAGTCCACTACACAAGAAATACATCACAGTCACAGCCCGGCGGCAAGGTAACCGCAAATACCCTGACCACCAACTTTAAAAAAGCCAGGGATAAAACCGATATCGACTGGGGAGAAGGAACACCGGCAACATTTCATGAAATGCGGTCATTATCGGAGCGTTTATAC
>NZ_KV791696.1:386820-392760 GCF_001807955.1 Morganella sp. HMSC11D09
GCAAAGATTGGATAAGAGTGTTGATATAATGTTTTATTGATACATAGTTGAACTCGTATATCTGTTTTCTAGGTCATAAGTCAGGTTTGTGCCAGAAACGGACATAGAAAACACGATGTTATAAGATTAGGTGCATATCTCCGATCGCATTCATTGGACGTAATGATCGTACTAAGCCGATCTCAAAGGAAAGCATTAATCAGGTAATTGAGCTATTAGGATAAAAAGGAAGGCTGACGGGGAATGGTTTTCGTCACACATTGAGTACCATTCTGCACGAAGAAGGATTCAACTCTGCATGGATCGAAACACAGCTTGCACATGTGGATCAGAACGCTATTCACGGGGCTTACAATCATGCACAGTATTTGGAAGGGAGACAACAGATGATGCAGTGGTATAGTGATTACATAGATAGCTTGTCTAGAAATAAACTTCCGCAATTTTTTCTTCAAAAAAAGCAGTATGAACAATAAATCTAGTTGATGCATACAAAGGTTTATTGTCGATAGCAAGAGGAGCGTCACAATCATGAATGTACAGAAAACCAAATTTTCATCTAAAGAATTTTTAAGGCGCCGTCGCCCTGAAAAGTTTTCTGATTCAACAATCAGAGAGACTGGTACTTTAGATAGAGTTGTACTGGAACACTTCCTCTCTACGCTAAATACAAGAAATCAAGAATTACAATTCGAGGATTTTGCAAAAAAAATATGTGAAAAAATAATTTGCCCTAATCTCCTTGAACAGACTGGTCCTGTAGCAGGGGGGGATGGTAAAACTGACACACAAACATACCCTGTTTCGGAACAGAATAAGCTCCTTTGGTTCGAAGGTGTTAATGAAGCATCAAATAAAGAACGTTGGGCCTTTGCGGTAAGTACACGTAAAGACTGGAAGAAAAAATGTCATGAAGATGTACTTAAGATAAAAGAAACAGAGCGTGGGTATACTAAAGTATTTTGCGTAACGAATCAATCTGCAAAGTCCAATATTCGTTCAGAGGTTGAGGATACACTAAAAACAAAAACTGGAATAGATGTCCGTATATTAGATATTAATTGGCTATTAGATCAAATTTACAAAAATCATTTTGAGCAATTGGTCATTGATTCATTGTCAGTTCCAACGCAATATAAAAGAGAAGTTATTTTTGGAGAAAATGATTATAAGAAACATAAAAAATATGAAGAATTAACCGAGTATATTAGAGAGAAAATAAACCCTGCTGAAATTTCATATGAACAAGTGGATATATTTTTAGAAATTGCAGAGTTAAGCGCTGAACTTGAGAAACCACTAATTGAAACACAAGGTCTATTTGAAAGAGCTATAAAAATCTCAAAAAAATTCGGGACTAATCAACAATTGCTAGATGCGTATTATCAATACGCCTGGAAATCCCATTTTTGGATGGAAGATTTTAATCTCTTCGAAGAAAATCTTCAATTAGCGTATGAAAGTATAGCATCATCAACTAATTCCTCAAAATGGGAAAAAGTTTTAAATTTAGTAACCGTTCATAAAAGTTATATTAGACTTAACAACGCAACATCTACAATCGACATTGAGAATATTGAACGTAACATGCTCGCCAAACTAGATGAGATAGCTAACGATGATTCACGTCCCAGTAATGCGCTCACAGCGAGAACTCACAAAGCCATTTATAAACTGACAACGTTTTCAGATGTAGAAGATGCTTCGGTTGTATTTGAAGAGTTACATGAAATTTTTAAAAATAGCGGGAATTTAATAGGCTATCCGTTTGAGAAAAACTTCCAACTTTTGAACGAACTAGATGACATTTTTTTCGATGTAGATGCATATGAAAATTTATTAGACTATATGACTGAGCAATCTGCTGTTAGAGGTGGTGAAGTTAAAGGGGCATTATTAAATCTGCGAAGAGGTATAAAGAGGCTTCAAAATGGTCACCCTTATCAGGCAATCAAGTATTTAGGAAAATCTTTTATTCCACTCTATAAAGAGGAATCACGAGATAAATTTATATTAGCATTAAAAGCTATTGCTTATGCTTACGAATCCATTGGATTACTATGGAGTTCACGTTCATGCTTGCTTCTATCCGCTTCTTTGATTACAGATAACTTCTGGAAGTATGATGAGATATCTTTAAAGCAGGCTGAAATTTATTATAATTTATGTCTAACAGAAATAAAACTAGGGAAATTAGCACATGCTCTTTTATGGTATGAACTGTTTTTAATAATTAACGAGAATATCAGTGATAGCTCGTTCGGCGATAAAGAAAATCAGCAAGTCGATTTTTACATAAGTCAACTCATTTTGAACACTGACCTAAAGGGAATAAATCGACAGAGTAATATCCCCGATGAGCTCGATAGATTAGGCCTTTTTGTATCATCGGGATGTCTTAAATATGCTTTAGGTTATATTGAAGATTTTGAACGTGAGTACGGAGTTACTGCCGATAAAGATCATAATGATTTCTTGCAAAAAATACGTGACTTTGATACAGGATTTAATAGTAAGGGCATAAAAGATAACCATGACAAACGAGGAGTACATACATCTTTTATTTTTGGATGCACTATAGAAATTAACTTTCCGAATCGGTCACCATTTATAGAGTTTTCAACTAATGTCTTATCACTTTTAGAGGGTGCTTTTGCAACCTGTACGATTGACAACATCTATCTTAAAGAAGCATTTTTAATTATTGAAGTAATAGCAGATGACGATGATGACTTATCCTTATCACATGAAATAAATAGCAATAGTGGAAAACTAAATCTTACAATAAATTGCGCTGGTTTTGATGTAAGTGATTTTAGAATCGAGGTACAACAAAAAATCACTAATAAATTCAAAGAATTAGTGTTCAATCTTCTCCCCGAGTTATTTTTTATAAAAAATACAGAATACATTGAAAAAATGATCTTCGAAGATGCTGCATTCGACAGAGCAATTAGTTTTGGTGCCTGTATCAAATCTATTGAAAATGTTCTTGGTAATGATATTGATCAACAAATTAAGAAAATTTATTCCGCCAGTTCTGAAAAGAAAACTTACCCTCTTTTAAGAGATAAATCCTGGGATAGTGAATTTTCGAAAGTGTTGGAGATCGAGGATATAAAAGCTCCAACACCCGGTAAAGGAAGAATGCCTGAAGAGGAACTTAATTTCGAAAATATAACACATAAAGATTATTCCATACAAAGTCTAATCAAACCTCGTCTATGGGATAGAACACGCTGGCAAGGAGTAGGTTTCGCTCAATTAAAATCGTGTTATCCAGGGTTATATCTATTATTTAAACACCCCGATATAGGTGAGGATATTTTTAAAGATCTTATATCATCAGTAGGCTTGGTAGATAGTAAAGCCAGATTACGGGTTTGTATTGTCAAGGGCATCTCAGTTAAAAACCCAACTCATTATAGAGTACTAATATCTGAAAATATGATGACAACCCCATTAACTAAAAGAATGACAATGATCAGTAGAATTAATACGATGACTCCTGATAGCAATGTCAATCTAGAAAGATTTCTTACTGCGTATCAGGCCTGTGGAAAATTCTATCTTGGATGTGATGCGATGTTAAAAAATATTGTTCCTGAGCATCCACAAAGAGATAGTTTAGGGATAGAAATGAGTACGTTAGATGTTAGGTGGGCTTGGGAAATTGGGTTAAATGATGTTGATTGTATTGGGGTTAATTTAAAAGAAGATGACCCCTATATTCCTAATGATGTAGCTGAGATCCCATTATTGCAATTGATAAACAGTAAATAAAATGTTTGCCAAGAATACCGCCTCTTAAGGGGGCGGATTCTAAACAAATCTTTAGCCTCTTCACTAATACTATTAGTGTTATTGCTTTCACAATAAATTGCTGACCTACTCCCCATTGCTTAACAAGCATCGAAGTAAGTATACATTCTGAACTTCCGCTTTTCGCTCAAAGCGACCCTCTCCTTACCCGCACATCTCAACCTCAAACCACCTACAACCTGTACAAATTTCATACCGTTTTGCTAAATCATTTTGCAAACTTTTTGATAACCGTTTCAGACTGAACAATAAAAAACGGGAACTAATCAGTTCCCGTTAACTATTTCACTGTAAACTTAATTACATGTGTTTGATGATTGCATCACCAAACTCTGAGAATTTCAGGAGCTTAGCGCCTTCCATCAGATGTTCGAAATCGTAAGTGACGGTCTTGGCAGCGATGGCCCCTTCCATTCCTTTAACGATTAAGTCAGCGGCTTCAAACCAGCCCATGTGGCGCAGCATTAGATTGAAATTGTCGCAATAACCATATGATTTTAAATAAAAATAAACAAAAAAATGCTACAAATCACCGGTGAAGTATCGTGAATTCCTACCTTGATTTCTTTTAATTTTATTTAAATTTTGATAACTAATTACAATATTAATTAGTTAGAGTTATGATATAATCTATCCCTAAGATATAAAAACACTTACAAGTGATAATTACATGATAATATTCAGAAAAATAAATGGAAAAAATGTACCTATCAAAATATCAAAAATAGACAACGATACGAAAAACATTAATTTTAACATTGATGACCGAATTATTTTTGATACAAAAAAATCATATACAATACCAAATGTTAGCTGCAGAACTTGTAGTAAACGTGTTTTTTTCTATGCAAATGCTTTTGGTTCGAAAGTATTATTTGATTCTCTGGGCCCACCTTGGCCCATCCACCCATGCTTTGAAAAAAAATCAAAAGAAGAACGAGTAATTAATAAAGAAAAAATCAGTGATGGATGCTGGGAGCCAGTCATTGTCATCAACTCTATATTTACTAGTTCTGGCAACCTTAGAGTTGAAGGATATATAGATAAATTAAAAATACAATTTACCATTAATAAAAAATCACATATCACACTCATTCTAGATAATGAAGATATAAAATATATCCCAATATATGCTAACAAACAAAAAATGTTAATACAACTACATAATTCAAAAACAACTTACAATACAAAATTCCGATACAGAGACCCTTCCCAAACTCATAAAATAGACATTAAAGCTCACCTTCCTCATGAGGAATACACTTGTGATGTAAAAAAAATAAAACGTCTATATATAGTAAATATCTACTTTAATGGAAAGCTAGTCAAAAAATACCCCATACAGAATAACTTCTATAGATTATACTTTGGTAACAATAACTCACTGAAAGTGAAAAAATACACACATAACGGTGATATTCATTTCAAAGCACTATCCATAACAAAAGGCCTTTATATACAACTACCTAAATTAAAAAAAATTCATGGGCACTATGATTATAATATAGAATAATATAGAAACATCTAGACATATCGGAAATTGCTGGATGACATATTATCACCTTGATAATCTATATATGTGTAGCTACTATATAACAGACATAATATCAGATAAGCCAGTACAAAAAACTAATACCCGCGTCTGATATTTACACGCGTAACTTTATTTTTGCCATCAGTTCACGCTGCTTCACATTCCACACAGAGCCTTGTGGCATTTCGACACGAACATCGAGATGGGTTGATTCCGGCAGGTCACACGACTCACCGTCCTGGTAGAAGATGCGCTCACCTTCCGGGGTGACTTCTTTCAGCCGCCAGTTCTGGAAACGTTCCGGCAAATGCGCATGCTGACGGTGACAGGTTTCAATAATCAGGCTGCCGTCACTCTGCACCCTGTCATCTATATAAACCAACTCAAGGCCGTTATTGTCTTTCGGTACTGAGATACCACCGTTTACGCCCCATGCACCATCTGAGTTATAACCGAGTATACCGGTGATGTGATACTGGCCGGTGCCGGTACGGAAAACTTCTGCCCCTTCAGATTCATCATTGGTCTCGTAATGGCCATCAGGGTAAATCTGAACGATTGGCGACGATTTTTTATAATATCCG
>NZ_KV791697.1:0-5992 GCF_001807955.1 Morganella sp. HMSC11D09
GGCCTGGTTTTGCAGCAGTTCACTCATCGCCTCCGCATCCCGGCGCTCAATCAGCCCCAGGAGGGTGGAACCGAACTGCATCAGCTGCCCGGTCAGTGAACGTGCACTGTCCAGTGCCTGCGGGAAGCGCATTGCCGGGATGTCAGCAGACGGTAAAGGTTTGCTGCCACCGGAGGCTGCGGCTGCGGCACTGAGCAGTGCGGCCGGGTCTGCCGGTGCGGCAAAAATTGGCAGTGATAACGGCTGACCATCAATGGAGAGATTATTACGCAAGTTAAACAGGCGCATTTCCAGCATCTGCCAGTAGCCGAGCAGTTTTTCGTTTTGCTGTGGCCGGAACAATCCGGTCAGGGTATTAGCAGTGCGGACGTCAGGCAGCAGACCGCCGCTGCGGATACGGCTGATTTCGTCATGAAACTGTTTTGCCTGAGTTTTATCTGCTGCATTGCTTAGTGACGGATTTTCCCAACCATTGCTGAAAATGCTGACAGGTTTATCCCCGAGCAGCCCCAGCGCCTGCATATACCACATTTCGCGTTCCTGCATGCGGTAAGCTTTGTCACCACGGGCAATCAGCAGATCCAGCAGTTTCATCAGGGTGCTGACTTTGTAATGCATCGGATCATTCTGGGCGACCGCATCGGGATCAACCGAATCCAGCGGGTCGGCGTTCCAGGAGGTATCTTCTTTCAGCGGACGCACGCGCCAGTCACCGGCACCGCTTGCAGCAGGCTGCCAGATATAGCTTAACCAGCGGTTGGCTTCGGTAAAGTTTTGCTCCTGCAACAGACGCGTTGCTACCATCATCGGAGTGTAATAAAACAATTCCCAGAAATAAAGGGCATTGGCACCGCTGAAATCCATCGGTTCACCGGATTGTAATAAACCGGTGACGCCGTTTTCTGCCAGGCCGGCGAAGGTGCCGTTGTTAACGCTTTTATCCAATGTCCAGCCTTCAGGATTATTATCGGTACGGAACAGCAGGATTTGTTTTGTTGCTTCTTTCTGGTATGTAGCATTGAGATATAAAGTATCCTGCTGCGCACCAGCAGACTGACTCACCGCATTTTTTCCGGGTTTAATCAGCGGAATAAATAATTTTACTTCTGTATTATCGGTAACACTGAGTGAGCCACTGTAAACAGGAAATTTGCCGGAGCCTGTGGCATCATTGCTGTAATAAATCGTAAATGCCCGGTTAGTGCCGTGGGTATTCTTGTCATACGGTTTCAGTGTCAGTGTGACATAGGTGCCCTGTCCCGGTTTCGGTTCAGGCAGATACTGGGTTTCAGGGGATAATATTGCGTCAATTCCGTTATTGGCACGCTCAATTAACTGGCGGGTGAACAGTGTGTTTAACCGGGTACGGTAACCATCCCATTCCATATATTGAGCGCCGTCCGGCGTGGTGTACAGGGAGATGACTTTTTGAACTGGATCAGTTTTTTTTATAACCAGTTTATAAGTGGTAGTAGCTGCAAGAACATCTGTATTCTTGAACCTGACTTTTATAGTACAATCCAGGTTATTAATATCTGCACCAGCGGGAATGGTTATAGACAGTTTCCCAAACGGGAATGCCAGTGTTTCTCTTGAGACTGTCGGGTATAATGGTGGCCGGAGTCCGACGTCACTACCTGTTATTGTTTCAAATTTCGTACTATTTAGTTCAATCTCAATGGAGATATCATCTGAACTGATTGTTTTGACTTGTGCTATCATTTTGCCCAAGCTAAGCGTGCCCAGTTTTTTTCCACCAGTGCTGATAGTATATTTATCTTCCTCCAACGTTAACCTATCGTCGGTAACATCTCCATAT
The DNA here is from genome assembly GCF_001807955.1 of Morganella sp. HMSC11D09. NCBI lineage: Bacteria > Pseudomonadati > Pseudomonadota > Gammaproteobacteria > Enterobacterales > Morganellaceae > Morganella > Morganella sp. HMSC11D09. Next base: position 1,820 of record NZ_KV791697.1, read on the forward strand.
GTATAATACAACGCTGATGTTTCTTTGTGCTTTATAAAGAAACTCTCAAGTTTACGCCCTACCAGCTCAAGATGAGTAATTAGCGGATAATTTTTACCAATGGAAAGAGAAATGTGTTTTTTCGGTGGCTTGTTATTATAAGTATATACAGCACAAGCATTAACCTTATCGGATATAGCATTATTGGCAGGCTCCATTTTTTTTGATTCCGGAGCATAAACCGTACCGGAATGAGAGTTAAGATGAGTAATATATTTCTCGCGATAAAAATCAGGAATATAATTAAATAATTTATAGGGGGTGATGTTAATATAAGCAGTAGGGTTCAATATCAGTGCAGATATACTATTTTCAGTTTTGACAGTATAGTCGCCATGGGAGATGACCAGATCAATTTCTTTATTCCCCTCTTGTTTTTCCAGGGTAAATTCGAAAGAGGATATACGATTCAGGAGGGTGTTTACCCTGACGGTAGTTTCTGTATCTAATTGATGGGTAACCGTGGCTAATATCCCTGCTATATTCGGTTCTTTTTTACAGCTCATGTCCGGCTGAATATGTAGCCCGAAGCTATTGGGCTGTGTTTCCTTTTCTATTTGATACCAGGCAATGAGCAGTGAATTATCTTCCTGGCTGGCGGCACAGTACAGACCCGTTTTTTTCCACCCGGATATGTTTTTTTCAGTAATATCATAACTGAACGGCGAAGCCCAGCTGCCGTCATATTTAATATGAGTCAGTTTCAGGGTAAAAGATGCCGTATCTTTACCGGCGTTATCTTTCTGTACTTGTTTTTCAATCCATAACAAATAAAGACGTGAATGGAAAATCACCGGACGCACCATATCCCCATAAGGATTCACCGCACAGGTAATTTCTTTCCAGTCACTCCAGGCATTGGCGGCAAAACGGCCATTCTGACATTTACTGTGATCGGCTTTGCGCCAGTAATATTTTTTCGGCTCAGTCTGGCTGGTACCGATAAACCAGGTGTTACCCTGATTAATATTAACCGTATCATGATAACCGCTGACCACTTTCAGGTCAGCGACCTGCTCAAAGGCGGTCAGGTACTGGCGGAAGCCGTTTTCCAGGGTATCTTTGTTGAGCTCACTTTGTGAAAGCTGCTCCAGCATGGTGTTCATCATCCCGGTCTGACCGGTACGGAGGGTCGGATCAACGAAGTTTTCAGGGTAATAGACTAACTGAGACACACCCGCCCAGGTGCTGTAGCGTTTATTACAGGCATCCCAGTCTTTAAAGAACTGACGCTCAAGAGCGTCACTGTCAGCACCCGGCTCATCACCGGCAATAGTGCGGTTAATATAGAGCTGAATACCGGCGATGGCATCTGCCAGCAGGGTGGTGGTGATTTCAGCGCTGACTTTTCCGTCCACCAGCAGATTACGCCAGATATCATCACGGTCTGCCACCGGGTTGTTCATAACCAGAGAGCGGTACTCCCCGCTGAGGGCTTCATTGCGGCGCGGCTCAGACTGATTTTGCAGTTGTTTGGTCTGTTGTTCGCTCAGACCGGCCTGTAACAATCCGGCCAGTGCGGAGAGGTCTGTATAAGAAGGTTTCGCATTTTCAGACACTGTCAGCAGAGTGGTGATATCTTTCGGGGTGATATGCAGGGTATCTGCCAAATCCAGCCGTGGCGGCAATGTGGCCAGCTGTGCCCATGTGGTCAGTTCCGGTTTTTGTCCGGCCAGTGTCAGTGCCTGAGTAATCACCTCTTCTGACAGATTCAGTGCTTGTGCCAGAATTTTAACTGTCAGTGTCCCGCTTTGCAGTGCATCCAGTACCGTACCGGCCTGTTCACCGCAGCGGTTAATCAGGTTATGGAAATCACTGATGTTATACAGTTCAGTAATGGTTCCGGCCGGTGCACCCTGTGACAATGTCTGAAGTTCGGCATTACTGAGTGTAAAGGTGCGAATGACCAATACACGCTGTGCCAGTGCCTGACACCATGCCGCCAATTTTTCCTTGTCGCCGGCCGTCTGCCCTTTTTTGATAATAAGCTTCCAGGCCTCACTGGTGGTGAGTATCCCTGCGGGATGATTGTTATCCAGCCAGCGCAGCAGAGCTTCCCCTGATTCCGTGATGTCCAGTTGCATAGCCGCAGTAATCACTGGTGCCATGGTGGTATACAGCGTTTTTGTATTGGTTTTGTCAATACCACCATTGCGCAGGAGATCCAGCAGGACCTGCATCTCTTTGGTCGGCGCCGCCGGAGATATTTTATCCAGCAGCAGCATCAGTTGTTCAACCGTGATATTTTGTGTATTCAGCCATTGGGTGATCCGGGACAGAAAAGAGAGCATTTTCTGGCGTGTTTTGCCATCTAAAGCGTAAACGTTCATTGAATTGTAAGGGGAAATCTGCAGCAGGGCATCCAGTTGTGCTACTGTCAGGTTGTGCACATCCGCCAGCAGACGAACAAATAACAGACCACGAAGTTTTTCTGTCTTGTTTTCGATAGTTTTGGATTTGTTTTCACGATTTGTGATAACAAGCAGTTGCCACAAGCCGGTATTATCTACCCGGAAAGCGCGTTTCAGGACTTCACGACGCGGGTCTCCGGCATCCGGTTCCATCGGAATATCATCACCACCTAAAGTGTAAGTTACACCATTCAGCGGCGGATTATTAAACAGGCGGTCAAAATGGCTGAGCTGCCCGTCATAGCTGATTCTGCTGATACTGGCGTTACACAGCATTAATGCTGTTTCAGTATCAATACCGTAACGTTTACGGTAAAGCAGCGTTTCGGTGAAACGGCGTAATTCGTATTCGCTTGAATCATTTCTTACGTGGATTAATGCATGTTGTGTTTCGTGCGGGGTCATACCGCTGACTTTTGCCAGACGCAGTGTTTTGTTGAGTCTGAGGAGCCATATACCCGGTTCCGCATTGGGATGGATGGTGAAGGTGGCTGAGGTGTAATGATTTTCGTCGCTGGCAGGTTCTGGTTTTTTTCTGGTGATGCCGATTTTAGTTTTTTTTTCTAAAATTTTAGCATCCAGTGTGACGGGGATACTGTAGTGCTCCCCGGCCAGAGGAACAAAACCATTTTTATCTGCCAGATTATTAAACGATTTATTATAGCCTATACTAAAATGCGTCGCGTCTTTTTTGGTTTCCTTTACACTAAAATTAACTAAAAACTGATTACCACCCTGCGGAATTAAATCAATATAGTCAGCCTGTTTTTCATCACTCTGTGTTTTGGCCAGTTCACTGAATGTAATTTTTCCGCCAGTGTTTATTGCCGGTATTACCAGTTTATTATCGTCGTTATATACATCCGGTGTTGGTAACCGGCCTGTTATTTCGGCAGCAATAAGGGCCTGAATGTCATCTGCCGGAAGCTCATAATAATTGGCCAGCGCATCCAGAGTCATCAGGTCTTTAATCTTAACCTTCGGGAAGTTTCTTTTGAGAGATTTTTCCAGATCGGTGCCGGTTAATGACTCTGTGTCTTCTGTCAGTATGTTATATAACTTTGGTGAGATACCGGCGTCGTATGCCGCCAGTATGGCAAACTTCGCGGGGTTACTGAGAATATTATCCGGCAGGACAAAATTCCGTTGTGCCAGGGCATTATGTATTCCCTCAAACGGCACGTTATACGGCGTTACACCACTGTTGCGGGACTTTGCCAGGGTTTCATAATATTTGTTTTTGTCTGTCTGACCGGTTTGCGCCATCAGCGCCGTTTCCAGTTGCTCATTAGCCAGTGACAGAGCAGAGATTTCGTTATCCAGATTGTCCTGAGAGAGCACCAGTTTTGCCAGGTCCGGACGGCGCTTATCCAGATTACGGTCACTGTCTTTTGGATGCAGTTCCCGGGCTTCACGGTACAGCTCAGTCAGATAACCGGCAGGGGAAAATATGGAAGAGACGGCGCCGGGTGCGACAAATTTTTCTGCGCGAGGCGGAATAATATCATCATAGCCATATGGGGTGGCGCCGTAATAACAGGCATCATTCATCTCTTTTTTCAGCAGCGGGTTAGCGCGGGTCAGAATCCTGGCGGTATAGAGAATGTTGTTTTGCTTTTCTTTTTGCGCTGCGCGGTGTAGTAACTGTGCTTCTTCACGCGATAACCGGCCTGTGTTTTGGCTGCGGATCTCTGCAAGGGACATCGGCATAAAATCTGCCAGT
>NZ_KV791697.1:6012-134808 GCF_001807955.1 Morganella sp. HMSC11D09
GGACATCGGCATAAAATCTGCCAGTGTCACGGTTGTTTCACCGCTGCGTTGCTGATTCAGTTTTTCAAGAATTCGGGTTATTTGATCCATTGATAATGGCCTCATAAATATGAAATTTAGTTAATGACATAAGTGTGTACTTTGCAGTACTCTTTAAATTCATTATTTACCGATGTTATATTTCTAAAAAAATGAAATTATTGATATATATTACTAAAATTGAGTGTCGGTTTTGGAATGAGGATAGTCAATCAGAACGATTAGCATGATGTGCTGATTTTGATGGAAATTAATTATCTATATGATTATTAATCATAAAAAAGATATTACGCGAGCGGGAGTAATGAGCTGATTTTATTGTTTTGCTTTTATCATCAATTTTATTTATATAAAAAATGGTGTCGGTGATAATGACAAAACGAATGCGATCCGTATGGATTATTCGCCGTGCCCGTTTTTTTCTGCGGTAAAATGAACGTTTCTTTGAGTTGAGTGTCTGTAGCATGTAGAATGCTGCCAATAAGTCTATTAACCAGCAATATAGAGTGTTGGCTTTGAGTCCTTACAGGTGTCCAAAGCTAGTTTTATAGGGCATTACAAAGAAGAATTTTATCTTGAAAATCAACCATATCCGAAATTTTTCCATTATTGCTCATATCGATCACGGTAAATCTACTTTATCGGATCGCATTATTCAGATTTGCGGCGGTTTATCCGATCGTGAAATGGCGGCGCAGGTTCTGGATTCAATGGATCTGGAACGCGAACGCGGCATTACCATCAAAGCACAGAGCGTGACGCTGGATTACACCGCACAGAATGGTGAAACGTACCAGCTCAACTTTATCGATACCCCGGGACACGTTGACTTTTCTTATGAGGTCTCCCGTTCACTGGCTGCCTGTGAAGGGGCGCTGCTGGTGGTTGATGCGGGGCAGGGGGTTGAGGCGCAGACGCTGGCAAACTGCTATACAGCGATGGAAATGAACCTGGAAGTTGTCCCGGTTCTGAACAAAATTGACCTGCCTGCTGCCGACCCGGAGCGGGTGGCGGAAGAGATTGAAGACATCGTCGGGATTGAGGCGGCAGATGCTGTGCGCTGCTCGGCGAAAACCGGTGTGGGCGTGACCGATGTGATCGAACGCCTGGTACGTGATATTCCGCCGCCGGAAGGTGACCCTGATGCGCCGTTACAGGCACTGATTATTGACTCCTGGTTTGATAACTATTTAGGGGTTGTGTCTCTGATCCGGATTAAAAACGGCACACTGCGCAAAGGCGACAAAATCAAAGTGATGAGCACCGGCCAGGTGTATAACGCAGATCGCCTCGGGATCTTCACACCAAAACAGGTCGATAAAGAGATCCTCAGATGCGGTGAAGCCGGCTGGGTGGTCTGTGCGATTAAAGACATTCTCGGGGCACCGGTCGGCGATACGTTAACCGGCGCACGCGCACCGGCGGATAAACCGCTGCCGGGCTTTAAAAAAGTCAAACCTCAGGTCTATGCGGGTCTGTTCCCGGTCAGTTCTGATGACTATGAAGCTTTCCGTGATGCACTTGGTAAACTGAGCCTCAACGATGCTTCCCTGTTCTATGAGCCGGAAAGCTCTACCGCACTGGGCTTCGGTTTCCGCTGCGGCTTCCTGGGTCTTCTGCATATGGAGATTATCCAGGAGCGTCTGGAGCGTGAATATGACCTCGATCTGATCACCACCGCGCCGACCGTTGTTTATGAAGTGGAAACCACCAGCGGTGAAATCGTCTATGTCGACAGCCCGTCCAAATTGCCGCCGCTCAACAATATTGAAGAGCTGCGCGAGCCGATTGCGGAATGTCATATGCTGCTGCCGCAGCAATACCTCGGTAACGTGATTACCCTGTGTATCGAAAAACGCGGTGTGCAGACCAATATGGTTTATCACGGTAATCAGGTTGCTCTGACCTATGAAATTCCGATGGCGGAAGTGGTGCTCGATTTCTTCGATCGCCTGAAATCCACCTCACGCGGCTACGCATCACTGGATTACAACTTCAAACGTTTCCAGGCGTCTGACATGGTGCGTGTTGATATCCTTATCAACAGTGAGCGGGTGGATGCACTGGCACTGATTACGCACCGCGATAATTCTATGTACCGCGGCCGTGAGCTGGTGGAGAAGATGAAAGACCTGATCCCTCGTCAGCAGTTTGATATCGCGATCCAGGCTGCCATCGGTATGCATATTATTGCGCGTTCAACAGTGAAACAGCTGCGTAAAAACGTTCTGGCGAAATGCTACGGCGGTGACGTCAGCCGTAAGAAGAAACTGTTGCAGAAACAGAAAGACGGTAAGAAACGCATGAAACAGGTCGGTAACGTTGAGTTACCGCAGGAAGCGTTTTTAGCCATTCTCCATGTCGGCAAAGATTAATCATTCAGCAGGTTGTAAGGAGACATAATGGCGAACACCTTTGCGCTGATCCTGACCCTGGCAACGTTGGTTACCGGGATCATCTGGGCGGTGAATAAATTTAAAATTCAGCCGGCCCGTAAGAAAAAACTGGCGCGCATGGCGGAGCTGACTGAAGGAACCATGGATCAGGCCCATCTGGCTGAGACTGTGGCCAAACCGGGCTGGGTGGAAGGTACCGCATCCCTGTTCCCGGTGCTGGCGATTGTCCTGATCGTGCGCTCATTTATTTATGAGCCGTTCCAGATTCCGTCCGGGTCCATGATGCCGACGCTGTTAATCGGCGACTTTATGCTGGTGGAAAAATACGCGTACGGGTTAAAAGACCCGATCACGCAGACCACCCTGATCAAAACCGGGGAGCCGAAGCGCGGTGATATTGTCGTGTTTAAATATCCGGAAGATCCGCGTGTCGATTATGTCAAACGTGTGATTGGCCTGCCGGGCGATAAAGTTGTTTATGACCCGTATGCCAAAGAGTTACAGGTCTATCCGGGCTGTACCAAAGACCAGAGCAGCTGTGAAACCCTGCCGGTCACCTATGGTCAGGAGTATGAAAGCGAGTGGGCTATCCGCTGGGAAAAATCCCCGCTGGGCGGCTCCTTTATGAGTGGCGGCGCGCGTCAGTTCCCTATCGAAGATGATATGGAAGTCGGTTATCGTCGTCAGGCGGAACGGATTGAAAACCTGGGGCCGGTTGCTCACCATATTCTGACTGTTCCGGAAATCACCCCGGACAGCATCAGCGGGCAGCGCCTGTTCCGTCAGCCGGGATTACCGGAGTACACCTGGGTGGTGCCGGAAGGGCATTACTTTATGATGGGTGATAACCGCGATAACAGTGCGGACAGCCGCGTCTGGGGATTTGTGCCTGAACAAAACCTGGTCGGCCGTGCAAGCTTTATCTGGTTAAGCCTTGAAAAACAGGAAGGTGAATGGCCTACCGGTCTGCGCCTGAGCCGTTTCGGACGGATAGAATAGAAAAAACAGAATTTGCTGAGCATTACCTGTAATCACAGTGTAGAATATGCCCCGCAAAATGATTGGCTCCCCGGTATACGGGGAGCCAGTGCAAACGCAACAGTTTTGTATCGCGGCTTTTCGCGGCTACAGGTCTGTTGCGTGTGCGTTTTATAAACATCCTAATTTTTGGTCGCACATGAACCCGATAGTGATAAACCAGCTGCAGCGAAAACTCGGCTATACTTTTACCCGTCAGGACTTATTAATGCAGGCACTCACTCACCGCAGTGCCAGCAGCAAACATAACGAACGCCTGGAATTTCTCGGCGATTCTATTTTAAGTTTTGTTATTGCCAATGATTTATATCACCGCTTCCCGAAAGTGGATGAAGGGGATATGAGCCGGATGCGCGCCACACTGGTGCGCGGAAATACCCTGGCGGAACTGGCCCGCGAATTTAACCTCGGCGAATGTCTGCGCCTGGGGCCCGGGGAACTGAAAAGCGGCGGCAGCCGCCGTGAATCGATCCTCGCGGATACCGTCGAAGCCCTGATTGGCGGGATTTTTCTCGACAGTGATATTCAGACAATTGAGCGGATTATCCTCAGCTGGTATGAATCCAGACTGAACGAAATCTCGCCCGGGGATAAACAAAAAGACCCGAAAACCCGGTTACAGGAATACCTTCAGGGGCGGCATCTGCCTCTGCCGAACTACCTGGTTGTTCAGGTAAAAGGTGAAGCTCACGATCAGGAGTTCACCATTCACTGCCAAATCAGCGGTGTTGAACAGCCGGTAAAAGGAACCGGTTCCAGCCGCCGGAAAGCCGAACAGGCCGCGGCGGAACAAGCATTAATTTTGTTGGAGCTTGAATGAGCGAAGAAAACACCTATTGCGGCTTTGTCGCGATAGTCGGACGTCCCAATGTGGGCAAATCCACCTTACTGAACCAGTTACTGGGGCAGAAAGTCTCTATTACCTCGCGGAAACCGCAGACCACGCGGCACCGCATTATGGGGATCGATACACAGGATAATTACCAGATTATCTATGTGGATACCCCGGGGCTGCATATTGAGGAGAAACGGGCAATCAACCGCCTGATGAACCGTGCGGCCAGCAGCTCCATCGGTGATGTTGAGCTGGTGATTTTCATGGTTGAAGGTACCAACTGGACGCCGGATGATGAGATGGTACTGAATAAAGTCCGCTCTCTGCGCTGCCCTGTACTGCTTGCCATCAACAAAGTGGACAACGTGGAAGATAAAACCAAACTGCTGCCGCATATTGCGTTCCTCAGCCAGCAGATGGATTTCCTCGACGTGGTGCCGCTCAGTGCAGAGAAGAAAATGAACGTCGATACCATTGCGAACATCGTGCGTCAGCACATTCCGCAGGCACCGTTCCACTTCCCGGAAGATTACATCACTGACCGTTCACAGCGTTTTATGGCCTCTGAAATCATCCGTGAAAAACTGATGCGTTTCCTCGGCGATGAACTGCCGTACTCGGTGACTGTGGAAATCGAACAGTTTGTTGTGCAGGACAACGGCGTATTTCAGATCAACGGTCTGATCCTCGTTGAACGCGAAGGCCAGAAAAAAATGGTTATCGGCAACAAAGGCAGCCGTATCAAAACTATCGGGACGGAATCCCGTATTGATATGGAACGCCTGTTTGATGCCCGTGTTCACCTCGAACTGTGGGTGAAAGTCAAAGCCGGCTGGGCAGATGATGAACGTGCACTGCGCAGCCTGGGTTATGTTGACGACCTGAAGTAACGCACCAATGGACGGCTGGCAGCGCGCATTTGTACTCCATAGTCGCCCTTACAGTGAAACCAGTCTGATGCTGGATGTATTCACTGAACAGGAAGGGCGGCAGCGCCTGCTGGCGAAAGGGGCGCGCCGCCGCCGTTCAGGTCTCAAAGGGGCATTACAGCCCTTTACGCCGCTTCTGATCCGCTGGGGCGGGCGCGGGGAACTGAAAACCCTGCGCGATGCGGATCCTATCTCCCTCGCTTTACCTCTGACCGGCACTGTTCTTTACAGCGGCCTGTATATCAATGAACTGCTCTCCCGGGTGCTGGCTAACGGCGTTACCTATTCCGCCCTGTTTTTTGATTATCTGCGCTGCCTTCAGTATCTCGCGGCCAGTGATACCACACCGGAGCAGGCACTGCGTCAGTTTGAGCTGGCACTGCTGCACCATATCGGCTACGGCGTTGACTTTCTTCACTGTGCGGGCAGCGGTCAGGAAGTCTCTGATACCATGACGTACCGTTACCGTGAGGAAAAAGGCTTTATCGCCAGCCTGGTGGTGGATAACAGCAGTTTCACCGGCCGTGAACTGAAAGCACTTGCCGCCCGGGAATTCCCGGATGCGGAAACTTTACGTGCCGCCAAACGCTTCACCCGCATCGCTTTAAAACCCTATCTCGGCGGAAAGCCATTGAAAAGCCGCGAATTATTTCGTCAATTTGTGCGCCCGCCGTTGGTTTCAAAAGAAAATGGCCGCAGTGGTTCCTCTTCGTCTGAAAAAGGTTAAACTGAATAACAAAAGTTACCCGGAGGATGATAAAAAATGAGTGAAGTTTTATTGGGTGTAAACATTGACCACATTGCAACTGTCCGTAATGCACGCGGCACCAACTATCCTGACCCGGTTCAGGCGGCATTTGTCGCAGAGCAGGCGGGGGCGGAAGGTATCACTGTGCATCTGCGCGAAGACCGCCGTCATATCACCGACCGTGATGTGGAACTGCTGAGACAAACCATTCAGACCCGTATGAACCTGGAAATGGCGGTCACTGATGAAATGGTCGATATCGCCTGCCGTATCAGACCGGCATTCTGCTGCCTGGTACCGGAAAAGCGTCAGGAAGTTACTACGGAAGGCGGTCTGGATGTTGCCGGTCAGAAAGAAAAAATCGCCCGTGCGGTGAAACGCCTGACTGAAGCGGGTATTAAAGTTTCCCTGTTTATCGACCCTGACCATACCCAGATTGATGCTGCGGATGATGTCGGCGCACCGTTTATTGAGATCCACACCGGCGCTTATGCGGACGCGGAAACGTCTCAGGAAGAAGACAAAGAATTTATCCGTATCAAAGATGCGGTTGCTTATGCGGCTGGTAAGGGCCTGAAAGTGAATGCCGGACACGGTCTGAACTATCACAACGTCCAGCGTGTTGCGGCACTGCCGGCGATTTATGAGCTGAATATCGGCCATGCGATCATCGGCCGTGCGGTCTTCAGCGGACTGGCTGCTGCTGTTGCGGATATGAAAACCCTGCTGCGGGAAGCCCGTCGTTAATGGCAATTGTCGGCATTGGTACAGATATTGTTGAAATAAGTCGTATTGAAGCGGTTATCGGGCGTTCCGGCGACCGCTTTGCAAAACGGATCCTCAGTGACGCGGAATGGGACGTGTACCGGCAGCATAAACAGCCGGTGCGCTTTCTGGCCAAGCGGTTTGCGGTTAAAGAAGCGGCATCCAAAGCACTGGGCACCGGGATCCGTCAGGGGCTGGCGTTTAACCAGTTTGAAGTCAGTAATGACTCACTAGGCAAACCTAACCTGACCTTTCTCGGCTATGCCGGAGAACTGGCTGCCGCCCGTGAAGTCACACACTACCATGTCTCTATTGCCGACGAGCGTCATTACGCTTGTGCTACGGTTATTCTCGAAACAAACACCTGAAATTGCGCCCTCTGCGGGCGCATCATTACGCTTAAATCTTATCGGCGTGATACATCAGCACAAACTTATCCCACAGCATTTCCTGTGTTTCGGTATGTTCAGGATCGATAATAATGGTGTTGGTAATCGGACAGACTGACTGGCAGGTCGGTTTATCATAATGCCCGACACACTCAGTACATAAATCAGGATTAATTTCATAGATAGAATCCCCCATTGAAATTGCTTCATTAGGGCACTCAGGTTCGCACATATCGCAGTTTATGCAACGTTCGGTAATCAGTAACGCCATAGTCGCTATCACCATATAAATTATTTAAAATTCAGTAACTTATATCTTGCACTTATACGTTACTCTCTGCCGCTTCCGGCAGTGTTCCCGGAACTGATTATAGCGGCTTTTATCGGTTGGTAACACCCGGTAAAGCTGTTACAGATGACAGTATGCCCAAAAATTTCCGGAACGGAGATAAAGTGGCCTTAAAAGCTGAGTTGTGCACAGAATTAAATTAATGTACCGGTATACTGAGTCAGGACATGATTTTCATCATAGATGTACATTTTCAGGGAACAGAGACATGGATGAGCTGGTGAAGAAAAAATATAATATAGCGTTCACGGTATTATTGCTGATTGTGCTATCTGCTGTTTATATATGGTTATCGGTAGTGTACTTTTCAGACTATATAAATAAAAAAGATATTATCAAGGTTCATATTGGTCAGTTTTTTATACTTTCTGTACCATTGTTACTGTACTTTGCATCAGGCAGTATCATGATTTTTTTAAATAAAGAAAAATTTCTTAAAAAGCATAAATTTTTCAAAGTGTTATTTTATATATTCCTTTCTTTGGCTATTTTTTCATTTTATTTTATTAATAATCGGTTCGATGTACATGGATAAAAAATTTATATCTGAGGGATATATCGAATGCCCGAAAGCCTCATTCAGGTCATCAACGGTTTATGTTGCTGATACTGGTTTGTGCAAAAAATAACATGGAGTGTATTCCCTGTTATTTTTTCAGATCACAGATTATCATCAATCAATATTTGTGGTGTCAGTCGCACAGACTCTCAGGCGATGTCCGTCGGGGTCGGTTGCCACGAAAGTGTAGCCGAAATCCAGCATTGCGGGTTTCATAATAATCTTCGCATCCAGTTCACTCCATTTGCGAAAAATCTCATCAACTTCCCGGTTACTGATATCTGACATGCATATTTCCGTACCGCCAATATGTGGTTGTGGTGCAGGGTCGATACCGGATTTTGCCTGAAGTCCTAATATCATATCGTCCGATAAGGCAAAAACAGAAAATTCACTGTATTGTTCAACAGGCTCTGCATTAAGAAGTCTGGTGTAAAAACGGGTACTTTTCTCAACGTCGCTGACGTACAGAATAATGCTGTTTGGTTTAAACATGCTGCCTCCTGTGGTTTTTCATATCATAGCCCCGTTGAATGACAGAAATTGTCAGCAGTGATAAATCCGGAATAGTGCCACCGGGGTTACCTGTGTATTTTTATAAAAAAATAATAATGATCTGATGTGATTGGTAAATCATTATTTTGATGTTATTTGTTTTTCCGGAATAAAGGGCCGAAGTATTGCTGTGGCTTTATTATTTATTGCCGGAAGTGTAACATTTGCAGAATAAAATATATTGTAACAGTGAAAAAATTATCTTGCACAGTTGTGGCAGGAATTGCTGACACAATTTATATCGGTATGAATCAACAGAACAGGGACTTCCTGTATATTCTTCACTCAAAGCAACAGGTATGCAATGAAAAATATCAACACATTGAAGTCAATCACAAATCAGGGAACCGGTAAATTTGTATTGCTCAGCATATTAACTGCGGGTATTTATCCGATAATGTGGGCCTGAAAAAATACTGATGCCTTTAATTCAGAGCTGAAAATGAAACCATTTGAAAGTTCAGTGTTCATTTATCTGGCGATTGCAATGGGGGTGTCTTTATGGATGTATTCAGCTTTATGAGTGATGCCTATAATTACGGGTATATCGCTGAATCAAACAATATTTATGATATATTGGGTACTATCATCACAATCGGGATGACTGTTTTCTGGATTGTCTGGGCATTTAAGATGAAGAGCGCTTTAGAATATTATGCAGCAAAAGAATTCGGCATTTCTCTGCGTCTTAACGGATTCTGGACATTTTTATTTCAATACTTCTATATCAACTACTGCATGAATGCGCTGGAAGAAGATTTTGCCAAGGAAAAAATGCTGGCAGATGTCCGGAGTAACTACTCAAATAACAGTACGGATGATGATGAAAATAAAAATTAATTTACTGTTACCTCTGTGCCTGCTTCTTTCAGCGCCGGCGCTGGCGGTTGACGAATAAATACGCTGTTAATTCCTGTCTCTGAAAACGGGCTGTTAATCTGTGATAGCGGCCCGTTTATTTCAGCTACTTCCCTCAGATGCACATGTTTAAATCAGTGATTTATACCCGTTCAGTAAATAAGGCGCCAAATGCCAGACCGTATCATTATCGGTAAATTGCACATTCATTTTCAGCATCATATTTTCTGACAGGCAGAACGGGAAGAAATGATATAAGTGCATGACAAACATAAAGGCATCGCCGGTATTGTCATATTTATGCGGATCAAGAGTCATTGTCAGATCCAGACAGCGGTAAGGTTTTCCCCGGACAAGACGGTCATCCAGTACTGAATCAACCGCGTGAATACCGCTCAGCAGCTGGTTTATCTGTTTGCAGCGCTGCCGGTCTGTATCCTGATACAGCACATAGTCGCTGATCAGCTGTTTTACCGAATCCACTGACGACAGCATAAAGCTGTTGGCACTGTAGTGTGACAGCAGATTCCAGTAAGCGTGATTATCCGTTATCGGCGGGTAGCACGGCGTGCATTGTGTGATGCCGGTGGCTTCCAGCAGATCCGGCAGCAGCGGGCGGAATATGATTATGACATCTCCGGGCACAGAACCGGCGGCCACTCCTGGCCACATTCATTAAAAATTATTTTAAAAACCATAACTATTTTGATAAATAACAAGTCTGCTTTGTGGTCACCATGTTACGGTCGGATAAATATTGGCCAGGCGGGAGCGGGATATGCCTTATTTATTCTTAACGCTGGCGGCGTGTTTCTGGGGCGGGAACTATGTTGTCGGGCATCTTTTGGTGACAGAAGCCGACCCGGTGATTTTATCGCAACTGCGCTGGCTGGTGACGGCGGTTTTACTGATGACGCTGTATTTCAGTCAGGTGAAACAGCAGTGGGAATTCATGAAAAAGGCAAAAGGGATAATTCTGTTTCTGTCATTATGCGGACAGGTTTTATTCCCGGTCACATTGTATATTGGTCTGCAATATACCACAGCACTTAATGCTGCTATTTATATGTCGGCAACGCCGTCAATTGTTTTACTGATCAATGCGCTGGTGTTTAAAGAAAAAATTCAGGGGAAAAATTATATCGGCGTATTATTGAGTACGTTAGGTGTGATTTATCTGATATTTAAAGGTAATCTGAATTTTTCAGAAGTGATCAGTCATCTGAATAAAGGAGATTTGTGGGCACTGGGGTCCGCCATCAGCTGGGCGTTGTATTGTGCTTTTTTAAGACTGAAACCCCGTGAGGTGAAAGGTAATGCATTTGTGGCCATCAGCTCGGTGACCGGCAGCCTGATGATGTTACCAATACTGATTATTTATCTGTTTTCACATGATTTTCAGATCAGCAATATGGGAAATTATGCCTCGCCGCTGTTTATATCCGGGCTTGCCTATCTGGTTATTTTTCCGTCTTGGCTATCATACCTGCTGTGGAATAAAGGTATCCTGACTATCGGTGCAACAAGAGGGGAGATTTTCTCTCACCTGATCCCGCTGAGTGGCGGTTTCTTTGGTGTTCTTTTCCTCAGTGAAAAATTACACAGTTTCCATTTTTTAAGTGGTGCTTTAATTATTTCCGGAATTTATTTTTGTTCTTCTGCGAAAAAACAGGGGTAAAGTAAAGGGGGATGATGCTTGTTATTTTTTATTTATTTCCATTGGTAAATAATAATGGAGTGTCATTAATCCCGATTATTTTAAAAATTAATATCACAGGCGGCAGGGTGCCGGGACATAAAAATCCATCTCCTATGATAAAGAAACTGGCCACATCGGTACTGGTACAATCAAATACTAAAAAACAAACCGGAGCGATATTGAAACTCTGGCCTCTGATGTACTGAAAAGTGATCAGTATGATGAAAAAGCCAAAGCTTTTGCGGCATTGGAACTGTCTCAGGCTAATAAAGAACGATTCAGTCCGTGTAAGTAATGTGTTATTTAATAACAGTCAGTAATTAAAATTGAAGTGTAAGATAAATAATGAAATTATTTTTTATTGAAGAGGGGTGATAGGTAATATCTGATTATATTGTCGCTGTGAATAATAAATAAGACCACGGATTAGTTAGCATGAATACCGGTATATACGGATTATTCTCTGTTTTTCATGATGTAAAAAAGGAATTCTTGATTAAGATTTAAATAATATGGAGTATATATGCACATACCATGACGTTATCTGTAAACCGGTGTGTCGCTATATGACTTTTTTATTGATAAGGATATCCGTATGAAAGAATTATCTGTTCGTGAGTGTGACGCTGTCATCGGCAGCGGAATCGCTGATTTTCTCCGGCCGGGAAGCGGTGATGTTTCTCCGTCGGTAACACCGGAAAAAACCGGTGGTCAGTTGATTATCGGCGGGGGAATCGGTCTGGGCTTCGGGGGATTCCCGTTTATCGTCGGTGTTTTCATTGGCGGGATCATTAAAATTCCCCGCTGATACAAAGATAATAAATAAGGTCACTGCGATGACCTTTTTTGTGCCCGGAAGAAAGTGAAAAAAATAAAAAAAAGCCCGGACACAAAACGTGACCGGGCGGAAAGGATATAGGTATGATAATCATGAACAGTATGGAAAGTTCATGTGTGTATAATAAAGGGAGCTGTCTAAACAAAAGCACAACACAAGGCCGTTACAGGGAAACCGGTGGCAGGTGTTGTTTTTTACGGTGTCACACCATAACCGCTTCCGGGAGACTGCTGTGTATTTTGTTCTTACGGCACGGTGGCTTGTCCGCCGGTACAGGAAGCCGCGCTGACGGGGAAAAAATCCTGCTGCTGTCAGTCGTCCGGGGAATAAAAAATACCCGCACAGGTTAGTGTGCGGGTAAATCATGTCAGAACGTGTACCTGCACAGTCAGGAGCAGGTCAGTAATGTGAATATCAATTAATTAAAACTGCTTATCAATATAGTCGCTGTACGGAAGATGTACAGCATAAAAATGTATTTACGGTTATTTTTAGTATTTACACGTAGTTGTTTATATCAGGTGGGATACTTATATTGCAGTATATTTTTTCCATGATATACAATGCATTACCGGGTTATTGACCAACATTTCTGACGGGAAATAAAAAAGCCTCTGAACAAACGAAACCGGTTCAGAGGCGTCAGGCGTTACTTTCAGCTTGGTAACATCTTGAAGATAGTTAAATTATATGAATTAGTCAAAAAATGACTGATCAAAAAAATGTGCTTTTGCCGGGAAGGAAAGGGAGAACAGAGTATTGCACAGCATCATAAATAAAAACGCCTTTCAGTTTTGATATAACACTGAAAGGCGTTCAGAGAGACAATACGTCTGCGTTCATTTAATCATCCCATTTCGGGCTCATGACGGTGGCAAACAGACAGGATAAGATAATAAATCCGAGTGTCAGTAAAAACATATATTCTCCTTAATATAACTTTAGTCTGATCCGATAAACATTCTCCGGCGGAAGGTAATAAATCATAATGTGTCTTCACTGACTGATTCTACCTGATAAAGCCGGTAACTCAATGAAAGAAAACTGATTTATTGTCATGATTTGTCATCTTTGTCCGGGGTGTGCTGACAAAGAATAAAGTATGTAAATAAAAACAGCAGAAATGAAAATATCCGTCGCAGCAAAAAAAAGAGTGGCAATAAGATATAAAGGTTGTACATTGTCAGCATGATGAATAATAAAATTCCAGGCTGTTTATCACACAATGCTTTCTGGTGGCGCACAACATGCGGCGCCGGTTTTGTTATTCAGTTTTAATTGCAAAAATCGCCGCCGGAGTGCGGCGATTTCATTTCAGACATATTGCATTCACCCCGGCGGCCTCTGATCACAATAAAAGAGGAAATCGTATGTCTGTTCATCACACCCAATCCGTTATTCTGACCGGCGACCGTATCACCGGGCCGTTACACCTCGGACACTATACCGGCTCGCTGCAACAGCGGGTCAGACTTCAGCATTCTGCCGTGCAGTATATTCTGATGGCGGATATGCAGGGACTGACGGATAACGGTGCGCAACCCGAAAAAGTAAACCGTTATTTTTATGATGTAGCGGCGGATTACCTGGCGGCAGGCATCGATCCCGCCCGTTCTGTGATTTGCCTGCAATCGGCGCTGCCCGCGCTGGCTGAACTGACACTGCTGTATCTCAATCTGGTGAGCGTTTCCCGGCTGGAGCGGAATCCGACGGTTAAACAGGAAATCATTCAGAAGCAGTTCTCCCGTACACTGCCGGCCGGATTTCTGATTTATCCGGTCAGCCAGGCGGCGGATATCACTGCGTTTAAAGCTGATCTGGTGCCGGTCGGGGAAGATCAACTGCCGATGATTGAACAAACCAATGAGATTGTCAGCAAAATCAATCATGTTACCGGGCAGGAATTACTGGTTCACTGCCGTGCTGAAGTCGGTAAAACCGGCCGCCTGCCGGGAATTGATGGTAACGGTAAGATGTCAAAATCACTGGGTAATGCCATTAATCTCTCTGTCAGCGCGGATGAACTGACGCGCGCCGTCAATGCTATGTTTACCGATCCGCAGCATCTGCGGGTGTCTGATACGGGGCGGATTGAGGGCAATGTGGTGTTTGCGTATCTTGATGCGTTTCATCCGGATACAGCCCTGGTTGCTGAGATGAAAACCCGTTATCAGGCGGGCGGTTTAGGCGACAGGGAGTGCAAATCAGTGCTGAACGAATGCCTGCAGGCACTGCTGGCACCGATCCGTGAGGAGCGGGCGCGGCTGATGGCGGATAAACCTTATCTGCTTTCGGTTATCCGCCGCGGGACAGAAAAAGCGCGGGAAGTGACACAGCAGACGCTGGATCAGGTAAAAAGAGGAATGGGGCTGCTTATTTTTTGAACCGCATTTTTTGCGGATTATGCTGAATAAGCAGGATGCGATTGATTCCCGTTTGCGGGAGGTCTACTATATGAACCATATCTGTTTTATATATGGTTTATCAGTTAAGGATTTCACGTGGGTATTGTTAAAATCTCCGATGAATTACATGAATATCTGCGCCGGGCGAGCACAGTGATGTCGCGCTCTATCAATGCTCAGGCAGAATTCTGGATCAAAATCGGAATGCAGGCTGAAATGAATCCGGATAAAACCTTCACAATGCTTGTCAGCGAAATGCTGGAAAAAGAGTCTGTCAGCCGGAAAGGAGAACAGCATGAGTAGTATCGTTATAAAAACACCTGAAGAAATTGAGCTGATGCGGGAATCAGGCCGTCTGCTGGCAAGCGTTTTTGCCATGCTGGACGATTTCATTAAACCGGGTGTTTCCACGCTGGCGATTAATGACAAAGTTGAAGATTATATTGTGAATACCCTTCAGTCACGCCCTGCCAGTAAAGGACAGTACGGGTTTCAGTATGTGCTGAATACCTCGCTGAATGAAGTGGTGTGCCACGGCGTTCCGAAAGCGGACGAACTGGTGAAAGATAAAGATATCATTAACGTGGATATCACACTGGAAAAGAACGGCTTTATTGCCGATTCCAGTAAAATGTATGTGATGCCGGAAGCATCGCCGCTGGCCCGTAAACTGGTGAAAACCACCTATGATGCCATGTGGGAAGGTATTCAGCAGGTGAAACCGGGCGCGACGCTGGGGGATATCGGTTCAGCTATTCAGCATTATGCTGAATCACGCGGCTACAGCGTGGTGCGCGAGTATTGCGGTCACGGTATCGGCCGTGAGATGCATGAAGCCCCGCAGGTGCTGCACTATGGTGTGCGCGGTAAAGGAACGGAACTGAAAGAGGGGATGACCTTTACCATCGAACCGATGATTAACCAGGGCGGCGCGAAAATCAAAACCAAAAAAGATGGCTGGACGGTGGTGACACGGGATAAAAAATTATCCGCGCAGTCCGAACACACCATTCTGGTGACCGCGACCGGCTATGAAGTGTTAACTCTGCGTGCGGATGAAACATTACGCTGATTTTTATCTGTATAAACAACAGAGTGTGCAAAGCCCGGCTGCGACCGGGCTTTTTTTATCAGAGCAGATCAGGCCTTCAGAAAGCGCAGAAACTGTTCATACAGCACGCCGCCCAGCGTCTGTGCGGTGTAGTGTCCGGACTGCGGCAGGGTATCCACCGCCGCATGCATACCGTGATAAATAATCATGGCCGTGATATCCGGATGTGCCACCCGCCAGTGACTGTGCTTCTCACCTTCCGCAATCAGGGCAAGCAGCTGATTCAGCACGGCATTTTCATGGTCATTGCCCTGCTGGTGAAATCCCTGATGGAACAGGACATCATGCAGTTCCTGTTTTTCAGTATAGGCCGTGACAGAACGATCACACCAGGCTGCCAGTCTGGCATCCGCATCACCTGCCGCACAGGCATCCATCGCCTGCTGAGTCTGTGACAGAAACCAGTCCATATAACGGTGGCGTAATGCCTCGTAAATGTCCGGTTTGGCGGCAAAATAGTGGTAATAGGTTCCCTTGGCGACACCGGCCCGCGCCACAATGTCACTGACCGTAGTGGCATCAAATCCCTTTTCGAGAAACAGTGATTCGGCGGCATCCATTAGTTCATTGATCCGGACATCGGCAGGTTTAAAACGGGGTTTGTGTTCTGCTGACTGAGTCATAAACGTGCCTTGTATAACGGAAAACCCTCATTATGCCATTTCCGGGGTATGAAGGCGAAAAAAATGCGCAAATGAAACACGTTCTCATTTTGATTGACCGTCGGTCGGTCAATGTGTATTCTGCCTCTGTGAAAGGAGAACACTATGAACAGACTTCGTTATTTTGCCGTTACTACCGCGATTTGCCTGGGTACTTTTATGGCAACGCTGGATATCAGTATCGTGAATGTGGCACTGCCGGCCATTCAGCATGATTTGGATGCACCGATGGTGTCATTACAGTGGCTGATAGATGCTTATGCATTGTGCTTATCCGCCCTTATCCTGTCCGCCGGTCCGCTGAGTGACCGTTACGGGCGCAAAAAGATGTGGCTGGCGGGAGTACTGATTTTTACCTTTGGCTCACTGCTTTGTGCACTGGCGGATACGCTGCCGTTGCTGCTATCAGGACGGGTGGTACAGGGGATAGCGGCGGCGTTACTGATCCCCGGAGCCTTGTCGCTGATCACGCATACTTTTGCGGATAATCAGCAGCGGATCCGTGTGATTGGTATCTGGTCATCGGTCAGTGCGCTGTCACTGATTACCGGGCCGATCCTCGGCGGCGTGCTGGTGCATACCACCGGCTGGGAAGGCATTTTTCTGATCAATATTCCGGTTGGTATAATCACGTTTCTGCTCGGGCAGTACGGCATCCGTGAAAGTGCGGATCCGGAGAAAGTGGCGTTTGATCCGGCAGGGCAGTTACTCAGTATCGCAGCGCTGGGCTGTGTGACATACGGGCTGACAGAGGCGGGTATTCATGGCTGGCTGCATCCGCTGACGCTGTTAACTGTCACCGGCGGAATTATTTTTCTTTTATTATTTCTGTACACCGAAAGCCGGGTGGCAAAACCGCTGCTGCCGCTGGCGGATTTCGGACGCCGCGAGTATCTGCACTATAATCTGGCCTCGTTTGTGATTGGTTTTGCGGCTTACACCAATGTGTTTTTTATCGCGCTGTTTTTACAGAAAGCGCAGGGCTGGAATGCCCTTGAAGCAGGATGGCGGATGTCGCCGGAATTTATCGCCATGGCGCTGTTTGCATTCTCTTTCGGGCGGATCGCCCGCAAACTGAGTATCCGGCTGATCCTCGGCACCGGTCTGCTGCTGACCGCAGCGGCCTGCGGGCTGATGACTTTACTGACGCCGTATACGCCGTATCCGCTGACAGGGCTGATGCTGTTTATGCTCGGCACCGGTATGGGATTATCGATTCCCGCCACCGGGGCGCTGATTATGCATGCCGCTGATCCGGCGCGTTCCGGCGTGGCATCGGCGACACTGAATATGATGCGCCAGACCGGTATGACGCTGGGGGTGGCACTGCTTGGTACACTGATGATACAGCGGGCGGTCAGTATTGCGCAGCACCGTCAGCTGCCGTCTGCAGAGCAGCTTATTACCGGCGCACAGAGCGGAGAACTGACAGTTGCCGTGCAGAATACAGTTTATGAAGCCTTTGCGGGCGGGTTTAATCTGGCAATGGCAGGCGCAGCATTATCGGCAGTATGGGTATTTATCCTGATATTTTATCCCCGCGGCCGCAAAATGCCGTAGGAAAACGGGAAAATAACCTTATAACAGAGTGGGTATATCCGTGGCATGTATTTTGTGATTTATTAATCTGAACACAAAATAATAAAAATCAGCAGTAAATTTGCACACACCACGGAGGCGTTATGTTTGAAAATCTGGGCATACTGAATATCGGTACTTATATTATCGGCGTTATTTTTATTATCCTTGTGCCGGGGCCGAACTCACTGTATGTCCTTAAATCCAGTGCGACATTCGGATATAAAAAAGGTTACCAGGCCGCACTGGGCGTATTTACCGGTGATGCGGTACTGATCATGTTGTCATTTCTGGGCGTGGCCTCAGTGATTAAAGCCTCTCCGGCATTATTTACCGCCGTGCGTTACCTCGGTGCCGCGTATTTATTGTATCTGGGACTGAAAATCCTCTATGCCACCTTTATGCAGAAGAAGGGGCATCATGAGGATAAGCCGCTGAAAGCGGAAAATGCCTTTAATAAAGCCCTGATCCTGAGCCTGACAAACCCGAAAGCGATTCTGTTTTATGTCTCTTTCTTTATCCAGTTTATTGATTTTAATTATTCTCATCCGGCGGTGAGTTATGGCGTGCTGGCGCTGATTCTGGAAACGGTCAGTTTTTTGTATCTCTCCTTTTTAATTTACAGCGGCACTAAATTATCACAGTTCTTCCGCCACAAAAAACAGGCGGCAAAAGTGGGCAACAGCACCATCGGACTGTTTTTTATGGGCTTTGCCGCCAAACTGGCGCTGTTTACGGCGTAAAGAAACTGCCTGCCTGACAAAAGTGACGCTATACTGTGCCTGATTTTAAATAAGCAGGTATCCACGTGACTGACAGTACAACACCTTATAATAATGATGAATTCTGGATGAGACAGGCGCTGGCGCTGGCAGAAGAGGCGGCGCTGGCCGGAGAGATCCCGGTCGGGGCTGTGCTGGTGAAAGATAATCAGCGCATTGCCGGTGGTTTCAATCAGCCGATCCTCAGCCATGACCCGACAGCCCACGCTGAAATTGTTACGTTGCGCGGGGCCGGGGCGGTGCTGGAAAATTACCGTCTTACCGATGCCACACTGTATGTCACCCTCGAACCCTGCATGATGTGTGCCGGGGCACTGATCCACAGCCGGATCAAACGTCTGGTGTACGGCGCGGCAGAGCCGAAAACCGGTGCTGCGGGGTCATTTATTGATTTGCTGACCTTACCGCGTCTCAATCATTATATGGAAGTGACAGGGGGCGTGCTGGGGGAGGAGTGTTCGGCAATGCTCAGTGAATTTTTCCGCCACCGCCGTGCGGAGAAAAAAGCCCTGAAAAAACAGCATGCGGAAAGTCAGAAATCAGAGAATGAGTGATCAGTTTGGTGCGGCAGAGGTCAGAATCTCTGCCGTTTCTTCCTGCGGCTGCTGTAACAGCAGCTCTTCCTGATGTAAATCGAGATAGCCCTGTAAACTGAGCTGGTAACGACGCACCCCTTCCACATAGCGGTAAGCTTCGTAACCGCGCGCATAGCCGTACGGCAGAGACTGATAATAGGCTTTTTTGCTCAGCAGCGGCAGACGGGATTTCACATCCAGCCAACTGTCCGGATCCGCCCCCTGCATCTCGGTCAGTTTGCGGACATCCAGCATATGACCGTAGCCCATATTATAAGCGGCGAGGGCAAACCAGATTTTTTCATCATCGGGGATGGAATCCGGCAGTTTGTCCATCAGGTAATTTATATATGTCCCGCCGCCCTTGATGCTCTGCTCCGGGTCAAGGCGATCCTCAATCCCGAAGAAATCCGCCGTCGGCCGGGTCAGCATCATAATGCCGCGCACGCCGGTCGGTGAGGTGGCGGTCGGGTTCCAGTGTGATTCCTGCCAGGCTATCGCAGCCAGTACCTGCCAGTCCATTTTCCCCGCGTACTTTTCAAACAGCGGGCGGTAAGTGGCCAGTTGGGTGTTGATGGCATTAATAAAGGTTTTGGTATCCACATAATTAAACTGATTCATGTGGCTGAAATACTTCTCTTCCAGACGCGCCAGGGTGTCGGTTTCCCGTGTCTGGTTGAAAAAATCGAGCAGGGCGGCATTCAGGCTGCTGTCTTCACTGCGTTTCAGATACCAGGTCAGCGGCTGGTTTTCTGTGACCTCAAAGGCCACCGTGACATTCGGATGAATATGCTGTTCCTGTGCCACGCTGACAGAATCGCTGACGACATAATCAATCTCACCTTTTGCCAGGCGCTGGAGCAGATGGCTGCTGTTTTTATCGGCAATTTCACGGATATCCAGATCCGGATATTTATCTGCTTTGAGCTGGCGGAGCAGGCGGGCGTGAGCACTGCCGGCTGTGACCCAGACCGGAGAGCCGAGATCGCCCAAATCCCGCGGACGTTTGTTACCCATGCGGTAGAGAAGCTGCTGTGCGACGGTGTAATATGTCGGGCCGCTCAGCGCGTTGTCCAGGCGGTCTTCATTATAGATAAGCCCTGCGGCGAGCAGATCGGCATCATTATTGGCAAGGTCGCTGAACAGGTCATTGACACCGTCGCGTTCCCGCACCACCAGTTTTACCCCGAGGTAGTCCGCGAAACGCTGCGCCAGTTCGTAATCAAAACCGCTGGCCTGTCCCTGCTTATTAAAGCTGATAAGCGGTGATGCCACTGCGCTGACACGCAGTTCCCCCCGCGCGAGAATACGGTTGAGCTGCGGCTGCTGCGATGGCCAGCTGATATTGATGGCGATCAGCGCCGCCGCGAACAGCGCGACGACGACGATAACGACATAATTTAGCTTTTTATGTACCAAAGGCGCATCTCACCGGTTACACAAAAGGATTCATTCTGAGGCATAAATTACCATGGTTATATTTCCAGTAATCGGACATTTTGCTCAACATTTTGTCACTGTGCAACTTTATTCCGTTTTCCGGGGCTGAAATCCGGAAAAAATCCCCCCGGGAAAAAACGTCACGCAAACGGTTTCGTCGGCGTCAGTATTGCTCTATAATGTGCCCGTTTCCCCTCCGGGCCGATGGCTCTGCGTGTTAAAAAGAGAGAACTGACAACTATGGAAATTTTGCGTGGCTCACCTGTGTTATCTGCGTTTCGCGTATCAAAATTTATCAGCGCGTTCACTGAACACCACCTGCCGGTGACCAACATCTATGCGGAATATGTGCATTTTGCTGATCTTTCCGCACCCCTGACCGACGATGAGCACACCAAATTACAGCAGCTGCTCCGCTACGGCCCGTCGCTGGCAGAGCATGCGCCGGAAGGGATCCTGTTTCTTGTCACGCCGCGCCTGGGAACATTATCTCCCTGGTCATCGAAAGCCACGGATATCGCGCATAACTGCGGTCTGTCAGCCGTTACCCGGCTGGAGCGGGGAATCGCCTACTATATTACTACCACAGGGCTGACAGAGAATGAACATCAGCAACTGAGTGCGCTGTTGCATGACCGCATGACAGAAACGGTTTTCAGCGAACTGTCACAGGCACAGGCGCTGTTTGCCCGTCATGAACCGGCACCGCTGACCGTGATTGACCTCGCGGGTCAGGGCCGCGCGGCACTGGAAAAAGCCAATATATCGCTGGGGCTGGCGCTGGCGGAAGATGAAATCGATTATCTGGCGGATGCATTCACGAAACTCGGCCGCAATCCGTCCGATGCGGAACTCTATATGTTTGCCCAGGCAAACTCCGAACACTGCCGCCACAAGATTTTTAATGCGGACTGGGTGATTGACGGCGAAGAGCAGCCGAAATCCCTGTTTAAGATGATTAAAAATACTTTCGAGCAGACACCGGATCATGTGCTGTCCGCGTATAAAGATAACGCGGCGGTGATGGAAGGCTCCTCCGCCGGACGTTTCTTCCCGCAGGGGGAAGACCGCAGTTATCAGTATCATCAGGAAGAGACTCATATCCTGATGAAAGTGGAAACCCACAACCACCCGACCGCCATTTCCCCGTGGCCGGGGGCGGCAACCGGTTCCGGCGGTGAAATCCGTGACGAAGGTGCGACCGGGCGCGGTGCCAAACCAAAAGCGGGATTAACCGGGTTTTCTGTCTCCAACCTGCGTATCCCGGGCTTTACCCAGCCTTGGGAGCAGGATTTCGGCAGACCGGACCGCATTGTCAGCGCCTATGACATCATGACTGAAGGTCCGCTCGGCGGCGCGGCATTTAATAACGAATTCGGCCGTCCGGCACTGCTCGGCTATTTCCGGACCTATGAAGAGAAAGTCAGCAGCCACAACGGCGAGGAACTGCGCGGTTACCATAAACCCATTATGCTGGCGGGCGGCATCGGTAATATCCGTGCTGACCACGTACAGAAAGGAGAGATCCCGCCCGGGGCGAAGCTGATTGTACTAGGCGGCCCGTCGATGAATATCGGCCTGGGCGGCGGTGCGGCATCTTCCATGACATCCGGTCAGTCGGATGCGGATCTGGATTTTGCCTCTGTGCAGCGCGATAACCCGGAAATGGAGCGCCGTTGCCAGGAAGTGATCGACGCCTGCTGGCAACTGGGGGATAACAACCCGATTCTGTTTATCCATGATGTCGGTGCGGGTGGTCTGTCCAACGCCATGCCGGAACTGGTCAGTGACGGCGGGCGCGGCGGACGTTTCGAG
Organism: Morganella sp. HMSC11D09; assembly: GCF_001807955.1. NCBI lineage: Bacteria > Pseudomonadati > Pseudomonadota > Gammaproteobacteria > Enterobacterales > Morganellaceae > Morganella > Morganella sp. HMSC11D09. Next base: position 28,378 of record NZ_KV791697.1, read on the forward strand.
CTGCGCGATATCCTCAGTGATGAGCCGGGTATGAGCCCGCTGGAAATCTGGTGTAACGAATCCCAGGAACGCTATGTGCTGGCGGTCTCGCCTGAGCAGTTGCCGCTGTTTGAGGCACTCTGTCAGCGCGAGCGCGCGCCGTATGCGGTGATTGGTGAAGCGACAGAAAAACGTGACCTGATCCTGAATGACAGCCATTTTGATAATCAGCCGATTGATATGCCGCTGGATATCCTGCTGGGTAAAACCCCGAAAATGCGCCGCGATGTCACCACACTGACTGCGGAAGGCACACCGATTGATCGCCGCGATATTAATCTGCATGAAGCGGTAAAACGCGTGCTGCACTTACCGGCGGTAGCGGAAAAAACCTTCCTGATCACCATCGGTGACCGCACGGTGACCGGCATGGTTTCCCGTGATCAGATGGTCGGCCCGTGGCAGATTCCGGTGGCGGATTGCGCGGTGACCACTGCCAGCCTTGACAGTTACTATGGCGAGGCAATGTCCATCGGTGAACGTGCGCCGGTTGCTCTGCTTGATTTTGCCGCTTCAGCGCGTATGGCGGTGGCGGAAGCGCTGCTGAATATTGCCGGTGTGCAGATTGGCGATATTAAGCGGATTAAATTATCCGCCAACTGGATGGCCGCAGCCGGGCATCCGGGCGAAGATGCCGGGTTATATGCAGCGGTGAAAGCAGTGGGTGAGGAGTTATGTCCGGCGCTCGGCCTGACTATCCCGGTCGGTAAAGATTCCATGTCGATGAAAACCCGCTGGAACGAGCAGGGCGAAGAGCGTGAGATGACCTCGCCGCTGTCACTGGTGATCACGGCATTTGCCCGTGTGGATGATGTGCGCCGGACCGTCACGCCGCAACTGCGGAGCGATGTGCCGAACCGTCTGCTGCTGGTGGATCTGGGGGAAGGCCGTAATACCCTCGGTGCCACCGCACTGGCGCAGGTGTATCGCCAGCTGGGACAGAAAGGCGCGGATCTGCGCAATCCGCAGGCGCTGCGTGCATTCTTTGACACCATGCAGACCCTGGTGCGGGATGAAAAACTGCTTGCGTATCATGACCGCTCAGACGGCGGCCTGTTTGTCACACTGGCGGAAATGGCCTTTGCCGGACACTGCGGTGTGAATGCGGATATCAGTGCATTTGATGAGGATATCCTCGGCGCGCTGTTTACCGAAGAGCCCGGTGCCGTGCTCCAGGTGCGGGAAGCAGATCTGGATGGTGTAGTGCAGGCCTTCACCGATGCCGGTCTGGCAGATATGCTGCATGTTCTCGGTGAAGCTGTACCGGGGGATGATTTTGTTGTCCGCAGCCATAATACAGAAGTCTATCACCAGTCCTGCCGTGAACTGCGGATCATGTGGGCGGAAACCACCTGGCAGATGCAGCGTCAGCGTGATAACCCTACCTGTGCGGATGAAGAGCATGAAGCCAAGCAGGATCTGACAGACCCCGGCCTTAATGTGGTACTGACGTTCGATCAGAATGACGATATCGCCGCGCCATATATTGTAAAAGGCGTGCGTCCGCGTGTCGCGGTGCTGCGTGAGCAGGGGGTTAACTCCCATGTGGAAATGGCGGCCGCCTTCCACCGTGCCGGGTTTGATGCCATCGATGTGCATATGAGTGACCTGCTGAACGGGCACCTTCCGCTGGACAGTTTTCAGGCGCTGGTTGCCTGCGGCGGCTTCTCTTACGGGGACGTACTGGGTGCCGGTGAAGGCTGGGCGAAATCGATTCTGTTCAATCCGCAGGTACGGGATGAATTTGCGCAGTTCTTTGCGCGTCCGGATACCTTATCACTCGGGGTCTGTAACGGCTGTCAGATGATGTCAAACCTGCGGGATCTGATTCCGGGGGCGGATTTATGGCCGCGCTTTACCCGTAACCGCTCTGAACGTTTTGAAGCGCGTTTCAGTCTGGTTGAAGTGGCACAAAGCCCGTCTCTGCTGCTGAGCGGCATGGCCGGTTCGCGGATGCCGATTGCGGTGTCTCACGGCGAAGGGCTGGCGGAATTCCGTGATGCTGCACATCAGCAGGCGCTGACGGAACGCGGCCTGGTGGCTCTGCAATATGTGGATAACTACGGGCAGGTCACTGAACGCTATCCGGCGAACCCGAACGGTTCACCGGACGGTATCACGGCGGTCACGACCGATGACGGACGTGCCACTATTATGATGCCGCATCCGGAACGCGTTTTCCGTACCGTCAGCAACTCCTGGCATCCGGAGAACTGGGGTGAGGACGGACCGTGGTTGCGGATCTTCCGTAATGCCCGTAAACAATTAGGCTGATAAACACGCGGGTATAACTTTTCAGTTTTACCCGCTTTTTTACTTACCACAATAATATTACCGCAATAATAAATCCTCTCTGCTTCTGTCAGTTGCTGAACAGTATTGATAATCGTTATTAATTAGTTCCCACCTGAATACAAACATAAATAATAAGATAATCTATTTAAAAATAGTATTTTAGCCAGTTTAAAATTCCACTGTATCGATATTGCCATCCAATTATATTCAATAATGATTTTATCAGTAATGTGATGAAACATAGTTTCATTATCATTTTTTTCGTTGAATACGTAGTTTCACCATGTTAGCATTTGCAAACAATAATGATAATGCGAATAGATATCATTTGCTTTCAAATAAAGTTAACCCAATGAAAAATACAGATAAATTACTTATTGCAGCTATTACAGGCAGTTCATTTTGTAGTTTTTATACACATGCAGCTCAATATAACCCCGATAACCATATTAAGGTTGCGGTTAAATCGGATGCACACGCAGAGACAGATGATCCTCTGTCGTCTCAAACGATAACAGAGCAGGAAATAAAGGATTCACCATCATCTAATAGTAACCTGAGTGATTATTTGAAAGCCGTCCCTGGTGCCCGTGTGGAGAGTAAATCAGAAACAGGATTTACCAATGGTGAAATTAAACCGCTCTCTGTTTCCATTAACGGTGCGCCTTCAGAACAGACGGCGTATATGATAGACGGGGTGAATATTAATAACGATATTGACCCGGCTTCCTCCTTATTTGATGGCACCATGGGCGTCAATCCGAATAAGAGTTCAGAGCAGGCTTATTTCTTTGATGCGAAACTACTTTCGGGAATAACGGTTTACAGTAATAACGTTCCGGCAAACCTGGGCGGATTTACCGGCGGGGCAGTTGTGGCGGAAACCCGGCAGTACAGCGGGGAAAATCACGCATCAGTCAGTTACCGTACCACCCGGTCCTCCTGGGCATCATTAAAAGCGGATGAGGCTGTAAAAGACGCGCTGGATAAAAAAGTCCCCAACGGAATGAATGCAGAATTTCAGCCCGTTTATAAAAAGGAATTCTTTAATCTGACGGCGGAATACGGATTAACGGAGAATACCGGTATGGTATTCGGCTTCAGCCGCCGTGATTCTGATATCCGCCAGACCCGGATGCTGAATTCGAAAGGAGAGACGGATAACCGTAATCACACCCGCCGTTCCGATAATATGCTGGTCAATTTTAACTGGACACCGGATACCGGCCGGACACTGGAAGCCGGGTTCCGCATGTCAGATTATAAAGAGGGTAAGTTTTACGCCAATAATATTGATAATAACGTCAATGATACCCATCAGGCTTACGGTACGACGATCCGGTATATTCAGTCTGTGCCGGGCGGTAAACTGACATCAACGGCAGCATATGACAAGTTTTCCGATAAACGCCGTTCCAACAGTACCGAAGCCAGTGTGGTGACTGACCTGGATACCGGTCTTGATTTTGAAGAAGGCGGTTATGGTAACAGTCAGCTGACGCAGGAAAATATCAATTTAATTCTGGATTATAATGCTGACCCCGTATTCTTCGGAAATACAGAGCACGTTTTCAATACAGGGGCAGATTACCGTCATACGGCATATGCGTTTAAGCGGGATGAAGATGTTCACTCAACGGTATCATTAATTGACAGTACCGGCCGGGATGTTCTTTTAAGTGAACTGACCGCGTCAAAAGGAACCGTAAATACCTCTCATCAGAATTATGCACTTTATGCTCAGGACACGATTAAAACCGGTGATTTCACATTCCGTCCCGGCTTACGTCTGGAACGGGATAATTATTTAAGTAACACAAATATCGCTCCCCGTTTTACGGCTTACTGGCAGGCATTACCGGATACCCGGTTTAAGTTCGGACTTAATCGTTATTACGGACGTTCATTTGCCACGATGAAGTTATCCGGGAAAATACTGGAACTGAATCAGGATCGTACCCGGGATTACCGTTCACTGACACATTTAAGTACGCCGCATTCCGATGAATTGAACTTCGGGGTTAATCAGGACTGGAATAACTGGCGTATTTCCGCAGATTATACATACAGAAAGTATAAGCAGCGGATTGTGGTTAAGCGCAGTACTCAGGATGATAAGAAAGTTGATTCATTCATCAACGGCGATGATTTTAATGCTCAGATTTATACGCTGCAAATAACCAATAAAACACCGTGGACTCTTGGTGCGACAGAGTGGAATACCACATTAGGTGCTGACTGGCTGAATACCGGCAGAGCCGATCTTGAGAAAACATTAGATCCGGATGAGGCGGTTATTCTTGATGGACGTCTGATGTCCCGTGCTCAGATGGAAAAAGAAGTCAATAATAATGAAGAGGAGTGGATGGTCCGTCTGGGTGTTGATATGAAGATCCCGGATAATAATATTACCTGGTCGAATAAATTTTATATTAAAGCACCGGTCCATTCTTATGCAGAAACCAACAGTACGGATGATATTACTGTTTATAAAACGCAGAACTTCGGAACACATACTCAATGGGATACCAGCCTGAGCTGGCAGCCGGCTATTTACGGTTCACATCAGCTTTATTTCCGTGCCGAAGTACTCAATGTGCTGAACCAGGTCAGGAAAATGGAAAATAAAGGCTACAGTTCAAATGAGTACGGAATTTATACTCCGGGACGTGAATTCTGGCTTGAAGTCGGTTATGAATTTTAATTGAGACATAAGAAACTGCCGGCGGAAATTCTGTTTTCTGCCGGCAGCCCATGACAAAACACAGTATGAATAGTAAATCTGAATTAAATAAAAATAAATTTATCAAACAGGTCTGGAGCCTGGCCTGTCCGTATTGGAAAAGCCGGGAATGGAAAATAGCCTGGCCGCTGATTATTTCTGTTATTGCACTTAATTATATTGTTGTTGAAATTGCAGTGAAATACAGCGACTGGAACCGTGATTTTTTTAATCTTATGCAGAATAAGGACTGGGATAATTTCTGGCCGATGCTGAGTCAGTTTGTTCTGATCATGGTGGTTTATTCTTCTGTCGATCTTATTGAAGAATATTTGCGCCGGACATTACGTATCCGCTGGCGGGGCTGGCTGACAGAGCGGTTTCTTACGCAGTGGCTGAGCCATAAGCGTATTTACCGGCATCAGCTTTTATACAAAGAGAGTGATAATCCGGATCAGCGTATTGCTCAGGATATAAAAGAATTTTGCGATCAGACATTGCAGCTGGGACTGGGATTACTGCGGACTATCACCAGTCTGGTGTCTTTTACCGTTATTTTATGGAATCTTTCCGGAATACTGACATTTGAACTGGGCGGAATGACATGGGTAATACCGGGATATATGGTATGGGTGGCAATATTGTATTCCGTTATCGGTACATGGCTCACCCATAAAATTACCAGAAAACTGATCCCGCTGACATTTCAGCAGGAAAAATGTGAAGCCGATTTTCGTTTTCATCTGATGCGGGTAAAAGAATACGCGGAATCGATCAGTTTTCTGCGCGGTGAAAAGGCGGAATTATCCTCATCAAAACGGTTATTCGGGAAAATATGGCAGAACTGGCAATATCTGACCGGAATGAAAATGAAATATCAGGCCTTTAACAGCGGATATAATGAGGTCGCCCGCATTTTCCCGTATCTGGTGGCATCGCCGCGGCTGATGAGCGGCAGCCTGCAACTCGGGGATATGATGCAGACCGCAACCGGATTTTACCGGGTACAGGAAGCATTCAGCTGGTTTGTCGATTCTTATGAGTCAGTGGCAAACTGGCGGGCAGTCACCGGGCGTCTGGTGACATTCAGTTCGCAGCTGGATTCTATTACCGGCACCGGCACAATCCGTCAGTCTGATTCTCCCGAATGGTCTGAGTTATCAGTATTTTTACCGGATAACCGCCCGGTTCAGGAAAATATGTCCGGTGCCTTTCCGGACAGCAGCTCAATAACAGGCCCGTCGGGATGCGGGAAAAGTACATTCCTGCGCACACTCGCCGGATTATGGCCGCATTATAAAGGTTCATTATCCATGCCTCCGGATAATAACTGCATGTTTATTCCCCAGAAACCGTATTTACCGGAAGCCACATTGCGGGAAATTTTAATATATCCCCATATTCACGGGGAATATGACGATGCATTGCTGGCCGGTGCATTAACGGATGTGGGACTCAGTCATTTTATTCCTGAACTGGATACCGGGAAAAACTGGCAGCACACATTATCCGGCGGAGAACTTCAGAAAATAATGCTGGCGCGGTGTCTGATACAAAAACCGGCCTGGCTGTTTCTCGATGAGGCCTTATCCGCACTCGATGAGGAAAATTATAAAACACTGAGCCGGTTACTCAGGGAAAAACTGGCTCACAGTCATATTATCGAAATATCTCACAGGGAAGACGTGAGAAATGATAAGCCCGGGTTGATTTTATGAAAAGAATACTACTGATAACCGGCATGTTATTTATTTTGTCCGCCTGTTCCGGTCAGCAGACACAGGTTAATGACCTGCTGAAAATGAAAACACTCCGGTATGACCCGGCAATAGAAACCGGCACGCTGAATAACGGATTTCGTTATTTTCTGGCGGAAAACAGCACACCGGAGAAAAAAGTGTATATCCGGCTGGTTGTTAATGCCGGATCAATGAATGAGGATGATGACCAGAGAGGCGTTGCACATATTGTCGAACATATGGCATTTAACGGAACAACGCATTTCCCCGGTAATAAGCTGATCCGTGACCTGGAAAAAGCGGGATTAAAATTCGGTATTGATATTAATGCATTCACGGATTTTGAAAATACGGTCTACACATTAAATCTGCCGGACAATGACCCGGTAAAAATTAACCTTGCGCTGGATATTGTTGCTGACTGGGCAGGGCGGGTAACCATAAATCAGGCGGACCTGGATGCAGAAAGGGGCGTTGTTCTGGAAGAGTGGCGCGCCAGACTGGGAGCTATACTGCGGCTGGGGGATAAAAAGAGCGCCATTGAGATGGCGGGGTCGCGCTATGCATTACGTGACCCTATCGGGGATGCGGAAACAATACAGAATGTCAGCCGTAAACGGGTGGCTGATTTTTATTATCGCTGGTACAGACCGGATAATATGTCTCTGGTAGTCGCCGGGGATATTAATAAACAACACATCCTGTCTCTGCTGAAAACAAAATTAACGATGCTTCCGGTCAGAACAGATCCGCCTGAGATGATTGATTATTCTGTACCGTTGCCGGAACACTGGCGTACGGCTTTTGTTCATGAAGATGAAATCCGGACACCGGCGGTGGAAATCAGTTTTTTCAGTCCTTATCAGGAGGATTATTCACTGGCCCGTTATAAGGATGATCTGGTTAATCAGATTATGACCCGGCTGATAAATATCCGGTTACAACACCTGGAAAAAGAGAATGATGAGTTTATCAGTACCGCGAATTATTACTCTTCAGCGACCGGACGGGAAACCATACAATCTGTATTTTCCCTGCAATTATCAGATGAAAAATATGATGAAGCCACACTGAGTATTTTTAATTTTCTTGCTACTGTTGAGCAGCAGGGTTTTACACAGGCTGAACTGGATGAAGAGCTTGAGCGGTTAACCCGCCTTAATGAAAAACAGAAAGATAAAACCATTTACAGTATTGATCTTGCGGCGGATATGATGACGGCGGCAGCCAGTCATCAGCTGCTTGCAGGGCAGAATGATAAATTTCTTCTCAATCGCTATTATCTGAAAAATATCACCTTAGCCGATGTGAACAGCGCATTTCATACTATGACAGCCGTGAAATCCCGGTTGGTGATGATAACGCATCCGGAGAAAATACAGCCGCAGGCCATGGATGCGGCAGCACTGGAAAAAAACTGGATTGAAAGTCACCGGTTACCACAGAAAAAATGGGACCCGGCCGCAGAACAAATAACAGAACTACCGGATATTAATGTCACGGCCGGTAGTGTGAAACTTATCAGAACGGCTGAAGAATATAATATCAGGGAATATCAGCTGAGTAACGGCAGCCGGTTAATCTATCAGTACAATAATGATAATCCGGGAAAAGTGTTCTTTAAGGCGCTGACACCCGGCGGATTACGGTCAGTACCGGATGACGATTATCATGCGCTGCGGATTGCCGTCAGCCTGACGGATGAAACCGGTTTTGGCCGTTATCCGCTATCCGCATTACAGGCTGTTTTTAATAAGAGTCCGGTGGTAATGTCAACATTCCTGGATGAGCATCAGCAGGGTTTTTCCGGCTGGGCAGAGACGGATAATCTTGAAAAAATTCTGACGCTTTTTCATCTGAAATTAAATGAAAGCCGGGTAACGGAAAAAGTATGGCGTAAATATAAATCGGAAATGGATAAACAGCTGGCTGAGAATAATAAAGACAGTCAGCATCTCTTTATGCAGAAAATATCATCACTGCGTTATCCGGGTAAACATACCATATATGATGCCACACAGCAGGATCTTGACGTACTGAGTGCGGAAAAACTGACGCAATTGTATGAACGTTATATCAGTAATAAAACCGATTTTACGTATTTTATTACCGGTGATATTCAGCCCCGCGATGCGGAAAAAATTGCAGGAAAATATCTGGCATCTGTTGGTGTAAAAAAGGATGGCAGAGAACCCGTTGCGATTGAAGCCGGAACACCGGAAACACCATTAATTGTCAGGGGATTGCAGGAGCCGCGGGCTGAAGTGGAGATCTATCTTGTCCGCAAAAATGGCTGGCGGCCGGATAATGCCTATTATCTGGAGATCGGCGGTGAGGTGATTCAGGAAAAACTGCGGGAAAAATTACGTGAGGAAGCATCAGGTGTTTACAGTGTCACCGCATGGTTCTGGCACAACCCGTCTGAAATACAGGATGAGGGACGGATCATGTTCACCTGTGCACCGGAACGGGTGGATGAACTGATTGCCCTGAGTGAACGCGTACTGACGGAATTTGAGCACAACGGGATTGATCGGCAGGTATTCAGAAATAAAATCGTTCAGAGCCGCAATATTCTTGAGCGAACCCATAATTCGGTGACCGGCATACTGGAAGATATTGAACGCAGTTATATGCTGACCGGCGGCCCGTTATTAATCGGCGCTTCACTGCGGGCAAATGAAAAGGCATCTCCGGAAGAGACTGAAATGGTTTTACAGGACTTTTTACGTCATGCCGGAAAATTCCATGCGGTATTACTGCCTGCGGAGTAATCAATGAATCGCTGCAAACTGGCCGGTTTATTCTTTTCTCTGTGTCTTCACGGCGGACTGCTTATTTTTTTATTCTGTATCAGCCAGACTGATTATGCGGAAAACGACAATATAAGGACGGATAACCGCAGTGCCATGTTATTGCTGCCTGCGCCGGAAAAGGCGGAGGAACACTCTCCGGATATACCGGAACAGAGCGAGAAAAGCCTGTTACCGGTGATAAGCCCGGCAGCGGATAAAAAATCAGAATGGCAGGCGGAAAAAAACAGAAAAAAACGTGAGAATAAACTGCGGCAGAAAATTAAAAAGCCGGTTACTGCACCGCGGCATGATAAAGATGTGCATAAACCGGCAGAGGTTCCGGATACCGGTTTACAGTCATCTCTGTCGGCCGGAAATCATAACCTGACAACAGCCGATACCGTTGCCGGGCAGCAGAGTGACGACGAGCTGTGGTTATACCGGGAAAAAATGCGCAGAGAGATCCTGCGGTATATTTATTATCCTGCCAGAATCAGAAAGGTCAGCGCAGCCGTTGATATTAATGTCAGTATTTCCGGAACCGGTGCACTTTCTGACCCCGTGGTGATCAGAAGTTCGGGGAACCGGATACTGGATAAAATTGCGCTCAGTGCGGTCAATAAATATCAGCCGGTAGGAATTCCGCCGCCGGGGTTGGACAAAAGCATTGTCCTGACGGTGGATTTTATTAAGTAAACTGCGTGTTTGTTTGCATGTCCGGTATAAAAAATCACCTGTGTCATAAAATAACGACAGTCATCATTTTTAATGTCTCCAAAAGGAGACATCTAATGCATTGATATTTAAAGAGGTAAAAAAGAGCAAAAAAGACTGTCGCAAATCAGAGACGTTTTTTTGTAAAACAGGGAATAAACCGGAAGGTAATACACTGATAACGGTATTCCGGACTATTTTTATCAGGAGATAAAAATATTTTCCCTTTAATAACAGTGTATTGAATTTTATTTTTCAAAGTTGGCACATCAGTTGCAATATCTTCTGCAGTTGCTCATTCAATTTTTTATGTCGGCCCGCAATATGGCGGAAACATGCCACATAAGCCCGGGAATGATGCCAGAGTAAGGTGCCTACCGTCCGTTAATACCGATAACTGCGCAAGCTTTATCAGACACAGGGCGACACGTTGAGTGAGGCACCACCTTAATCTCACTGACGGGACGGCAGGAAACTGTCGTCCCGTCATCATTTTATACCTTCCCTGCATTCTTTCTGTTCTCTTTTTCGCACAGATGCATCCTGATCCTTTTCTCTTATCCCGGATCCGGTTAGCATCATGCACATGACAACAGGTTAAGAGATGACAATCTTGAAAAAATGGCGATTATTTCCGCGCTCGCTGCGTCAGTTGGTTGTGGTGGCATTCTGTCTGGTATTGCTGCCGTTGCTGGGACTGGCATGGCAGGCGTATCAGAGCTTTGATGAGCTGAGTAATCAGGCGGCGCAAATCAGTATCTCAACTGTACAGGATGCGCGGCGCAGTGAGGAAATGTCGAGCCTGGCGCTGGAAATGGAGCGCAGCTACCGCCAGTACTGTGTGCTGGGTAATGAAACCCTGAAAAATGTCTGGCACAAACAGTATCTCCGCTATGAGGACTATCTCGCCCGCCAGAAACAATCCACCCCGGATCCGCGTTATACTGATGATATCGCCGGCAGCCTCGGACAGTTGTCTGTCCTGCAGTGTGAGAACGGCGAGCCGGTTGCGGCGATGACCACTCACCTGGAAGCCTTTGCCCGCAGTAACGCTGATCTGGTGCAGGCTATCCGTGAGGCGAATTTCCGGCGCGGTGAGGAACTTCAGAATGCCATCGCCCGCAAAGGCCAGTCATTCGGCTGGCAGAGCCTGCTGGTGTTTGTCCTGAGCACCGGGCTTATCATTCTGTTTACCCGCATGATTATCGGGCCGGTAAAAGTGATTGAACGGATGGTTAACCGCCTGGGGGAAGGGCGCAATCTGATTCAGCGCCTTGATAATTTTAACGGCCCGAGAGAACTGCGCTCGCTGGCGCTGCGGATTGTTTGGCTGAGTGAGCGCCTCGACTGGCTGGAATCCCAGCGTCATGAATTCCTGCGTCATATTTCCCATGAACTGAAAACCCCGCTGGCCAGTATGCGTGAAGGTACCGAACTGCTGGCGGATGAAGTCGCGGGGCCGCTGACGGCGGATCAGAAAGATGTGGTATCAATATTGAGTGAAAGCAGCCGCCATTTGCAGGTGCTGATTGAACAGTTGCTGGAGTATAACCGCACGCTGGTGGACAGCCCGACAGAAGCCAAATGGGTTAACCTCGATACGGTAGTGCATGAGGTGGTTAATGCCCACAGCTTACCGGCGAGAAGCAAAGAAATCACTACGGACCTTGCTCTGGATGAAACAAGTGTCTGGGCTGAACCCGTCTTATTAACACGTGTACTCGATAATCTCTACTCAAATGCGGTACACTATGGCGCTGAATCGGGTAAGATCCGGATAACCAGCCGGAAAGCCGGTCAGCATATACAGATTGATGTCGCCAATACCGGTACGCCGATCCCGGAAGAAGAGCAGGAAATGATCTTCGAACCGTTCTATCAGGGCTCGCTTCAGCGCAAAGGTGCTGTCAAAGGCAGCGGGCTGGGACTGAGTATTGCCCGGGATTGTATTAACCGGATGGGCGGCGAACTGATATTAGTCGGTTCTGAAGGTGCGGATGTGTGCTTCCGTATTCAGCTTCCGTTCCACACCTTACTGGAATAACAGGTCAGCATTAACTTGAAAATGACATTTAAGTCCCTGATTGCCGCCGTCCCGCTGTTGCTGGCCGGTTGCGTAAAAACCGCAACGCCGCCGGATCTCTCCGCGCTGGCCTCTGTTGTCCTGCCGCAGGAGCGGACGGCGGATTACCGGATTGCGGACTGCCACGCTATCTGGGAACTCAACTCTGCGGCCGCGACAGAAAACGCGCTTTACTGGCTGCGGATGATGGATTGTGCTGATCTGCTCAGCAGTGATACAGCCCGCATTATGGCGGGGAAAATCACCCCGGACAGCTGGGATACTGCACTGCGTCAGAGCATTCTGCTTAATAACACCGGCACCTCCGCCAATGACAAGCGTAAGGTGCTCGAGACCCTGAATGCCTACAGTGCCGGGTTCCCGGTCTCTCTGCGTCCGCTGATGACCCTGTGGCGTGATCAACTGAAACAGGCGATTGCCCTGAGTGACGAACGCCAGCGCTACCGCCGCCTGCAGAGCGATACGGACGGCAAAATTGATCAGCTGCGTGCGGTTAACTCCCGCCTGCAGTTTGAATTACAGAATACCACCCGCAAGCTGGATAACCTGAGCAACATTGAGCGCCAGCTGGCCGGCCGCAAACAGCCGACCAAAGCGGATGCGGAACTGGAAAATGCGCTCGAGGAGCGCCGTGAGGCATTAGAAGAGGCAGCAGGTACGGCAGAGCCGAAACCGGCGGAAGCAAAACCTGCGGATGTCAAACCGGCAGAAGCCAAACCGGCTGCCGCAGAAACAAAAGCCGCAGAAACAAAACCGGCACAGGAAAAAAAGGAGTAACCCCGGCATGACAGCACGCCGCAGCGCAAACTTATTATTGGTTGATGATGATCCGGGTTTACTGAAACTGCTGGGTATGCGCCTGAGCAGTGAAGGTTTCCGGGTATCAACGGCAGAAAGCGGCCCTGAAGCGCTGAAGGTACTCAATAAAGAAAAAATCGATCTGGTCATCAGCGACCTGCGGATGGATGAAATGGATGGTATGGCGCTGTTTGCCGAGATCCAGAAAACCCATTCCGGCATGCCGGTGATTATCCTGACGGCTCACGGCTCCATTCCGGATGCCGTGGCTGCCACCCGTGAGGGCGTGTTCAGCTTCCTGACCAAACCGGTGGATCGCGATGCTTTATATAAAGCGATTGACGATGCGCTGGCACTCTCCACCACGGTCAGTGATGAATCCTGGTGTGAGGGGGTTGTGACCCGCAGCCCGCTGATGCTGCGTCTGCTGGAACAGGCACGTATGGTGGCGCAATCCGATGTCAGTGTGCTGATCAATGGTCAGAGCGGTACCGGGAAAGAGGTACTGGCCCAGGCTATCCACAAAGCCAGTCCGAGAGCGAAAAAACCGTTTATCGCCATCAACTGTGGTGCACTGCCGGAGCAGTTGCTGGAATCCGAGCTGTTCGGCCATGCCAAAGGTGCCTTTACCGGCGCGGTGAGCAGCCGGGAAGGGCTGTTCCAGGCGGCAGAGAGCGGCACACTGTTCCTCGATGAAATCGGGGATATGCCGATGCCGCTGCAGGTCAAACTGCTGCGTGTTCTGCAGGAGCGCAAAGTGCGCCCGCTCGGCAGTAACCGCGACATTGATATTGATGTCCGCGTCATTTCCGCGACACACCGCGATTTACCCAAGGCGATGGAAAAACACGAATTCCGTGAAGATCTCTACTACCGCCTCAATGTGGTTAACCTGAAAATTCCGACACTCCATGAGCGGGCTGAAGATATCCCGCTGCTGGCCAATCATATTCTGCGCGAAGCGGCGAAAAAGCATAAGCCGTTTGTCCGCAGCTTCTCTCCGGATGCCATGAAATGCCTGATGGGCGCGAGCTGGCCGGGCAACGTCCGTCAGCTGCTTAACGTTATCGAGCAGTGTGTGGCGCTGTCCACCGTGCCGGTGATCAGTGAGGCTCTGGTGACTCAGGCGCTGGAAGGAGAAAATACGGCGCTGCCGACCTTTGCGGAAGCCCGTAACCAGTTTGAACTCAATTATTTACGCAAACTTCTCCAGATGACCAAAGGTAACGTGACCAATGCTGCCCGTCTGGCAGGGCGTAACCGGACAGAGTTCTATAAATTACTGTCCCGTCATGAGCTGGATGCGGCCGACTTTAAAGAATAAGCAAAGAATCGGTGTGAACCGGCACATTTTGCTATCATCTTCATTATTAGCTGTTTTATTATTAATTTTTACATACGGTGAGATCTATCCCGGGAGAGCAGGATTTTATGCGTCGTACACTTAATATCGCCCTGGCCCAGCTGAATTTTCTGGTCGGAGATATCGAAGGCAATGGTGAACGTATTCTGAAAACCATGGCGGAACAGCAGGCGGCAGGGGCTGACCTGGTCATGTTTTCCGAACTGGCATTGTCCGGGTATTCACCGGAAGACCTGGTTTTCCGTCCCGATTTTCATCAGCGGATAGTGCAGAGCCTCACCCGGATCCAACAGGCCAGCGGTGACTGTGCTGTGCTGGTGGGACACCCGTGGCAGGAAAACGGTCACATTTATAACGCCCTCTCTTTCTTTGAGAAAGGGGAACTCCGCGCCCGTTATTTCAAACAGGAACTGCCGAACTACGGCGTGTTTGATGAAAAACGCTGGTTTACGGCAGGGACAGAAACCTGTGTGATTGATTTTCGCGGCTACCGCCTCGGGTTACTTATTTGTGAGGATATCTGGACTGACGGTCCGGTTGATGCCCTGAAAGCGGCCGGTGCGGAAATCATTCTGACACTGAATGCGTCACCGTATTCCACTGATAAAATTGATACCCGGGATGTGCTGATACAGGCACACTGCCGCCGTACCGGGCTGCCGCTGGTCTATCTCAACCAGGTCGGCGGGCAGGATGAACTTATTTTTGATGGTGATTCCGCTGTTTTCGCCGCAGATGGCAGCGTAACGCATCGTCTTGCTGCGTTTTCAGAGCAGGTCGCGCAGTGTCACTTTACGGATTTAACCATCACGCCGATGGTGGATCCGGCACCGTCGTTACCTGTTCTGGCTCAGGTTTATCAGGGACTGGTGCTGGCAACGCGGGATTATGTCCGCAAAAATGGTTTTCAGGGAGCGCTGCTGGGCCTGTCCGGCGGGATTGATTCCGGCCTGACTGTCGCCATTGCTGCAGATGCACTGGGTAAAGACAAAGTGCAGGCGGTGATGATGCCGTTCCGTTACACCTCGGATATCAGTATCCACGATGCCCGTGAGCAGGCAGAGCTGCTGGGTGTGGAATTTGATGTGGTGTCTATTGAGCCGATGTTTGAAGCCTTTATGCACGAACTGGCACCGAAATTCGCCGGAACACCGGTTGATACCACCGAAGAGAATTTACAGGCACGCTGCCGTGCGGTGATCCTGATGGCGATGTCCAACAAACGCCGCCGCATTGTGCTGACCACCAGTAATAAAAGCGAGTGTGCGGTTGGTTACTCCACACTGTACGGGGATATGGCCGGGGGCTTTAATGTCCTGAAAGATGTGCCGAAAACTATGGTGTTTGAACTGGCAAGATACCGCAACACACTCTCTCCGGCGATTCCGGAGCGGGTTATCACCCGTCCGCCGTCAGCAGAGCTGGCACCGGGTCAGCTGGATCAGGACAGTCTGCCGCCGTATGACATCCTCGATGCCCTGCTGGCCGGGTATGTTGAAAAAGATATGTCCGCAGATGAACTGATCGCCGCCGGGTTTGATGAAGCGGTGGTCCGCAAGGTTATCCGGCTGGTGGATATCAATGAATACAAACGCCGCCAGTCACCGGTGGGACCGCGCATTACCGCCCGGAACTTTGGCAAAGATCGCCGTTACCCGATTACATCCGGGTTTGGCCGCAAAAATTGGTAACAGGATCTGACAATGAAAAAGATTGAGGCAATTATTAAGCCGTTTAAACTCGATGATGTCCGCGAAGCTCTGGCCGAAGTGGGGATCACCGGGATGACCGTGACAGAGGTGAAGGGTTTCGGCCGTCAGAAAGGGCATACGGAACTGTATCGCGGTGCGGAATATATGGTGGATTTTCTGCCGAAGGTAAAAATTGAAATTGTTGTCGCCGATGACATTCTCGAAACCTGTGTGGAAACCATTATGCAGACGGCGCAGACCGGTAAGATCGGTGACGGTAAAATCTTTGTGTTCGATGTGGCACAGGTTGTCCGGATCCGTACCGGGGAACAGGATGAAGATGCTATCTGAGTTCTGCTGAGCATCCCTGCAAATCAAACGTATCCGGCGGCTGTTATTTCTGACACCGCCGGATTCTTTTATCTGTCAGTAAAAGGAGAAGACTGTGCGGACAATACATGTGCGGGCAATACAATGGATAGTGGCGGTGTGTGTTGTGGTTATTATTCTGGTTATGGCCGGTATTATTATTCTGCAGTCAGCAATGAAAGACCCCGGTCAGCATGAATTACCGGCACTTTTTGCGGAGGTTTCCGGGATGAATTTAAATAAAGAAGAACAGGATGAGCTGGAAACGTGTATCAATTCGGCCAAGGTGATGTATTTCTCACAGGCAGTAAAAAAATGTGTGAACCGGGCCCGGTATAAAAACTGACGGGCAAAAAAAAGAGTAACAGTGAACCGGGCGAAAGGATGGGATAGATATAAATTCGGCGGTTATGTCACTGTTACTCAAATGTGCTTCAGCTTAAGCACATACGCTGAATATCCAGCGTGTTGTTATTGTTGTTCTGTCGCGATTATAAAATTTTGTGCGGACCGAAACATTCATAATGGATCTGGTCTGCATTAACGCCCATTGCAGTCAGCTGACGCGCAATGTGTTGCATAAAGGCTACCGGGCCGCACAGGTAATAGTGGCGGGTTTTACTGAGCAGAGCATCCTGCTGAGCCGTTAAATCCATCAGCCCGGTCAGGTGCGGATGAGCTTCATCTGCGCGCGGCTCTCTGTACCAGACGGTCTGGCTGAACGCAGGCAACTGCGCACCAAACCGGTTTACTTCCTCCGCAAAGGCATGCACGCCGCCGTGCTCTGCCGCGTGCAGCCAGGTCACATCCGCCGGATGCTGTTGTGCGGCGAGTGTCTGCAGCATAGCCATCATCGGTGTTAAGCCGACACCGGCTGAAATCAGGACCACCGGGGTTTCTTTTTCTGCCTCCAGGAAGAAATCCCCCAGCGGTGGTGTCAGTCTGACCACATCGCCTTCCTGCACATTAGCGTGCAGCCAGCCGGAAATCGTACCTTTGTCTTCACGTTTGACCGCAATCCGGTAGGTTTTACCGTCCGGTGCCTGCGTCAGGGAATACTGGCGGATCTCCTGATTTTCCAGCGCATCATCATTGATATAGACACTGATATACTGCCCCGGGCGGTAATCCGCGACAGGCTTATCATCAACCGGCGCCAGTTCGAAACTGGTAATAAGTTCACTCTGCGGCTGTTTGCGGATCACGCGGAATTCACGCAGTCCTTCCCATCCGCCCTGTAAAGCCGCTTTTTCCTGATACAGCCCGGCTTCGCGCTGAATAAAGATATCCGCCAGCACGCCGTACGCTTTCCCCCAGGCGGTAAGGACTTCCTCACCCGGATTGAGCAACTCTTCAATGGTGGCAAGCAGGTTTTCCCCGACAATCGGATAATGCTCAGGTCTGATCATCAGACTGGCGTGCTTGTTGGCAATTTTTTCCACTGCCGCACCCAGTGCGCCGAGGTTATCAATATTCATGGCATAGGCGCAGACCGCATTAAACAACGCTTCACGCTGTGCGCCGTTCTGCTGGTGGCTCATGGTGAAGATATCTTTTAACTCCGGGTGCTGACGAAACATGCGGTCATAGAAATGGGCGGTCAGTTTCGGGCCGGTGGCGGCAATCAGTGGGGCGGTGGATTTTACGGTGGCGATAGTTTGTGCATCGAGCATAGCAGGGCTCCTGAAAAAGCATCACATCAGTGTGAAATTTATAACATGTATTTTTTATGCAACTTATAATACAGGGCAGAATTTGTAAAGCGCAAATTTTTCTGCTGTTTCTGAAAATCCGGTGAAAATAGCGAAATTGATCAGTGAGCGTGGGTAAGAGGGGATCACAAATCCGGTATTGTGTCCGATGGACAGGATATTCTTATGAAATAATAAGCATGCTAATTACCTGATTTTACCGCTATGCAATCGTTTGCGTATTTTTTGTTTCCGGGGCTATCTCAATTCAGAAAAAGGGTTTACACTGTAGGGCATTCGTCCCCGGAAAGGGGTGTTTTTTTATCGGCATCAGGCGAGTCAGGAGAAGCGAATGTTAAAGCGTGAAATGAATATTGCAGATTACGACCCACAACTCTGGCAGGCGATGAAAGACGAAGATCGTCGTCAGGAAGAGCACATTGAATTAATTGCCTCTGAAAACTATACCAGCCCGCGCGTTATGGAAGCTCAGGGCTCCCAGCTCACCAACAAATATGCAGAAGGGTATCCGGGCAAACGCTACTACGGCGGCTGCGAATATGTGGATATCGTTGAACAGCTGGCGATTGACCGTGCAAAAGAACTGTTCGGCGCAGACTATGCCAACGTTCAGCCGCACTCAGGTTCCCAGGCTAACGTTGCAGTGTACTCCGCACTGCTGTCACCGGGCGATACAGTATTAGGGATGAACTTAGCGGAAGGCGGTCACCTGACTCACGGCTCTCCGGTAAACTTCTCCGGTAAACTGTACAATATCGTCCCTTACGGTATCGATTCTGCCGGTAAAATCGATTATGACGATGTCGCTGAACAGGCGAAAAAACATCAGCCGAAAATGATCATCGGCGGCTTCTCTGCTTACTCCGGTGTGGTTGACTGGGCGAAAATGCGTGAAATCGCTGACAGCATCGGTGCTTACCTGTTTGTTGATATGGCCCACGTAGCCGGTCTGGTTGCTGCGGGTGTTTATCCTAACCCGGTTCCGCATGCTCACGTTGTCACCACTACCACGCACAAAACCCTGGCGGGTCCGCGCGGCGGGATGATCCTCGCGAAAGGCGGTGATGAAGATCTGTACAAAAAACTGAACTCAGCGGTATTCCCGGGTAACCAGGGGGGTCCGCTGATGCACGTTATCGCCGGTAAAGCCGTGGCGTTAAAAGAAGCAATGGAGCCTGAATTTAAAGCAAATCAGGTCCAGGTTGTGAAAAATGCCAAAGCAATGGTTGAAGTCTTCCTGAACCGTGGTTATAAAGTGGTGTCCGGCGGTACTGAGAACCATCTGTTCCTGGTGGATCTGGTCGATAAAGACATCACCGGTAAAGATGCGGATGCGGCACTGGGCCGTGCAAACATCACTGTCAACAAAAACAGTGTGCCGAACGATCCGAAGAGCCCGTTTGTGACTTCCGGTATCCGTGTCGGTTCCCCGGCGATCACCCGCCGCGGCTTCAAAGAAGCAGAAGCCCGTGAACTGGCCGGCTGGATGTGTGACGTGTTAGATAACCTCAATGATGAAGCGACCATTGAAGCTGTGAAACAAAAAGTTCTGGCTATCTGCGCGAAATATCCGGTTTACGCATAATCGCGTTACCAATCTGATGTAACCAAAACCCGCTTCGTTCGCCGCGAGCGGGTTTTTTGTATTCCTGAAAGGAGAGGCAGATGTTTGTTCCGTCATCGCTCTGGCTGGCGCTTGATTATTTTACGTATTTTTTTTCCTACGGGATTTTTCTTCCCTACTGGGGCGCATGGCTGAAAGGTGAAGGGCATGATGTGGCAACGGTCGGTATGCTGCTCAGTGTGGGGCTGGTGGCGCGGTTCGTCGGCAGCCTGTTTATCACACCGCTGTTTAAAGACCCGTCACGGCTGATTTTTGCCCTGAGACTGATGGCGCTCTGTTCTTTCCTGTTCGCGGTGGCGTTTTATTTCGGTTCTCACTGGCTCTGGCTCTTTTTTGTTATGGCCGGATTCAACCTCTTTTTCTCGCCGATGATCCCGCTGGGGGATTCCCTCGCCGCAACCTGGCAAAAACAGTTTCCGATGGATTACGGCTCGATCCGTGTCTGGGGATCGGTGGCATTTATCATCGCCACCTCGGTTACCGGGATGCTGATGGATATCTGGAAGCATGAGGTGATCCTGGCGGCGCTGGTGGTCAGTACCGGCTCACTGCTGCTGACGTCACTGCTGCGCCCGCGCATTATGCCGTCCGGGGAAATGAAACAGCGCGGGCCGCAGGTAAAATTCCGTGTTCTGCTGAAAGACAATGCGGTAGTCCGCTTTCTGCTGTGTGTGAGTTTGTTGCAGGGGGCGCATGCCGCCTATTACGGCTTCAGTGTGATTTACTGGCAGAAGGTGGGGTACTCTGATGCCGCGATCGGCTATCTCTGGTCGCTGGGTGTGGTGGCGGAAGTGATTGTCTTTACCTTCAGTAATAAGCTGTTCCGCCGCTGGAGTGCGGCCAATCTGTTACTGCTTTCCGGTATCTGCGGTATTCTGCGCTGGTCACTGCTGGGCATGTCGGCGGCACTGCCGGTGCTGATTGCGGCGCAGATCCTGCATAGCGGTACCTATACAGTGTGTCATCTGGCGGCTATGCGCTTTATCGGTGCGCGCAAATCCACGGAAATCATTCCGTTACAGGCGGCGTATTCTGCGCTGGCAATGGGCGGGGCGATTGCGGTGATGACGCTGGTGGCGGGGTATCTGTATGAGGATATCCACGGCGGCATATTTTATCTGATGGCACTGACAGTACTTCCGGCACTGTTCCTGCGCCCGAAAGTCCGGCCGCAGACCCCGGAAAACGCATAATAAAAAAGGGTTATGACGAAAGTCATAACCCTTTTTCACATCTGGCGGAACAGAATCAGCGTTTCAGAGACTCAGTCAGCTCATCACGCAGTTCTGCCAGCAGTTCGCGGACCACACGCGGGCTGCCCGCAACGATGTTACCGCTGTCGATATAACGGTGGTTACCGGTGAAGTCAGTAACGATACCGCCCGCTTCACGGACCAGCAGTTCACCACCGAGGAAGTCCCACGGCTTCAGGCCGATTTCAAAGAAACCGTCCACACGGCCGGCAGCGAGATAAGCCAGATCCAGTGCGGCAGAGCCGGTACGGCGGAAGTCTGAGCAGCGGGTAAACAGTTTGCCGAGCATTTTGATATAGGTATCAGCGTGCTGTTTGGCTTTGAACGGGAAGCCGGTAGCCAGTACCGCGCCGTCGAGATCACGGGCAGTCGCACCGCGCAGACGGTAGCCGTTTAATTGTGCGCCCTGACCACGGACCGCAGAGAATAATTCGTTACGCATCGGATCGTAAACAACCGCCACTTCAGTGCGGCCTTTGATACGGAATGCGATAGATACCGCGAAGTGCGGGAGACGTTTGACGAAGTTGGTGGTGCCATCCAGGGGATCAATCACCCATTGCATATCATGTTCTTCACCGGGTAACTCACCACACTCTTCGGAGATAATGGTGTGCTTCGGATAAGATTTGCGGATGATCTCGATAATCATCTGCTCGGCTTCGCGATCCACGTTGGTCACAAAGTCATTGGAACCTTTCTGAGTTGTCTCAACAGTGTCAGGCATTTCATAGTGTTTGGCAATCAGGTTGCCGGCCTTACGTGCAGCACGTATGGCGATGGTAAGCATCGGATGCATGGGGTTGTCCACCGGGATGTTAAAGAACGAAAATAAACGCGGCAGAGTATAACAGGTGATCGTCAATCTGACTATTCTTGTGTTAAGATATTGCGATAATTTCTCAAAGAAAGTGTGTTATGTCCGAAAATATCCGAATCGTCCTGGTTGAAACCTCACATACAGGCAATATGGGCTCCGCTGCGCGGGCTATGAAAACAATGGGGTTATCCAGCCTTTATCTGGTCAATCCGCAGGTACAGCCGGACTCTCACGCCATCGCGCTGTCTGCCGGTGCCAGTGATGTTATCGGCAATGCAAAGATTGTCAGCACCCTGGATGAGGCGATTGCCGGTTGTGAACTGGTGATCGGCACCAGTGCCCGGTCACGCACACTGCCGTGGCCGATGGTTGAACCGCGTGAATGCGGGGAAAAAAGTGTTAAAATCGCACAGACCGCACCGGTCGCGATTATTTTCGGCCGTGAACGTGTCGGGCTGACCAACGATGAATTGCAGAAGTGTAATTATCATCTTTATATCCCGACCAACCCGGAATACGGCTCGCTGAACCTGGCGATGGCGGTGCAGCTGGTCAGTTATGAGATCCGGATGGCATTTCTTGCCTCTCAGAATGAGAGCGAACCGGCAAATAATGATGAGGCAGATGAGGTACACTATCCGCCGGCGGATGATATGGAGCGGTTTTACACGCATCTGGAATCGGTACTGAATGAATCCGGTTTTATCCGCAAAGCACACCCGGGTCAGATTATGAACCGTCTGCGCCGCTTATTTACCCGCGCGCATCCGGAAACACAGGAGCTGAATATCCTGCGTGGAATCCTGACTTCTGTTGAGAAATGGGCGAAAAAATAGTTGAGTAAATTACTGGGTTAAATAGTTGACTAAATTACTCAGGAATGACACAATTTCTTCACCATTTATCACGGGGATCCGGTTATGAGACTGACATCAAAAGGGCGCTATGCGGTAACCGCTATGCTCGACGTAGCGCTGCACTCCCATGAGGGGCCCGTACCACTGGCTGACATTTCTGAACGTCAGGGTATCTCCCTCTCTTATCTTGAGCAACTCTTCTCCCGTCTGCGTAAAAACGAGCTGGTTTCCAGCGTTCGCGGGCCGGGCGGCGGGTATCTTCTGGCACGCGGTGCCGGTGAGATTTTCATTGCTCAGGTCATCTCGGCCGTCGATGAATCCGTTGATGCGACCCGCTGTCAGGGAACCCAGGAAGGCTGTCAGGGCGGTGACCGCTGTCTGACACACGCGCTGTGGCGTGACCTGAGTGACCGTATTACTGATTTCTTAAGCAGTATCAGTCTGGAAGAGTTAGTAAATCATAAAGAAGTGATTGATGTTGCTGATCGCCAGGATGATAAACGTCGTGCACATAATCTGGCAATTAACGAAACGATTATCAATCTGCAAGCATAAGCAGAAACCTGCGTTAACAACGCAACCGTAGTTCATGGAGCAATTGAGCGATGAAATTACCGATTTATTTAGATTACTCAGCAACCACCCCGGTTGATCCGCGTGTTGCTGAAAAAATGATGCAATGCCTCACAATGGACGGCATCTTCGGCAACCCGGCGTCACGTTCTCACCGTTTTGGCTGGCAGGCCGAAGAGGCTGTCGATATTGCCCGTAACCAGATTGCTGATCTGGTCGGCGCTGACCCGCGTGAAATCGTGTTCACTTCCGGTGCCACCGAGTCTGACAACCTGGCGATTAAAGGTGCAGCCAAATTCTATGAGAAAAAAGGCAAGCACATTATTACCTGTAAAACTGAGCACAAAGCGGTACTCGATACCTGCCGTCAGTTAGAGCGCGAAGGGTTTGAAGTAACCTATCTTGCGCCGCAGCGTAATGGCCTGATCGACCTGGCTGAACTCGAAGCTGCAATGCGTGAAGACACCATTTTAGTTTCAATCATGCATGTGAATAACGAAATCGGTGTGATTCAGGATATCGAAGCGATCGGTGAACTGTGCCGCAGCAAAGGGATTGTTTTCCATGTGGATGCCACCCAGAGCGTTGGTAAAGTGCCGGTTGATTTAAGTAAACTGAAAGTGGATCTGATGTCCTTCTCCGGCCATAAGATTTACGGCCCGATGGGTATCGGCGCACTGTATGTCCGCCGCAAACCGCGTATCCGCATTGAAGCGCAGATGCACGGCGGTGGTCACGAGCGCGGTATGCGTTCCGGTACACTGGCAGTCCATCAGATTGTCGGTATGGGTGAAGCTTACCGTATCGCCAAAGAAGAGATGGCAGCGGAAGCTGAGCGTCTGTCCGCACTGCGTATGCGTCTGTGGAACGGTATCAAAGATATCGAAGAAACCTATCTGAACGGTTGCCCGGAGCACTCCGCACCGAATATTCTTAACGTCAGTTTCAACTATGTTGAAGGTGAATCCCTGATGATGGCGCTGAAAGATCTCGCGGTATCATCCGGTTCTGCCTGTACGTCCGCCAGCCTGGAGCCGTCATATGTTCTGCGCGCCCTGGGTATGACCGACGAACTGGCGCACAGCTCAATCCGCTTCTCTCTGGGTCGTTTCACGACTGAGGAAGAGATTGACTATGCTATCAAACTTATCCATAACGCAATTGGCCGCCTGCGCGATCTTTCCCCGCTGTGGGAAATGCACAAGCAAGGTGTTGATATTAACAGTATTGAATGGTCACACCATTAATCAGACGGTTTCAGGAGTATAAACAATGGCTTATAGCGATAAAGTAATCGATCACTACGAAAACCCGCGCAACGTCGGTTCATTCGACAACGAAGACCCGACTGTCGGCAGCGGCATGGTGGGTGCACCGGCCTGTGGTGACGTAATGAAGTTACAGATCAAAGTTGATGATAACGGCGTGATTGAAGACGCACGTTTCAAAACCTACGGCTGCGGCTCGGCGATTGCGTCAAGCTCACTGGTGACTGAGTGGATGAAAGGGAAGACCCTGGATGAAGCGGAAGCCATCAAAAATACCGCGATTGCGGAAGAACTGGAATTACCGCCGGTGAAAATTCACTGCTCGATTCTGGCTGAAGATGCGATCAAAGCAGCAATTGCGGATTACAAAAGTAAACGCCGGGGCAACTAATAGCCCGCCGCTGCCGGTGTGCAGCAGGTAAAACAATAAAATAATGGCGGATACTGATCCCATCGGTCATCCGCCATACTGGTTTATAGAGCGAGGTGTGTAATGTCCGTTTCTCTTACAGAAAGTGCGGCAAACCGGGTCACCAGTTTTCTGGCAAACCGCGGTAAAGGAGTAGGTCTGCGGTTAGGCGTGAGAACCTCCGGTTGCTCTGGTATGGCTTACGTACTTGAATTTGCCGATGTCATTAATGAAGATGATATCGTCTTTGAAGATCACGGCGTAAAAGTGATCATCGACGGAAAAAGTATTGTGTATCTTGACGGCACGGAAGTGGATTTCGTGAAGGAAGGGTTAAACGAAGGGTTTAAATTCAATAACCCGAACGTCAACAGCGAATGCGGCTGCGGCGAGAGTTTTCACGTTTAACTGATCCATTTATCCGCGAAGAGAACACGATGAACTATTTTTCCCTGTTCAGCCTGCCTGTGCGTTATGACCTTGACACACAGGCACTTGCCGGTCGTTATCAGGATTTGCAGCGCCAGTATCACCCAGACAGATTTGCCGCCGGTGATGCGAAAGAACAAGCGCAGGCACTGACAATGGCCGCGACCATCAATGACGCCTACCAGTCCCTGAAACATCCCCTGAAACGTGCGGAATACATGCTGCTGTTACATGATATTGATATCAATAATGAACAGCACACAATGCATGATACTGCATTTCTGATGGAGCAGCTGGAGCTGCGCGAAGCCCTCGATATCATCGAACAGAAACAGGACAGTGATGCACTGGCCGGTTTTGCTGCCACTATCACTAAAATGACAAAAACCCGGATGGCAGAGATGATTCATCAGCTGGATGACGAAGACTGGACCGCTGCAGCGGACAGCGTGCGTAAATTACGATTTTTGAGTAAACTGACGCAACAAATTGAAAATCTTGAAGAACGTTTGCTCGACAGTTTCTAGGGGAAAAATATGGCACTGTTACAAATCAGCGAACCGGGACAGGCTCCCGCCCCGCATCAGCGCCGCCTTGCCGCGGGTATCGATTTAGGCACCACCCATTCACTGGTCGCCACTGTGCGCAGTGGTGAAACCGATGTGCTGCCCGATCACGAAGGGCGTTATTTACTGCCTTCTGTCGTGCAGTACAGCGCGGACAGCCGCCGGGTCGGCTGGGATGCCCGCGCAAATGCGGCGGCCGATCCTCAGAATACGATTATCTCTGTCAAACGTATGATGGGGCGCTCGCTGACCGATATCACTGAGCGCTATCCTGATCTGCCGTATCAGTTGCAGGCGGGTGAAAACGGCCTGCCAATCATCCGCACTGCGGCCGGGCTGACAGATCCTGTCCGTGTCTCGGCGGATATTCTGTCCGTGCTGGCACAGCGCGCGCAGGAAACCCTCGGTGGTGAACTGGATGGCGTGGTGATCACTGTTCCCGCGTATTTCGATGATGCGCAGCGTCAGGGCACCAAAGATGCCGCCCGCCTTGCCGGATTACACGTTTTACGTCTGCTGAATGAGCCGACAGCGGCGGCAATCGCCTACGGGCTGGATTCCGGTCAGGAAGGGGTGATTGCGGTTTATGACCTCGGCGGCGGTACGTTTGATATCTCTGTGCTGCGTCTGAGCCGTGGTGTATTTGAAGTGCTGGCCACCGGCGGTGATACCGCGCTCGGCGGTGATGATTTCGATAATCTGATTGCTGACTGGATTTATGAGCAGCGCGGCATTCAGTCACAGGGGCATTCGCAGCACCGCGAAGTATTAAATGCGGCGGCGGAAGCCAAAATTGCACTGTCTGATGCCGCACAAACCACCATCTCCCTGGATGGCTGGCAGGGTGTGCTGACCCGTGAGACCTTCGAGGAACTCATTCGTCCGCTGGTCAGAAAAACCCTGATGACCTGCCGCCGTGCCCTGAAAGATGCGGGAACGGATCAGGATGAAGTCCGCGAAGTGGTGATGGTCGGCGGATCAACCCGCGTGCCGCTGGTGCGTGAGCTGGTCGGTGAGTTCTTCAGCAAAGAGCCGCTGACCTCGATTGACCCGGACAAAGTGGTTGCTATCGGTGCCGCGATTCAGGCAGATATTCTGGCCGGTAACAAACCGGACAGCGACATGCTGCTGCTGGATGTGATCCCGCTCTCGCTGGGGCTGGAAACTATGGGCGGCCTGGTGGAAAAAGTCATTCCGCGCAACACCACCATTCCGGCAGCCCGTGCCCAGGAATTTACCACCTTTAAAGACGGCCAGACCGCCATGACCATTCATGTGCTGCAGGGCGAGCGGGAAATGGTCAGCGACTGCCGTTCCCTGGCACGTTTTACCCTGCGCGGCATCCCGCCGATGGCCGCCGGTAATGCCCATATCCGTGTCACCTTCCAGGTGGATGCGGACGGGCTGCTGAGTGTCAGTGCACTGGAGAAATCCACCGGTGTGCAGGCCTCAGTTCAGATCAAACCGTCTTACGGCCTGAGCGATACCGATATCGCCGGGATGATCAAAGATTCACTCGAAAACGCAGAAAACGATTTATCCACCCGCCGTCTGGCGGAACAAAAAGTGGAAGCTGCCCGCCTGCTGGAGAGCCTGACTCAGGCGCTTTCAGAGGATGGCAATTTACTGAGCGACGACGAAAATGCCGCTATTGATGCGGCAGTCGGTGTGCTTATTGAGAGCGTTGAAGGCGACTCACCAGCCGCCATTGAAAACGCAATTAAACAACTGGACAAGCAAACACAGGTATTCGCGGCGCGCCGGATGGACAATTCTGTCCGCAAGGCACTCGCGGGCCACTCTGTGGATGAGATATAACGGGAAGATTATGCCTAAGATTGTTTTTTTACCGCATGAGTCATTATGCCCTGAAGGTGCGGTATACGACGCAAATGAAGGTGAGTCAATTCTGGATGTTGCCCTGCGTAACGGTATCGAAATTGAACATGCCTGTGAGAAATCATGTGCCTGCACAACCTGTCACTGTATCGTCCGCGAAGGGTTTGACTCCCTCGGAGAGAGCAGTGAGCTGGAAGATGACATGCTGGACAAAGCCTGGGGACTCGAACCGGAAAGCCGTCTGAGCTGTCAGGCGAAAGTCGCGGATGAAGACCTGGTGGTGGAAATTCCGAAATACACCATCAACCACGCGCGTGAGCACTGATAAAGGAGCCTGAAATGGGACTGAAATGGCAGGACAGCCGTGAAATCGGCGAAGCTCTGTATGATCTGTACCCGGACACAGATCCGAAAACCGTGCGTTTCACCGATATGCACCAGTGGATCTGCGAACTGGAAGAATTTGACGATGCCCCTGAAAAATCTAACGAAAAAGTATTAGAAGCAATTTTGTTAGTCTGGCTCGACGAATTTGAATGATGTCTTTTGTTACGCGCATCAGGCCGCACAATTGTGTTAGCGTGCGGTCTCTGATGCGCGTATGCTGTTACCGCCTCCTGTGCAGACCGGCACGCCGTGCATTCCTCAAATAAAATCTGACTGTTAAGGCAGTCTAAAAGTCAAAAGAGAGAACGAAATGACGCAACTCATCATGCCTGTAACCTTATCGTATGAACCTGCTTCTCCGGCGTGGGGAGAGAAAGCCCTGGTCAGCGCGACTGACAAAGGAATGACCGTTCATTTAAGCCGTAAAGGGATGCTGTGCGCCGTGCAGAGCGCGGGCCGCAAAATCGACGGTCAGGGCATCCGCAATGTGGTGCTGAGCGGCAGCAACTGGGATCTGGAAACCAGCTGGGCATTCTGGCAGGGCTTCCGTGGTCCGAAAGGCGCACGCTCGATTGAATGGCCGGAATTACCGGAAGCGGATAAAACCGAACTGGAACACCGTATCCGCATCATCGACTGGGTACGCGACGTTATCAATACCCCTGCGGAAGAACTGAGCCCGGAACAGCTGGCGCAGCGTGCGGTTGATCTGCTGTGCGGCGTCTCCTGCAATTCTGTCGGTTACCGTATCATCAAAGGGGAAGATTTACGCGAGCAGGGCTATATGGGGATCCATACGGTCGGCCGTGGTTCTGTTCGTCCGCCGGTACTGCTGGCGCTGGATTACAATCCGGGCAAACAGGAAAATGCACCGGTGTTCGCCAGCCTGGTCGGTAAAGGGATCACCTTTGACTCCGGCGGCTACAGCCTGAAACCAACGTCCTCCATGGACTCCATGAAATCCGATATGGGCGGCGCAGCCACCCTGACCGGCGCACTGGCAATGGCTATCAGCCGCGGCCTGCAAAAGCGTGTCAAACTGTACCTGTGCATCGCGGATAACCTGGTGAGCGGCAATGCCTTCAAACTGGGTGATATTATCCGTTACAGCAACGGTAAATCCGTTGAAATCATGAATACCGATGCGGAAGGGCGTCTGGTGCTGGCGGATGGTCTGATTGAAGCGGACAAAGATAACGCCGGGTTTATCATTGATGCAGCGACCCTGACCGGGGCGGCGAAAACTGCCGTCGGTAACGACTATCACTCTGTGATGAGCTTCGATGATGCGCTGTACAATGAACTGATGTCAGCCGCTGATCAGGAAAAAGAGATGTTCTGGCGCCTGCCGCTGGCAGAATTCCACCGCCGTCAGATGCCGTCCTCCTTTGCGGATCTGAGCAACACCGGGGCACCGAATACTGCGGGGGCAAGTACCGCAGCGGCATTCCTGTCTCACTTTGTGGAAGATTACCGCAAAAACTGGCTGCACATTGACTGCTCAGCCACTTACCGCAAAGCGCCGTCAGACTTATGGTCTGCGGGTGCAACCGGGTACGGTGTGCGCACTGTGGCGGCACTGCTGCTGAAAAAAGCCGGACAGTAACCGGGCATTGCCCTGCTGATTCTGCTGTAAAACGGTCACATAAACATGTGGCCGTTTTTCTGTGATATTTAAGAAGACAGATGCTGAAATAAGGAGTTCTGTAATGGCGGATATACTCCCGGTGCAGGAAGTGATGATTGAACAGGGCAGCGCACTGCTGCTCAGCGTACCGGAAAACAAACCGGACGCGGTGCTGGATGCGCTGACCGGCGTGTTTAAACAGCACAAACCGGTGCGCCGTGCATTTTGGGTAATGGCAGCCGAAAAAAACAATACTGTCCCGGATGAACCGGTGCTGCTGATTGTGCTGGAGCTGAGTGAAGAGCAGGAAGCGGATACCGTGATCCGTCAGGCGGCTGAGGCTGCGATGGAGCACCTTGCTGACGGGGAGCATATTGATTTTTGTCTGTTAAATCCGGATGAAAATGACGGGCTGACGCACTTCCTGACACAGCACACTCAGGCATTCTATCAGCGCCGTCTCGGTGGCTGGCTGCGTAACGCCATTCCGGTAACAGAAGCGTAACAATAATTTATCCGGATGGTGAATATGTGTAGTGCATATATTCAGAATAATGCACTATACGCTTGTTTAGGCTTTGTTTACACTTCGTGAAATAATACCGAACAAGTGCCCGTTTTCCGGGCTCACCAGAAAGGATTGATTATGCGTTCTCCGATTGCAGGACAGGGTCCCGGCAAAAAACGCTGCATTGCAGTGCTTCTTGCATCAGCGCTGGCGCTCATGGGTTGTGATGACACCGGCAGTAAAACCACGGCGGCGGGCAGCAATGACAGCGCGCCGGCCAATAATAATAAAGAAAACTCGTCTTCTTCATCTGCTTCCTCTCCGTCTGCGAAAAAAACACAGGATGCCGCATCACTGGCAGAGCTGAGTAAGCGCTACGCCGGAAAAGATGTGACTATCATCGACGCCTCTGAGATTCAGCTCGACGGCGCAAATGCGATGGTGGTGACCTTCTCTGTTCCGCTGGATCCGAACCAGGATTTCAGTCAGTTTGCCCGTCTGGTGGACGTGAAAAACGGCAAGCTGGAAGGTGCCTGGGAGCTGTCGGATAACCTGATGGAACTGCGCATGCGCCATCTGCCGCCGTCACGGGAATTGCAACTGAGTATCGATCGCGGCGTGCGCGGTATCAATGAGCGCACACTGGTTAATGGTTATGACTTAAAACTGACCACTGCGGATGTGGTACCGAGTGTCGGTTTTGCCAGCCGCGGCTCGCTGTTCCCGGCTGATGTCCTGCAGGGACTGCCGGTATTCGCGCTGAACGTGGACAGTATTGATGTCAATTTTTACCGCATCAAACCGGATTCCCTGGCGTCTTTCCTCGCCAGCTGGCAGTACGGCAACAATCTCCAGTACTGGAATTCTGATGACCTGCTGAATAATACCGATCTGGTCTATACCGGGCGTTTTGATCTCAATCCGCAGAAAAACACCCGTGAAAATATGCAGATCCCGCTGAAGGATATCAAGCCGTTACAGGAAGAGGGCGTGTATCTGGCGGTGATGCAGCAGGCCGGGCGTTACAGCTACACCATGCCGGCCACACTCTTTACCCTGAGTGATATCGGCGTTTCCATGCACAGCTATCTTAATGAGCTGGATGTATTTACTCAGTCGCTGGCGAAAGGCAGTGCACTGAAAGGCGTGGAAATCCGTCTGCTCGACAGCAAAGGTCAGCTTCTGGGCAAAGCAGAAACCGACAGCAGCGGTCATGCAAAACTGGATCGCGGGGCGGATGCCGCGCTGTTACTGGCGATTAACAACGGCCAGACCAGTATGATCGACCTGAAAAACCCGGCGCTTGACCTGGCAGAGTTTGATATCGCCGGTCCGCAGGGCTATGCAAAACAATTCTTCGTTTTTGGTCCGCGTGATCTGTACCGTCCGGGGGAAACTCTGGTAATTAACGGTCTGCTGCGTGACGGTGACGGCCATCCGGTCAAAGATCAGCCTGTCAAAGTGGATGTGCTGAAAAACGACGGTCAGGTGGCTTCCACCTTCGTCTGGCAGCCGGAAAACGGCCTTTATCAGTATCAGTATGCGATTCCGGAAAATATTGAAACCGGTAAGCTGACGCTGCGTTTTGATCTCGGGGATAACACACCGCGCTTCTACAGCGTCAATGTGGAAGATTTCATGCCTGAGCGCATGGCGATGGAAATCAAAACCGACAAACAGCCGATCACCACACAGCAATCCGCTGATTTTGAGATTGAAGGCCATTATCTCTATGGTGCACCGGCAGCCGGTAACCAACTGACCGGACAACTCTTTATGCGTCCGGATCGCGAAGCGTCCGCCAAACTGCCGGGCTTTGAATTCGGTAATATTCAGGAAGAGAACCTGACCCGCACCCTGGATGAATTCGACGAAACCATGGATGACAGCGGTGAACTCGCATTCACCATCAGTAATGATTACTGGAAAGAGGTGAAATCGCCGTTTAAATTAATCCTCCAGGCAAGCCTGATGGAAACCGGCGGCCGTCCGGTGACCCGCCGTGCGGATGTCGCGGTATGGCCAGCCGCGAAAATGGCCGGTATTCGTCCGGTCTTCGCCAAAAAAGAGGTTTACGACTACCGCACTGACAAATATGTGTCGCAGTACAGCATGGATGAAGATTCACTGGCTGAATTCGAAATTGTCTATACCGACCGTCAGGGTAATAAGTTAAAAGCGGATGATCTGAATGCGCGTCTGATTTATGAGCGCCGCGACTATTACTGGCGCTGGTCCGACTCCGAAGGCTGGTCATCCGGTTATGATCAGAAAGACCTCGTGATGTCTGATGACAAAATCAGTATCGCCAAAGACGGTACCGCAAAAGTGACCGTCCCGGTCTCCTGGGGGGCATACCGTCTGGAAGTGGTGGATCCGTCTACCGGGCTGACCAGCAGTGTGCGTTTCTGGGCGGGCTATTCCTGGCAGGATAACACCGGCGGTACCGGTGCGGTTCGCCCGGACCAGGTGAAACTGAAACTGGATAAACCAAATTATCACGCCGGTGATAAAGTTAAACTGAATGTGACCGCACCGCAGGCCGGTAAAGGCTATGTGCTTCTGGAATCCAGTGACGGCCCGCTGTGGTGGCAGGAAGTGGATGTGCCGGAAGGCGGCATCGATGTGGAAGTCCCGCTGAACAAAGAGTGGACACGCCACGACCTGTACGCGACTGCGGTGGTTGTCCGTCCGGGGGACAGCTCCCGTCAGGCGACCGTCAAACGCGCGGTCGGCATTCTGCATATCCCGATGGCTGACCCGGCCCGTAAGATTGATGTGACACTGGATACGCCGGCCCGCATCCGTCCGAATCAGGATCTGACCGTTAAAATCAAAGCGAAAGCACAGGACGGCAAAGCGGCACCGGAAAAAGTGAATGTACTGATTTCCGCTGTGGACACCGGTGTGCTCAATATCACCGACTACAAAACGCCGGATCCGTATGACGCCTTCTTCGGCCGCAAGCGCTACAGCGTGGACCAGTATGATGTCTATGGTCAGCTGATTGAGGGCAGCGGTCGTCTCGGCACACTGCGGTTTGGTGGTGACGGCGGTGATGAACTGGATCGCGGCGGCCTGAAACCGCTGACCGAAGTGCAGATTATCGCGCAGCAGGCAGCACCGGTGGAACTGAATGCGCAGGGTGAAGGGACAGTTACTCTGTCGATTCCGGATTTCAACGGCGAACTGCGCCTGATGGCTCAGGCCTGGACGGATGAAGATTTCGGCCATGCACAGAATAAAGTGATTGTTGCCGCACCGGTGATCAGCCAGATGGCACTGCCGCGCTTTATGGCCGGTGGTGACCGTTCACAGCTGACGCTGGATCTGACCAACCTGACCGATGAAACACAGAATCTGACGGTGAATTTCAGTGCGGATGGCATGGTGCATCTCAAAGGGGCGACAGAGAAAGAAGTCACCCTGGCGAAAGGCCAGCGCACCTCCGTGAATGTCCCGGTTGAGGCTGCCAACGGCTTTGGTCAGGGCGAGGTGTTTATGACGGTCAAAGGGTTGAAACTGCCTGATGAAAGCAGCAACACCTATAAAAACAGCTGGAAAATCGGCGTGCGTCCGGCATACCCGGCTGAAACCGTTTCTTACTCGATGTCACTCGGCAATGGCGGGGAATGGGCGTTACCGGCAGATCAGATCGGTTATCTGGATGCCGGTACTGTGTCCGGTGAAATGACGCTGACCAGCCGTCCGCCGCTGGATATCTCGCGTTACATCCGTGAACTCTATGCCTATCCGTACGGCTGTCTGGAGCAGACAGTGAGCGGGCTGTATCCGTCTCTGTACTCCTCTGAGGCTGAACTGAAAAAACTGGGCATCAAAACCCAGACGGACGCCGGACGCCGTCAGGCGGTGATGACCGGTATCCCGCATCTGCTCGGTATGCAGCGCAGTGACGGCAGTTTCTCCCTGTGGGATAACAGCGGCGCGGAAGAACCGTGGCTGACCGCATACGCGACAGATTTCCTGTTCCGTGCCGGACAGCGCGGGTTTGATGTCCCGGCGGATGCCCTGAGTAACGCCAATAACCGCCTGCTGCGTTATCTGCAGGATCGCTCGGTGATCAGCAGCAACTATTACGGCAACAGCGACCAGATGCGCTTTGCGGTACAGGCGTATGCCGGTTATGTGCTGGCACAGCAGCAGAAAGCACCGCTCGGTGCACTGCGTCAGGTCTATCAGCGCCGTGACGATGCCGCAAGCGGACTGGCACTGGTACAGCTGGGTATCGCCCTGAAGAAAATGGGGGATGCGGATCGCGGTAACGAAGCCATCCGTCTGGGTGTGATGAAGAACCGTGACGGCGTCTACACCGGCGATTACGGCAGCACCATCCGTGATGATGCGATGATTATTGCTTTGCTGAGTGAGGCGGATTCCAATGCGGATCAGCGTTACGGCAAGTTGCAGGCACTCTCTGCGGAGATACAGAATAACCGTTACTTCTCCACTCAGGAGAGCAACGCCCTGTATCTGGCAGGCCGTCAGTACATTAATCAGAGCGAAAAACCGTGGTCTGCCCTGATCAACGGACAGGCCCCTGCGGTCAGCCGTGACAGCGCACTGCGTGAAACCCTCACTGCGGCACAACTGAATAACGGCATCAGTGTCGCAAACCGGGGTGATGCGGAGCTGTTCGGTCGTGTGAATATCACCGGTTATCCGTTACAGGCACCGCACCCGTCATCTGAAGTACTGAAGATCAAGCGGACGTATATGGATCTGAACGGTAACCCGATCAGTATTGACCGCCTGAGCAGCGGTGACCTGGTGGCTGTCCGTCTGGATATTCAGGCTGACCGCAACGTGCCGGATGCGCTGGTGGTAGATCTGTTACCGGCCGGTCTGGAGCTGGAAAACCAGAACCTGGCGGCAGCCAGTGCAAGTCTGGCGGACAGTGCGCCGAACCTGGCTGAAGCTATCCAGGATATGCAGCAGGCCAATATCCGTCATACCGAGTACCGTGATGATCGCTTTGTCTCCCAGGTGGCGGTGGAAGAGTACCGTCCGGTTACGCTGGTCTATCTGGCCCGCGCGGTTACACCGGGTAAATACAGTGTTCCGGCACCACAGGTGGAATCGATGTATATTCCGTCCTGGCGTGCCACCGGTGTGACACCGGCGACACTGGAAGTGGTTCGTTAACAGCACCGTTTGTTGTCCGCAGCCTCCGGGCTGCGGCAGCAAAATATGTTTTATGCCCTTATAACAAACTATAAGGGCATTTTTATCTTAAGAATTCTGATAATGCGGTTTGATACATGAAAGTGTGGTTTAAACGTCTCGCGCTGACCGGCCTGATAACAATTGTTCTGACACCGCCGCTGCTCTGGCTGGCCGATAAAATCTGGCCTTTACCGCTGGATGAGGTGGTGATGGCGCGTACGGTTACGGCTGAGGACGGGTCACCGCTGTGGCGTTTCGCCGACAGTAACGGCGTGTGGCGCTACCCGGTCACACTGAAGGATGTATCACCGGAATTTATTGAAGCGCTTCTGACATACGAAGATCGCTATTTCTATCAGCACCCGGGCATCAACCCGGTGGCTATCGGCCGCGCGGCGTTGCAGGATCTGACTTCCGGACGTATTGTCTCCGGCGGCAGCACGCTCTCCATGCAGGTCGCCCGTCTGCTCGATCCCCATGACCGCACGCTGACCGGCAAACTGAAACAGGTTTTCCGCACCATTCAGCTGGAGTGGCACTATTCCAAAGATGAGATTCTGGAGATGTATCTTAACCGCGCCCCGTACGGCGGCACGGTAGAGGGTATTGGGGCGGCGAGCTGGATGTATCTCGGAAAACCACCGTCGGAACTGACCGCCGGGGAAGCGGCACTGCTGGCGGTACTGCCGCAGGCACCGAGCCGCCTGCGGCCGGATCGTTATCCGCAGCGCGCGGAAGCGGCCCGTAATAAGGTGCTCGACCGGCTGGCCGAATTTGAGGTGTGGCCGCAGTCAAAAGTGAATGATTTAAAGCAGGAGAGTATCTGGCTGGCACCCCGCCAGGTGCCGCATTCCGCGCCGCTGCTGGCACGGCGTGTGGCGCAGGGGGTGAAAGACCCGGTGATCCGCACCACCATCAATCCTGCCATTCAGCGTCAGCTGGAGGAGATGGCCCGCAACCGCAAATATCAGCTGCCGGAAAAAACCTCGCTCGGCATTATGGTGGTGGATAACCGCGATATGAGTGTGAAGGGCTATGTCGGCTCTATCGATTTCTCCGATGACACCCGTTTCGGACATGTGGATGTGAACAGCGCCTGGCGTTCGCCCGGTTCCACACTGAAACCGTTTTTATATGCCCTGGCGATGGATGAGGGATTGATCCACAGTGAATCCCTGCTGCAGGATGTGCCGCGCCGTTTTAATGATTACCGGCCGGGCAACTTTGATACCGGGTTCAGCGGGCCGGTGAGTGTCAGTGAGGCACTGCGCCGCTCTCTGAATCTGCCGGTGGTTCAGTTGCTGGATGTTTACGGTCCGAAACGGTTCAGTGCCAAACTGCGCAATGTCGGCCTGGAACTGCGTTTTCCGCTTGGCAGTGACCCTAATCTGTCGCTGATCCTGGGCGGGACAGGGGCGCGGATGGATCAGCTGATTGCGGCCTACAGCGCGTTTGCCCGTCAGGGTAAAGTGGCACCGGTGCGTTTTCGTCCGGAAGATCCGCTGGCAGAGCGGCAGCTGATCTCCCCGGGCGCGGCATGGATCACGCGCCGGGTGATGGCCGGAGAGACACGGCCGCTGGCGGATGACCGGCTGGCGCAGGATGTGCCGCTGGCGTGGAAAACCGGTACCAGTTACGGCTACCGTGATGCCTGGGCGCTGGGGGTGAATAACCGTTACACCATCGGGGTGTGGGTCGGTCGTCCTGACGGTACCCCGGTGGCCGGCCAGGCCGGGTTTGCGACCGCGATCCCGATCCTGTATCAGGTGGACAGTTATCTGCGGGCACGCGGCGGCAAAAAATTGCCGGATCCGAAACCCATCAGTGTCAGCAGTAAGATGATTTGCTGGCCGTCAGGGCTGGCGGCGGACAAACAGGATCCGAACTGCCGCCAGCAGCGGATAGCGCTGGTGCTGGACAATACTGTGCCGCCGACACTGCCGTCCGCAGGGCAGGAAAGCCTGTCCGGCACCAATGCGGTGATCTGGGTTAACGGACAGGGGGAACGGGTGTCGCCGGATTGTCCGGATGCACAGGAGAAAACCGTGGCGCTGTGGCCGATTGCGCTGGAGAGCTGGCTGCCGCCGGGTGAACGCCGCAGCCACCGTCTGCCGCCGGTGAGTAAAACCTGTCCGCCGTTGCGGGTGGAAGCGGCTCCGCTGCTGATTTCCGGGATCCGCGAAGGGGATGTGCTGCGCCGTCTGCCGCTGGCGAAAACCCTCGATCTGCGGGTGGTGACGCAGGGCGGAGAGGGCACTCAGTGGTGGTTTCTTAACGGCGACCAGGCGGGCAGTACTGAGTCCGGTGAGCCGCTGTTGCTGACGCTGGACACCCCGGGGCGTTATCAGCTGACGGTGCTGGATCTCAGCGGCCAGGTCAGTTCAGTCAGTTTTACCCTGAAATAGCAGAAACGGCGGGAACCGCAGCGGAAAAAGTGTGATACAGACGGAAAATCTGTGATCTGTCATGCGGAATACTTTGCAAAAATGTTGCGTAACTGTAGGAAAAACAGAGGTGAGCCCTTATAATCACTGCCTTACCACAAGGTGTGGACCGGTCTGCCGTCAGCCGCAAATAACAATGACAACAGCGCACATGCGCACAATGAGGTCAATTCATGTCTGTACAACGCACATTTTCTATCATTAAGCCAAACGCCGTAAAGAAAAATGCTATCGGGGCCATTTATCACCGTTTTGAAAGCGCCGGTTTCCGTATTATCGCCGCCAAAATGCTGCACCTGACCCGCGAACAGGCGGAAGGATTCTACGCTGAGCACAAAGGCCGCCCGTTCTTAGATGGTCTGGTGGAATTTATGACATCCGGCCCGATTATGGTACAGGTACTGGAAGGGGAAAATGCCGTGCAGCGTCACCGTGATCTGATGGGCGCCACCAATCCGGATAACGCCCTGGCCGGTACACTCCGCGCAGATTACGCCGACAGTTTCACTGAAAACGCCGTACACGGCTCTGATGCGGAAGAATCCGCTGCCCGTGAAATTGCCTATTTCTTCACTGAAGATGAGATCTGCCCACGCTGATAACACAAAGCAGGAAAAAACCTGTGTTATCCTGCTTTATCAGTGAATTCAGTCTCAAAAGCCCGGTAATCCGGGCTTTTGCTTTTTTACCGGACAACAAGGACTGAGATATTGGCGTAGTGGATCAGTGCGGACGCGGTGGAGCCCAGGAAACGGCTTTTCATGGTCGGGTTTTTGGAACCGATAACAATCAGGTCGGCTTTAATTCTTTCTGCATTATCAAGAATGGCCTCTGCCGCACTTCCGATAAGTACACCGGTGGAAATCTGTTCTTTCTGTACAGCAAATTTTTCGGTGGCGGCATCCAGTTTTTCAAGCAGAGCTTTGATGCGCTGGTCTTCTGACTTGGCATTTTCGGTCATCACAGGGAATGTCAGACCATAGTCAAAAAGCTGTTCAGACGGAAGAATTACCGTAACGAAATGAAATTTCACATTTTTATCTTTGGCATAGTCGTTAATCTCAGTAATGACGTTCTGAGATAACGCACCGGCATTCAGATCGATCGGAACCAGTATAATTTTATGCATAACAACTCCTTTATTTCAGATTAAATGACCTGTAAAAGATGAGTGTTAATATTATTAATATCTGAAAAAATGATTTAAACAAGTACTATTATCCAATAAATCGATTTACATTTACGTGTTTTAATTTGCCATATCACCATTAATGTTTGTACAATGCCGCGCCCCGTTATGATACGGGGCTTTTATATTTCCGCCGTATCCGTGACGCAGTCCGTTTCAGCGGCTATCCTTATTCCTGTATCTGTGATGCGCGCCGCGTGTCACCGCCGAAAGTGTAACAACGAGGCAATGTTAACAATGTCAGAACTGACCACTCAAGACGCCTGTGTAACAGGCTCCGCACCGATTGCTCCTGAAAAAATCAACGGAAAAATTAATTTACTCGACCTGACCCGCAAAGAAATGCGCCAGTTTTTCGCCGATATGGGCGAGAAACCTTTCCGTGCTGATCAGGTGATGAAGTGGATTTACCACTATTGCTATGATGATTTCGATCTGATGACCGATATCAACAAAGTGCTGCGCACCAAACTGAAAGCGGTGGCAGAAATCCGTGCCCCGGAAGTGTCGGAAGAACAGCGCTCTGCAGACGGTACCATTAAGTGGGCTATCCGTGTCGGCGACCAGGAAGTGGAAACCGTCTATATCCCGGAAGATGACCGCGCTACTCTGTGTGTCTCTTCCCAGGTCGGTTGTGCGCTGGAATGTAAATTCTGCTCAACCGCACAGCAGGGCTTTAACCGCAACCTGCGTGTATCAGAAATTATCGGCCAGGTCTGGCGTGCCGCGAAAATCATCGGCTCCCTGAAATCCAGCGGCCGCCGTCCTATCACCAACGTGGTGATGATGGGGATGGGTGAACCGCTGCTGAACCTGACCCATGTTGTCCCGGCGATGGAAATCATGCTGGATGACTTTGGTTTCGGGCTCTCCAAACGCCGCGTGACGATTTCCACCTCCGGTGTGGTTCCGGCGCTGGATAAACTCGGCGATATGATTGATGTGGCGCTCGCTATTTCCCTGCACGCACCGACGGATGATGTGCGTGATGAAATCGTGCCGATCAACAAAAAATATAACATTGAGACATTCCTGGCATCTGTGCGCCGTTATCTCGGAAAATCCAATGCGAACGGCGGCCGTGTGACTGTGGAATATGTCATGCTGGATCATATCAATGACAGCACTGATCAGGCGCATCAGCTGGCGGCCTGTCTGAAAGACACGCCGAGCAAAATCAACCTGATCCCGTGGAACCCGTTCCCGGGCGCCCCTTACGGGCGCAGCTCAAACAGCCGGATTGACCGTTTTGCCAAGGTACTGATGGAATACGGATTCACCACCATTGTCCGCAAAACACGCGGTGATGATATTGACGCTGCCTGCGGACAGCTGGCCGGTGATGTTATCGACCGGACCAAACGGACACTGAAAAAACGCATGGCCGGTGAACCAATCTCTGTCAAAGCAGTCTGACAGTAATATTAAGTAACACTCCCCGGTGACTGTTTACGTTAATATACCTGCCTTACAGACAAGGAGGCAGTATGATAAGGACGTATTCCCCGGGATTAATTGCAGTAATGCTGCTGGCAGGATGCCGGACAGCACCCGTGACACAGACCGTACCGGCTGCGACCGGTACCCGTCTTGCACTGGGTGAGGCTTATCTTCAGGCCGGCCGGTATGATGCCGCACGGTATCATTTTGACCGGGTACTGAAAGCACAGCCGCAGCATACCGGTGCGCTGACAGGTGCGGCGCTGAGTGCAAAATGCGATCAGCAGCCTGAAATTGCGGAAAAATACCTGAATTTAGCCGTGAATTCCCCGTCAGGCAGTGATAGTGTGGTACAGTACATTTTGGCTTATGAGTGTCCGCCGGATAACAGTCTGTAAAACAATATAAAAGTGATGTTGTTTTCAGGATTATTTTTATCATTACGGGTGGCATGCAGTATGCCGGAATACGGAACTTCGGTGCGCGGAAGGGCAGATCTCCGCGCTTTCTCGTAACCAGAACTGTTTGTGTCCTGAAACTCATGAATAACTCTCAATCTCAAGATAATCTCCAACTCACTCTTGGCCAATTCTTAACACAACGTCGGGAACAACTTCAGTTATCACGGGAAACAGTCGCCGACAGACTTTGTCTTAAACTGACTACAGTGCGTGAAATCGAAGAAGATGCACTGAAAGAAGGCAACCCGACCTTTATCCGCGGTTATGTCCGTACGTATGCCAAGCTGTTGCAGATCCCTGAATCTGCGATCATGCCTTATCTTGATAAAATCGCCCCCGCTCAGATGACCAAAGTCCAGCCGATGAAAAGTGTGACTATCGGCCGCCAGCGTAAAAAACGCGAAGGCTGGCTGATGAAGTTCACCTGGCTGGTACTGCTGGTGGTTCTGGCGCTGGTTGGCGTGTGGTGGTGGCAGCAGTATCAGGCACAACAGGCTGATATTGCTTCACTGGCACAACAGAATGATGTCACCGTGAATGCTCCGGCAGATGTTCCGGGTACCGATCCGGCAGACAGCACCGCACCACAGACACTGAATGCCCCTGCCGGGACGCCGGACACCGCTCCGGCCGGTAATACCAATACCGCTGCACTGGAATTATCGGCAGCCACCCCGCAGGATCAGGAAATTGACAGCAGCAAGATTGTGCCGCTGCCGGGCAGTGACCGCGTACCGGCGGTTGTTAACCGTGCCGTAGACAGTGAAGGCGGCACGCTG
The DNA here is from genome assembly GCF_001807955.1 of Morganella sp. HMSC11D09. Classification (NCBI taxonomy): domain Bacteria; kingdom Pseudomonadati; phylum Pseudomonadota; class Gammaproteobacteria; order Enterobacterales; family Morganellaceae; genus Morganella; species Morganella sp. HMSC11D09. Next base: position 70,355 of record NZ_KV791697.1, read on the forward strand.
CCGACCACCACACAGACACAGGATGGTCTGGTTCTGACCTTTAAAAACACCTGCTGGCTGGAAGTGACAGATAACAAAGGTACAAAAATTTTCAGCGGCACCAAACAGAAAGGGGATACCCTGGAATTTGCGGGCGCAGAACCTTACCGTCTGAAAATCGGCGCACCGGCTGCCGTGGATGTGCAGTTCAAAGGTCAGAGTGTTGACCTGAGTCATTTTGTTAAGGCAAACCGGGTGGCAAACCTGAGTGTGCCGAAAGCCGGTGAATAATTGGTTTATAAATTAAATCTTTACTACACAATAAACACAGCAATGATTAAGGACACAAGGATGTTCCGGAGAAAGACTTATGCATAATGAATCCCCGATAAAAAGACGCAAATCCACCCGAATTTACGTGGGAAATGTGCCGGTCGGTGATGGTGCACCAATCGCCGTACAATCAATGACAAACACCCGGACAACGGATGTTGAGGCGACCGTCAGACAAATTAAATCCCTGGAACGCGTCGGCGTGGATATTGTCCGCGTGTCAGTACCGACCATGGATGCGGCGGAAGCATTTAAACTGATTAAACAGCAGGTCTCTGTACCGCTGGTGGCGGATATTCACTTTGACTACCGCATTGCGCTGAAAGTGGCGGAATACGGCGTGGATTGTCTGCGTATCAACCCGGGTAATATCGGCAGCGAGGAGCGTATCCGTCAGGTTGTGGATTGCGCCCGTTATTATAATATCCCTATCCGTATCGGGGTTAACGGCGGTTCACTGGAAAAAGATATCCAGGAAAAATACGGCGAACCGACACCGGAAGCGCTGGTGGAATCTGCCATGCGTCATGTGGACATTCTTGATCGCCTGAATTTTGACCAGTTTAAAGTCAGTGTAAAAGCGTCAGATGTGTTCCTGGCAGTCGGTGCTTACCGTCTGCTGGCACAGAAAATTGATCAGCCGCTGCACCTGGGTATTACCGAAGCGGGCGGCGCACGTGCCGGTTCTGTGAAATCCGCTATCGGGTTAGGTATGCTGCTGTCGGAAGGTATCGGTGATACGCTGCGTATCTCGCTGGCAGCGGATCCGGTGGAAGAAGTGAAGGTCGGGTTTGATATCCTGAAATCCCTGCGTATCCGTTCGCGCGGCATTAACTTTATCGCCTGTCCGACCTGCTCCCGTCAGGAGTTCGACGTGATTGGCACCGTGAATGCCCTGGAACAACGGCTGGAAGATATCATCACTCCGATGGATGTGTCGATTATCGGCTGTGTGGTTAACGGTCCGGGCGAGGCGGAAGTCTCCACACTGGGTGTGACCGGTGCGAAAACCCGCAGCGGGTTCTATGAAGATGGTGTCCGTCAGAAAGAGCGCCTGGATAACACCGATATGATTGATCAGCTGGAAGCGAAAATCCGTGCCAAAGCGGCCATGCTGGATCAGAATAACCGGATTGATATCAGTCTGGTTGAGAAAGAATAATCGCGGACCGGCTCATTATTGATGAGCCGGTTTTGTCTGTTTTGGCAGATATGCTGTTTTAAGACGATATATCCGCCTCCCGATATTGCACCCGCACAGGGTCGCTTTTATAATCGGAAACATATTTCATTGAGTTAAGAGAATTAACGTGGCGACAAAAATCCAATCTGTTCGTGGTATGAATGATTATCTGCCTGCTGATACTGCGGTATGGCAGCGTATTGAAAACACGCTTAAACGCATTCTGACAAGCTACGGGATCAGTGAAATCCGTACGCCGATTGTCGAGCATACCCCCCTGTTTCAGCGCGCCATCGGTGAAGTGACTGATGTTGTTGAAAAGGAAATGTACTCTTTTCAGGACCGCGAAGAAAATGTGAGCTTAACACTGCGGCCGGAAGGAACAGCGGGCTGTGTTCGTGCCGGGATCGAGAAAGGCCTGCTGTACAATCAGGAACAGCGCCTCTGGTATATCGGACCGATGTTCCGCCACGAGCGTCCGCAGAAAGGCCGCTATCGTCAGTTCCATCAGCTGGGTGCGGAAGTTTTCGGCCTGAGCGGTCCGGATATCGATGCTGAGCTGATTATGATGACCGCCCGCTGGTGGCGTGAGCTGGGCATTGCGGAGCATGTTACCCTGGAACTGAACTCAATCGGTTCGTTACAGGCGCGTGCAAACTACCGTGAAGCACTGGTTGCCTTCCTGGAACAGCACAAAGACAAACTGGATGAAGACTGCAAACGCCGGATGTACACCAACCCGCTGCGTGTGCTGGATTCCAAAGACAAAGTTGTTCAGGAACTCCTGAACGATGCACCGGCACTGTTTGATTATCTTGATGAAGAATCAAAAGCCCACTTTGACGGCCTGTGTGCCATCCTGGATGCTGCCGGTATTCAGTACCGCATCAATCAGCGTCTGGTCCGTGGTCTGGATTACTATAACCGCACCGTGTTTGAGTGGGTGACCACCGCACTGGGTTCGCAGGGAACTGTCTGCGCGGGCGGCCGTTATGACGGGCTGGTTGAACAGCTCGGCGGTCATAATACCCCGGCGGTGGGTTTTGCCATGGGTCTGGAGCGTATGGTACTGCTGGTTCAGTCCGTCAATCCGGACTTTGTGAGCGAAACTGCAGTGACCGATATTTATCTGGCCTCCTTCGGTGAAGGCAGCCAGGTTGCGGCAATGATGCTGGCGGAACAGATCCGCGACAGCCTGCCGGATGTGCGTATCATGACCAACTACGGCGGCGGCAACTTTAAACGTCAGCTGAGCCGTGCGGATAAAAACGGTGCGCGCATCGCCCTGATTTTAGGTGAGGATGAAATTGCCAACGGGACAGTCACTGTCAAAGAACTGGCCACCGGTGAGCAGCAGACGCTGGCACAGAGCGGGCTTTCCGCTCGTCTGAGCGAACTTTTAGGTTAAGGAGAGACGTGTGGAAGTCTATACCACAGAAAATGAACAGGTATCAGCGCTGAAGAATTTCTTTGTCGAAAACGGCAAAGCAATCGCGGCAGGTTTGATCATCGGTATCGGCGGTATTGCCGGCTGGAACTACTATCAGTCTCACCAGGTCAGCAAATTACAGGATGCGGCGATTGCCTATGAAACGGCGATCACAGCAAAAGGCACCCCGGCGGAGCAGACCGCCCGTCTGCAGGCTTTTGCGAAAGAAGCCAATAACAACTACGGTGCTATCGCCGGTCTTGATCTGGCGATGAAAGCGGTTGACAGCAACGACCTCCCGGCGGCAGAAAATGCCCTGAGCCAGGCGCTGACAAAAACCGATAATGAAGATTTAAAAGATCTGATTAATGCACGTCTGGCCCGTGTACAGCTGGGTCAGAAAAAACCGGATGCCGCGCTGGCGACCGTTGCGGCAGTGAAAGGGAAAGGCTGGGCGGCTTACGCACAGGATATCCGCGGTGACGCCCTGTTACAGAAAGGGGATGTGAAAGGCGCGCAGGAAGCCTACACCACCGGTATTCAGAGTGAAGGTGCCGGGACTATCAAATCCGTTATGACATTCAAACTCGATAACTTAGCCGGGTGAGGGGACTCTCGATAATGCAACTGCGTAAAACACTGCTGGTAGGATTAGTCGCCTCTGTGCTGCTGGCCGGCTGTTCAAGTGAACAGGATACTATCGTGATGTCACCACTGCCGGAAGTGACAAGTCAGTTCACCCCGGAAACCGTGTGGGATAAATCCGTCGGTGACGGTGTCGGTAAATACTACTCTCATCTTTCCCCGGCATGGGAAGGATCCAGTGTCTATGCGGCTGACCGCAATGGCCTGGTCAAAGCCCTGGATACCGATTCCGGTGTTGAAATCTGGTCAGTGAATCTGGCGGAAAAAACCGGTTTCTTATCCGCGGATATCCCGGCGATGTTATCCGGCGGTCTGACCGTTTCCGGTGAACACGTTTATGTGGGTACAGAGCGCGGTACGCTGATCGCCCTGAACGCGAACGACGGTGAAATCGCATGGACAGCCAACGCCGGTGGTGAAGTATTGTCCCGTCCGGAAGTCAGTGACGGCCTGGTGCTGGTGCATACCGGTAACGGCCTGTTACAGGCATTTGATACCGCGTCCGGCGAACAGCGCTGGAGCCTGAACCTGGATACCCCAAGCCTGTCTGTCCGTGGTGAATCAGCCCCGGCTGTGGCCATGGGTGCGGCATTTGTCGGTGGTGACAACGGTCGTGTCAGTGCGGTTATGCTCGGCCAGGGTCAGATTATCTGGCAGCAGCGTATTTCCCAGACAACCGGTACCACCGAAATCAGCCGTCTGAATGACGTGGATATGACCCCGGTTGTTGCTGACGGTCGTGTTTACGCTATCGCGTATAACGGCAATCTGGTGGCGATGGATATGCGCAGCGGTCAGATTCTGTGGAAACGCGATTTCGGTTCAGTCAACGAACTGGTGCTGGATGGCGAATCCCTCTATGTTGTTGACCAGGATGATAACGTCTATGGTCTGCGCGCAGCGGATGGCGTCACCATGTGGTCACAGGATAAATTACTGCACCGTAATCTCTCCGCACCGGAAATCTTTAACGGCTATCTGGTCGTGGGTGACGGTGAAGGTTATCTCCACTGGCTGGATACCTCCAACGGACAGTTCGTGGCGCAGAATAAACTGAACAGTTCCGGTATTCTCAGCCGTCCGTCGATTGCCGGTGATAAACTGATGGTGCAGGCCCGTGACGGACGCCTGTACCTGCTCCGCCGCTGACAGTAAACCGCTGTTTCCGGCATCACTCCGGCAGGGTAACTGACTGCGGAGTGGTTTCATTGACGGCTCCTGAATGACAGGAGCCGTTTCGTCTTTAATCTCCTGTATGGTGCAGGGGATTTTTTCAGTGTTATGAGGCAGTAAAAGCATGATACCTGTCGTTGCTCTGGTCGGGCGTCCCAATGTCGGGAAGTCCACATTATTCAACCGCTTAACGCGTACGCGCGATGCGTTGGTTGCTGATTTCCCCGGCCTGACGCGGGATCGTAAGTACGGTCGTGCAGAGGTTGAGGGACAGGAATTTATTATTATCGATACCGGCGGTATTGACGGCACGGAAGAGGGCGTTGAAACCCACATGGCCGCACAATCGCTGCTGGCGATTGAAGAAGCCGATATCGTGCTGTTTATGGTGGATGCCCGTTCCGGCCTGATGCCGGCGGACAGCGGTATTGCCAAACATCTGCGCAGTCGCGATAACAAAACCACCTTTGTGGTGGCGAACAAAATCGACGGTATCGATCAGGATCAGGCGCTGGGTGAATTCTACAGCCTGGGTCTGGGTGAAGTGGTGCCTATCGCCGCCTCGCACGGACGTGGTGTCAGTCAGCTGATCACCCGCGCACTGGTGCCGTTCTACGGCGAGCCGGAAAGTGAGGATGATGATCGCGAGTTAACCGAAGAAGAGGCTAACGCCGCTTACTGGGCAGAGCAGGAAGCCCTGGCACAGGCAGCAGAAACGGAAGACAGCGAAGAGGAAGATGATTTCAACCCGATTGATCAGCCGATTAAAATGGCGATTGTCGGGCGTCCGAATGTCGGGAAATCCACGCTGACCAACCGCATCCTCGGTGAAGAGCGTGTGGTGGTTTACGATATGCCGGGTACCACCCGTGACAGTATCTATATCCCGATGGAACGCGACGGACGTGAGTATATTATTATCGATACTGCCGGTGTGCGTAAACGCGGTAAAGTGACTGAAACGGTTGAAAAATTCTCCGTTATCAAAACACTGCAGGCGATTGAGGATGCGAACGTGGTGCTGCTGGTGATTGATGCCCGTGAAGGGATTTCAGACCAGGATCTGTCACTGCTGGGCTTTATCCTCAATGCCGGCCGTTCTCTGGTTATCGCCATCAACAAATGGGATGGCATGACCGCAGACGATCGTGAGCACGTCAAAGATATGCTGGAACTGCGTCTCGGCTTCGTCGATTTCGCCCGTATTCACTTTATCTCCGCGCTGCACGGCAGCGGTGTCGGTAACCTGTTTGACTCAGTGCAGGAAGCGTATGACTGCGCGACCCGCCGTGTCAGTACCGCACTGGTGACCCGTATCATGAAAATGGCAGCGGAAGATCACCAGCCGCCGCTGGTTCGCGGCCGCCGTGTCAAACTGAAATATGCGCATGCAGGGGGTTATAACCCGCCGATTATTGTTATCCACGGTAACCAGGTTTCGGATTTACCGGATGGCTATAAACGTTACCTGATGAACTATTTCCGTCAGTCACTGAAAGTGATGGGAACGCCTATCCGCATCCAGTTTAAAGAGGGTGAAAACCCGTTTGCGGATAAGAAAAACGTGCTGACAGCGACCCAGCTGCGGAAACGTAAACGCCTGATGTCTCATATCAAAAAAGGCCGTTAATCAGGAAAACCCGCATTTTTTAATGCGGGTTTTTTATTTTCCGGCATTTTACGGCTCCAGCCCGACGGCTTTCCATGCGTTCATCAGCACAGCAGTCACTTCCTCATCATAGTTCTCATCAGCGATAGTCAGGGTTTCGCGGGCGAAGGTGAGGAAATTACATTCCGGTGGCAGGTTGCCTCTGCGCAGCGTGTCGAACCAGATCTGTCCGGCCACTTCCCAGCTGTACCCGCCGAGGGCGGAGGCGAAGTGGTAAAATGCATGGTTCGGGATGCCGGAGTAACAATGAACGCCGCCGTTATCATTCTCCGGGTCATCCGGCAGCTCAATATAATCTCTCATATGTGCTACCTGTTTATCTTTGCCGATCACCGGGTGATTATAGGCATTTCCCGGTGACGAAAGGGAGCGCAGTGCTTTAATTCCGCTTTGTTTATTAAACAATGTTCTGCCGATATGCCAGTCCCCCTGATGGCTGGCGTGACGGCGGTGGTAATGACCCAGCATGACGGTAAACACATCACAGACCGATTCATTCAGAGCACCGGACTGATGGCTGTAAGTCAGTGGGGAAAGGTGATCAATCACAGCGTGGGAAAATTCGTGTGTGGCGATATCCAGCTGGGCAAAACTCAGAAACAGGGGAGTGACGCTCATTCCGGCATCCCCGGCACCAAACACCAGATGTGCGCCGTTCCAGAAGGCATTGCAGTAGCCGCGTCCGTAATGTGTCATGGCGGAGATAGTGGCATTGTTGTCATTAAAGGATTTGTAATCAAAGACATCATCAAAAAAACCGTAAATGATATCAAGATACTCAAACATATTATCGGTATCTGTATCCTGCCGCACAGGCATATGTGGCTGTGGGTTTTCTGCTTTCCGGTCTTCGCGGTAATACAGGTCCGGAACGGTGGTCAGGTTTTTCAGATGCATCACCCGGCGGTGTGCCTGCGAAGTACATCCGGATTCCGGCAGAGCAGCATAACTGAGAGGCATCATTTCTGTTTCCGGCAGGCGTCGGTAACCGAGCAACCGCTGCATATGCTGATAACATAACTGTGTCTCTTCGTGATCCCCTTCATGAAGCAGGCGTTTTTTCAGGATCCAGGGCGGTAAAAATGAATAGCGCGGGGCATGTGCTGACATAGGCGGTTCTCCTGTGGTTGGAATGACCATCTTTACGGAGAAAAATATTTACCGCAGCAGACTATCAGCCTGCTTTTCAGTCAGCACACTGTGAAGGGTTGTCAGACCCAGTCACGGGGAATAAGAAAATCACTCAGTGCGGCTTCCGGAGAACCGGCCTGCGGTTGGTAGTCATATTCCCAGCGCACCAGCGGCGGCATCGACATAAGGATGGATTCGGTCCGCCCGCCGCTCTGTAAACCGAAAAGTGTGCCGCGATCCCACACCAGATTAAACTCCACATAACGGCCGCGCCGGTAGAGCTGAAACTGCCGTTCGCGCTCACCATAAGGAATGGAACGGCGTTTTTCCGCGATCGGCAGATAAGCCCGGGTAAAGCCGTTGCCGACAGCCCGTGTGAAGGCAAAGCATTCCTCAAAACCGGGTTTATTCAGATCATCAAAGAACAGGCCGCCGATACCACGCGCTTCGCTGCGGTGTTTCAGATAAAAATAGTCGTCGCACCATTTTTTATAACGCGGCCAGGCATCTTCGCCCAGCGGCGTGCAGATATCCCGGGCGACACTGTGCCAGTGTACGGCATCTTCTGTGAAAGGATAGAAAGGAGTCAGGTCAAAACCGCCGCCGAACCACCAGACCGGGTCACAGCCGGCTTTTTCGGCAATAAAAAAGCGTACGTTGGCGTGTGCGGCCGGGACATACGGATTATGCGGATGAAGCACCAGCGAAACCCCCGTGGCCTGATAGTGGCGCCCGGCGAGTTCCGGGCGGTGTGCCGTGGCAGACGGCGGCAGGCTGTCCCCGCTGACATGTGAAAAATTAACACCGGCCTGTTCAAACAGTGCACCGGATTTCAGTACCCGGCTGCGTCCGCCGCCGCCGGACTCCCGCTGCCACTTATCTTCGGTAAACTCAGCACCGGCGTCACAGGCGGCGAGTTGTCCGCAGAGGGAATCCTGTAATCTGAGAAAAAAATCTTTAACACTGTCACTATCAGGGATATTCATTACATCACGACCATTGAGCTGCTGATAAACTTTAGTATATCATTTTGTTTTTATAAGATATCACACCCGTTCCGTCACGGACACGGGCAGACAACCGGCAGACAGGTAACGGTATGGACATTCGCACATTTCAGCAAGGTGATTTTGAAGAGGTTGTTGCGCTCTGGGAGCGTTGTGATCTGGTCACCCCCCCGGATGACCCGGAAACCGTGATTGAGCGGAAAATGGCACATGATCCGGCCCTGTTCCTGGTGGCGGAAGTCAACGGCGAAGTGGTGGGCACACTGCTGGGCGGTTATGACGGATACCGGGGCTATGCCTATTATCTGGCAGTACATCCGGAATTTCAGGGACGGGGGATTGCCAATGCTATGGTGGCGAGGCTGGAAAAAAAACTGCTGGCGCGGGGATGTCCGCAGTTGCTGCTGTCGATTCCGGATGATAATACCGCCACGCTGAGCATGTTTGACAAGCTGGCCTACGACGAGTGTCAGCAGGACAGCCTAACCTACAGCAAACGGCTGATCACCGACCCGGAATATTAACTGCCGGGGTTGACCACACTGAGTGTATCGGCGGTTACCACAATCGCATGGCGGTCTTTTTCCATTCCGCCTTCAATGCGGATGGTATCATTAGGGGTGATAATCTTTTTCCCCCATAATTCCGCCGGAATTTTTACCTCGACGATACCGCTGTAATCCCCCAGCAGATAGTGCTCCGCTGAAATCTGAGACTGAATATTACCTTCCAGAATCACCCGGCTGTTATCCTGCAGATAGGGCAGTTGTTTGATGATAAAGCGCTGTGGTGTTTCACATTTTACTGTGCTCTGATGATACTCATAGGCAGAAAATGACGGCAGAGCCGCAGCAGGCTGAAACCAGAATGTACCTGTCAGAACAACCGCTGAAAACAGGTAAAAAGTCGATGATGTGAATGTCATTTCAGCCATAGCTTACGACGCCGGTAAATGAAAAATGTCGGTTATATACCAGGAGATATCTTATCGGAAATGTTACGTTACTGAATTGGTAAACATACCTATTTCGTTAAAATTATTTGATGTAATAATTCAGAATGAATGTTTTGTCAATTCCGGAGTCTGATATCTGAACCGAATGCAAAGGAGCAATGAATGAAGTGTTATCAGGCAATGAAGCTGGCCGCCGCGGCCGGTGCCGTACTGATGCTGAACGGGTGCAGTTCGTTTTCATGGTCATCATTATCGCCGGTAAGCTGGTTCAGCAGCAGTGGGCTGACGGTAACGGCACAGGGCGTCGGTGGTGTGAATAATCAGACGGCCATGACCGAAACGGCGATCAGTCAGGGACTGGACGATAAATACACACTGCGCGGTGGTATGCAGACCGAGCAGGGGCAGATCGTTAAAATTTTTGAAGGCCGGAAAGATGATAAAACGGTTATCCGTCTGTCCGGGCCGGAAAATGGCACTGTGCAGCGCATTGTTGCCAATGATGCGGATATCCGCACGGAATGGGACACCAAAACAGGAACCCTCTTTTCGGACATCTATCCGCAGGCCGTTGCCGGTGCCTGTACCCTGACCACTGAATTTGATGACAGCGCACAGGTTATCTGCCGTTCACCGCAAACCCCGCGTGTTTCCTATGTTTTCCGCGGAACCTGGAACGGCCCTGAAACACTGATGCCGTCAGATGATATTCTGAAAAACTGGACAGTCAGTTATATCGTCTGGGCCAATAAATAATCCGTAAAAATAAATGAACTTGCGGAATAACAAAGTAATTCCGCGTCAGTGATTTATGATAAGGCCATTTCCTGATCAGACTGACGATGCAAAGGGAGCAATATGTCACAAGCACAAAGCGGTATTCTGCCGGAACACTGCCGTTTCGGTATTTTTATTGAAGCAAACACCAAAGGTGATTTACCGGCGATCCGGCGTGGTTGTCAGGTTTTCCTGGCAGCTCTGAAAAAGTTACAGACACAGTTTGCGGCTGATCAACTGAGTGCCACGGTGGCATTCGGTCATGACCTGTGGCGTCAGCTGGGCAGTCAGAGCAGTGCACCGGAGCTGAAAAACTTCCGTGAACTGGGGCGCGGCCTGGCGCCGGCCACACAATATGATTTACTGATCCACATTCATTCTCAGCGTCATGATATCAACTTCTCGCTGGCACAGGCAGCGGTGGCGGCATTTGCGGATGCGGTTGAGATTCAGGGCGAAACCCACGGCTTCCGCTGGACGGAAGAGCGTGACCTGAGCGGTTTTATCGACGGCACCGAAAACCCGGAAGGGGATGAGCGCCCGGACGTGGCACTGATCGCAGAAGGGGAAGATGCGGGCGGCAGTTATATCCTGACTCAGCGCTGGGCACACAGCCTGAATAAATGGACCCGTTTTTCTGAAGAGCAGCAGGAAAAAATGATTGGCCGCACCAAAGCAGACAGCACAGAGCTGGATGAAAATGTGCGCAATGTAACCTCTCATGTTTCCCGCGTGGTGATTGAGGAAGAGGGCGAAGAGCTTTCCATTCTGCGCCAGAGCCTGCCGTACGGTACTGCCAGCGGTGAGCACGGCCTGTTCTTTATCGCGTACTGCGGTCGTCTGCACAATATTGAGCAGCAATTGCTGAGTATGTTCGGCGAAACCGACGGTAAATTTGATGATCTGCTGCGGTTCAGCAAACCGAAAACCGGGGCTTATTATTATGCGCCGTCGCTGGAACAACTGAGTGCGCTGTAAGAGGGTGTCACTTTAAGCCCGGAACCGGCTGATAACGGGCAAAAACGAAAAGTCGCTGTGAATACATCCCTGTAAGCTCAGGCGCGCCATCCGTGGCGCGCATGCTTTTCGTTTCCTTTGCCCGTTATCACCGTCATACTTTTCCCGCAGTGATGCACATTTTTGTGTCTGTTTTTATCCTTACAAAAACAAAGGTTAAATGACACTATTCCGCTGTACCTTCCCCTGAGGGCAACCTCTATCCTCCGTGTATACACCACACAGGAGGTTCCCATGCTTGAGTTTTTCAGAGAAAACTGGTTTCTGCTTATGCTGCTGATTTGTCCGCTGATGCACTTCTTTATGCACCGGGGACACGGTTCACACGGCGGTTGTGAGCATAATCAGCATAACGAAAAAGCACCTGCGTCACAGGAAGAGAAGAAACATATCGATGCATAATATCGTGAAGTAAATAATCACTATATATAATTCCATAATGATATAAGTAAATGGCTTGTGTCATTTTACGGATATATGCACACTGGCCGGAGTTACCTGAAACGCATCATCATAATGAGGTTCTCCGCCGTGAAACTGTCTGTCAACGCTGTATTACCTGCCGGTCTGCTGCTCCTTTCTGCTGTATGGAGCGGCGCTGCCGGTGCTGCTCAGTTGCTGAACAGCTCCTATGATATTGCCCGTGAGCTGTTCACGGAAATCAACCCGCTGTTTGAAAAACAGTGGAACGCGGAACATCCGGACGATCCGCTGACTATCCGCCAGTCTCACGGCGGCTCCTCAAAACAGGCGCTGGCGATCTTACAGGGACTGCGGGCAGATGTGGTCACTTATAACCAGGTGACCGATGTGCAGGTTCTGCATGACAAAGGCAATCTGCTGGCAGCGGACTGGCAGGCGCGTCTGCCGAATAACAGTTCCCCGTATTATTCCACCATGGCTTTCCTCGTGCGCAAAGGCAATCCGAAACAGATCAAAGACTGGGATTCCCTGCTGCGTGATGATGTAAAAATCGTTTTTCCGAACCCGAAAACCTCCGGTAACGGCCGTTACACCTACCTGGCTGCGGAAGGTTTCTGGCAGCAGAAAAACGGTAAAGACAGTGCCAAAACACAGGAACAGATGAAAAAATTCCTCAGCAATGTTGCGGTATTTGATACCGGCGGCCGGGGAGCCACGACGTCATTTATTGATCGCGGGCTGGGCGATGTGCTGATCAGTTTTGAATCAGAAGTGAATAATATCCGCAATGAATATGGCGCGGATGATTATGACGTTATTGTCCCGGCGTCCAATATCCTGGCGGAATTCCCGGTGGCACGGGTGGATAAAAACACGGAAAAAAACGGCACACAGGCTGTTGCTGATGCCTATCTGACTTTCCTGTACAGCCCGGCGGCGCAGACAAAAATGGCGCAGTTTAATTACCGGGTGACTGATCCGGATGTGATGGCCGCCAATAAAGGCGATTTCCCGCCGGTGACCTTATTTAAAGTGGAAGATCAGTTCGGTTCATGGTCTGAAGTGATGACAAGCCGGTTCAATTCAGGCGGTGAATTTGACACCCTGATGGCTCAGGGACGCTGATATGGCAAGGCGGGTGTTGCCGGGATTCGGCCTGTCCCTCGGGTTTACGCTGCTCTACAGCGGGCTGATCCTGCTGCTGCCCCTCACTGCACTGGTGTTACAGCTGACGCAGATGAGCTGGGCGCAGTACTGGCAGGTCATTACCGGCCCGCAGGTGGTCGCCGCCTATAAAGTCACACTGCTCGCCGCCCTTGCTGCCAGTCTGTTTAATGCAGTGTTTGGTGTGCTGATGGCCTGGATCCTGACCCGCTACCGCTTTCCCGGCCGCCGCATTCTCGACGGCCTGATGGATTTGCCCTTTGCGCTGCCCACGGCGGTTGCGGGGCTGACACTCGCCACTCTCTTTGCCCCGAACGGCTGGTACGGCCGTTTTTTTGATTCGTTTAATATCACCGTGGTGAATACCTGGATTGGTATTGCGGTCGCGATGATGTTTACCAGTATCCCGTTTGTGGTCCGCACGGTACAGCCGGTGCTGGAAACTCTGAAACCGGAGTATGAGGAAGCGGCAGAAACGCTGGGGGCTTCGCGCTTTCAGATATTCCGCCGTGTGATCTGGCCGGAAATCGCCCCGGCAGCGCTGGCGGGAACCGTTTTGTCCTTTACCCGCAGCCTTGGTGAGTTTGGTGCGGTGATTTTTATCGCCGGTAACCTGGCATGGCAGACGGAAGTGGTGTCATTCCTGATTTTTGTCCGCCTCCAGGAGTTTGAATACCCGGCGGCTGCGGCGATTGCCTCGGTGGTGCTGATGACTTCGCTGGTGTTATTGCTGGCGGTCAATATTATTCAGAGCCGCGCCGGATTGCGTACCGGGAGGTCTCATGGCTGATACACTGCGCCGCCGGCGTTTCCCGTGGCAGAAGTGGCTGCTGATTTCTGCCGGGCTGCTGCTGACATTTTTCATCCTGATTATTCCGCTGGTGTGGATTTTTGTGACCGCGCTGTCTGATGGCATCGGCGGTGTGATCCGCGCACTGGCGGAGGCGGATATGCTGCATGCTATCTGGCTGACAGTGATCGTAGCGCTGATCACCGTGCCGGTGAATCTGATTTTCGGCACACTGCTGGCGTGGCTGGTAACACGGTTTCATTTTCCCGGCCGCCAGTTATTGCTGACACTGGCGGATCTGCCGTTTGCAGTATCGCCGGTGATTGCCGGGCTGTTGTATCTGCTGCTGTACGGCTCAAACAGCTGGCTGGGGGGCTTTCTCGAAAACTCGCTGAATACCCAAATCATGTTTGCGTTGCCGGGAATTGTGCTGGTGACGATTTTCGTAACCTGTCCTTATGTGGTGCGGGAACTGGTGCCGGTAATGCTCAGTCAGGGTGCACAGGAAGAAGAGGCCGCCGTGCTGCTGGGGGCCCGTGCGTGGCAGATCTGGTGGCGGGTGACACTGCCGAATATCCGCTGGCCGCTGTTTTACGGCGTGATCCTGACCAACGCCCGCGCTATCGGGGAATTCGGTGCAGTGTCAGTGGTTTCCGGGGCGATTCGCGGGGAAACCTTCACCCTGCCGTTGCAGGTGGAATTATTACATCAGGATTATCAGACCGTGGCGGCATTTACCGCATCCGGTCTGCTGGCACTGATGGCTGTTGCGACCCTGTGCATCCGCCATGGCGTGATGGCATATCAGGGATCCCGGAGGAAATATGAGCATTGAAATCCGTCATCTGACACACCATTTCGGTGCGGAGCCGGTATTACAGGATATCTCGCTGTCGGTGGCGGACGGCGAAATGGTGGCGTTGCTGGGGCCGTCCGGATCCGGGAAAACCACACTGCTGCGGATTATTGCCGGGCTGACCCCTCATAGCGCCGGAGAATTGTATATCAGCGGGGAAGAGGTTTCCGGGCTGGCGGCAGGGGAGCGCCGGGCCGGATTTGTTTTTCAGCATTACGCGTTGTTCCGGCATATGACGGTGTTTGACAACATTGCATTCGGGTTGACGGTACTGCCGCGCAAAACACGTCCGTCAAAAAAAGAAATCCGCGCTAAAGTGATGTCACTGCTGGAAAAGATTCAGATGCCGCACCTGGCGGATCGCTATCCGGCACAACTTTCCGGCGGACAACAACAGCGGGTGGCACTGGCCAGAGCGCTGGCGGCAGAGCCGCGCATTCTGCTGCTGGATGAGCCGTTCGGTGCCCTGGATGCAGGGGTGAGAACCGAACTGCGCCGCTGGCTGCGTCAGCTGCATCAGTCGCTGGGATTTACTGCTGTGTTCGTGACACACGATCAGGAAGAGGCGCTGGAGGTGGCTGACCGCATCGTGGTGATGCGTGGCGGACATATCGAGCAGGTCGCGGTACCTGAAAGCCTCGGCAATGATGACAGCAACCGCTTTGTAACAGAATTCCTCGGTCAGATAAATATTTTCCGTGGTGATATCGGTACGGATGGCGGGGTGCGGATTGGCGGTGTGCGCCAGCCGGTTGCCGCACTGACAGCCGGTTTCGGGCCGGTATCGGTATTTGTGCGCCCCTGGTCGCTGACATTGCAGCACACTTTTTCAGCCGATGCGGTTGCTGCCCGGGTTGTGACCATCCGTTCACACGGGCATTACCGCACTGCGGTGGTAACCACGGAAGCGGCTGAAGATGAAGTGACGGTGATATTACCGCCGGACACCCGTGCCGCCGCCGGTGATTCTGTCTGGCTGACAATCAGGGAGTTACGGCTGTTTCGCGGCGAAGACGAACTGGCGCTGCTGCCGCAGGCACAGTGCGCATAAAGATGAAAATAATTCCGGTTGCATACTGCCTTGCGGCGGCGGTATGGTTTCCGTTTATGGCTCAGGAGGCAGAACAACGTGGCATCTATCAGTAATGGGATCGGTAATACCCCGCTTTTCCGGCTTGCACGGTTGGGGGAAGGCAGTGGCGCAGAAATCTGGGTCAAACCGGAAGGTAATAACCCCGGCGGCTCTGTAAAAGATCGTGCGGCGAAAAGTATGATTGAAGGTGCTGAACAGCGCGGGGAGATCCGTCCCGGGGATACGCTGATTGAAGCCACCAGCGGTAACACCGGTATTGCGCTGGCGATGATCGCAGCGATTCGCGGTTATAAATTAAAGTTACTGATGCCGGAAAATATGAGTGCCGAACGTCAGGCCGCCATGAAAGCTTACGGCGCGGAGCTGGTGCTGGTCAGCCGGGCACAGGGCATGGAAGGGGCGCGGGACCTGGCGCAGCAGATGGCAGCGGACGGGGAAGGTTATGTGCTTGATCAGTTTAATAATCCCGATAACCCGCTGGCCCATTACCGGACAACAGGCCCGGAAATCTGGCAGCAGACGGACGGGCGTATCACGCACTTTGTCTCAGCTATGGGCACTACCGGCACCATTACCGGGGTGGCGCGTTATCTGAAAGAGGTCGCACCGCAGATCAATATCACCGGTCTGCAACCGGCGGAAAACAGTCAGATTCCGGGGATCCGCCGCTGGTCACCGGGGTATCTGCCGGGGATTTTTCAGCCGCAGCTGGTGGATGATATTCTGGATATCACACAGCAGGAAGCAGAAGATACGATGCGCCAGCTGGCACAACAGGAAGGCATTTTCTGCGGGGTCAGTTCCGGCGGCGCGGTGGCCGGTGCACTGAGAATTGCAAAAGCGAACCCGGGAGCGGTGATTGTCGCCGTAATCTGCGATCGCGGCGACCGTTATCTCTCGACCGGCGTTTTCGGCTGAGACATTATCCCGCTGTTTTGCCGGTGTATTTCATGTGCAGCAGCGGGAACGGATTTCCCTCCCCATCCAGTTCAGAACGGCCTGTCTGTGTAAAACCCATATGGCGGTAAAAACCGACACCCTGCGGGTTTTGTTCATTCACATCCAGCTCATCTGCCTGTAACTGCTCAACGGCATAATTCAGCAGGAATTTACCGGTGCCTTTACCGCGAATAGCCGCATCCACAAACAGCATCTCAATCCGGTTCGCGTCTGTGCCGAGAAAACCGAGGATCACACCGTTTTCATCCTGCGCCACCACCACATTCAGGTTCGGCAGATAGGTATTGAGCAGCAGCGGATGCAGTTTTTCAATATCAGCCTCACATAAAAAATCGTGAGTGGCGCGGACAGATGATTCCCAGATGGCAACCAGGCGCGGGAAATGATCCGGTTTGGCGGGGGTGATAATTAACATAAAGAAATCCGTAAACAGAGGATACTGAGAATGGCCGGTGTCCCGGTATCCCGGGACACGCTGCGGGTGATCAGTTATTGGTATAACGTCTCTTCGGGGTGCAGATATACACCCAGGCTGGCGGAACGTTGAACAATACACGCTCTTTGCGGAAATGGAAATAACGGCGCAGATATTTCTCAAATTTGGTGGTGTACTGAAACAGAATAAACTGCCCGTCGCTGAGTTCGATATTGTCACGCACCGCTTTCAGAATACGCAGCCCGGTGCGGCGGTCAATTGACAGGAACGGCAGACCGGAGAAAATCACATTATACGGGCGGTTCAGTTTCTCTGCTGAGTCAGAAAAAATCCCCAGCCGGCCATCCTGAAATTTATTCAGCAGGCTGACAAAATAGGGGTCAATTTCATAGGCATCCAGTTTAGCCAGTGGATCCATCTGATCCAGAATCTGACGGGTAATTACCCCGGTACCGGCACCCAGCTCAGCAAAATGCTGCACACCGCTCCAGTCGACGTGACGAACCATTGCACGGCACAGCCAGCGTGATGAAGGGGTAATTGTTCCCATCGTGGCCGGCGATGCAATAAACTTTTTGATGTACGCGTAATAGCTCAGTAACGGTGAATAGTTTGATACTTCCATAATAAGCATTCCTTACAAACCCGGATACAACGCACGTGTAAATAGTCACGTCAGTGAAATGTATTCAATATCATATGCCGATTATTCTCTTTCCTCTACAGATAAATAAGGAATTTTTCAGCCGGTGAAAAAATTAAAAAGTTCATAAAACTGTCATATAAAACAAAACAATAGGGTGTTTTATTTTAGTTTTTAATTAACAGGCAGATAAGATTGATTTGTTATAAACAATAATCAGATGAATGAATGAGATAGCTGACAGGGAAAGCATAGCGGATTAAAAGGCGGTTAGTACAGGAATGAACGTGACTTTTGCAAAAGCTGACATTAACGGAATAAACATGACACTCCATACCGGTATATTATTCTGACAATAAGCCGGTACGGAATAAGAATTAACTAGTGATGTATTTTTCCGTGATCCATTATCGCCTGACGGAGGCGCTGCTGTAATTCATAACGCTGTTCATACGGCAGCGGGTTGCTGTCACCCAGGCTGACCATCAGTTCGTTCATTTCAGTGATACTGTTACTCTCAATGGCTTTTTCCACATCAGCAACACTCTGTGCATAATCGCTCATACGGCTGTCCTTATTCAGTCTGATAATAATGCGGTTATCCTACCTGAACAGCGGTAAAAGCGTTAGTGCAAAACGGCGGTGGTCAGGCCGCGTGATCATTGTGGCGGGACGGCGGCTCCAGCGGCGGCAGGCCGTGTGCGGCTCTTGCCCGGTCACAGGCGGCATTGTGTACACCGCTGACCCACGACTGATCAAACTCACGGCATGGCGACGGGCGTTGTGCGTAAGCGCTGCACGCCACACACTGACCGACTTCCCCCTGAAGATTGATACAGCGCGGGGATTTCTGATCAGTGCCTTTCATACAGGCCATAAAGTCATTCACTTTTTCTGTCATCTCTGCCGGCACCACGCCGCCCGTACTGTCCGTTTCCCCGTGATAAAACGAGACCCGGAAATAGGCACAGCACGCCCCGCACTGCATACAGGGATTGGTGTCCGCATCAGTAAACGCAATTACATTGCTCATGATAGTTAACCACATTATGCAAACGCGGTGATTATTTCACCGCAGGCCGAGTTTTGTCCTGAATAAGCTCTCAGGGCGGATTATTATTTTTATTTTGCCGCGCAAATTCAATAAAAATAAACAGCAGCAGATCACAAAATAATGAATGAAATTAAAATAATAATTCTGCTTATGAAAGACAGGAAAAATAATTTACTGCATATAAAGGTATATTTCTGTTTTTAAAAGATAAAGTAAATATCCCTCCGGCGGTCTCTCTCTGCACGATATGCTGCTGAGTCTGATAACCGGTACCGTAATGCAAAATACAGCACGGTACGGTCTTTTCCGTTATGCTGTAGCCCTGTTAATCAGTCGCTGAGAATATAATGGAAACGGATGATCGCCTGCGCTGCCTGAAACAGTTGTTACAGACTTACACCGCAGAGCGCAGCGGCGGGTGGGATACGACCGTTCCCGGTCTCGCATTGTGCCGGTGGACGGCTCCGTCACAGGCGCAAACCTGGACTTATGAGCCGGGTATCGCACTTGCGGTTCAGGGCGCAAAACGGATCACACTCGGAGATAACACCTATTGTTACCGCCCCGGGGATGTATTGCTGACATCCGTGGATATCCCTGCGATTGCGCAGGTCTGTGAGGCATCAGAGCAGGCACCGTTTCTGGCTCTGCTGGTCAGTCTTAACCTCAGCGACCTTCCGGTACTGATGCAGGAAAGCGGTTTTCAGCTGCTGACTTCAGAACCCGCTGTACCGCAGGCAGTGTGTCCGGTCACAGAAGCGTTGCTCAGTGCGGTCTGCCGCCTGGTGGCGCTGCTGGAAAAACCGGACGATATCCCGGTCATGGCTCCGCTTATCCATAAAGAAATTCTCTATTACCTGCTGAAAAGCGGCCAGGGCGCACGGCTCCAGCTGATGGCCGCACATAATAAACAGTGCCGCCAGATAAGCGGCGTACTTAGTTACCTGAAAGCGCATTTTGATCAGCCGGTGTCGGTGGAGACACTCTGTCTTCATGCTCAGATGAGCGAATCTTCTTTTCACCGCCATTTCCGCCGGGTCACCCGGATGAGCCCGCTGCAATATCAGAAATGGCTGCGGCTGAATGAAGCCCGTCGCCTTCTGCTGGTGGAATCGGCGGATGCCTCGGAAGCGGCTTTTCGTGTCGGGTATGAAAGTGCCTCTCAGTTTAACCGTGAATACCGGCGGTTATTCGGGTTACCTCCCGGACAGGATAAAAAGCGGGTTCTTCTCTGACCGGTGTGTGATTTCCGGGCAAAATGACAGGATCAGGCAAACATCAGAGCGGACAGGCTAACGTATTTGCGGGACAGGCCGGTTAGGATAACGGGATTGACGACATCATTCCTGAGTGAGTAACACAATGAAAAACATCTTTATTATTAACGGTTCAAAAGAATTCGGCGGCTCTGATGGCAAACTGAACGACCATATGACCGATATCGCCCGCCGCCATCTGACAGAAAAAGGCATGAATGTCCGCGTTACCCGTATTGATGACGGTTATGACGATGAACTGGAAGTACTGAATTACCTGTGGGCGGATGTGATTATTTACCAGATGCCGGCCTGGTGGATGGAAGGGCCGTGGATTGTGAAAAAATACATTGATGAGGTATTTACACAGTCTGATGACCGTTTTCATATTAATGATGGGCGCAGCCGCCGTGACAGCAGTAAAAAATACGGCTCCGGCGGTGTGCTGACCGGTAAAAAATACATGTTATCCGTGACCTGGAACGCACCGCAGGAAGCCTTTGAGGATGAAAAGCAGTTCTTTGAGGGGCGGGGTATCGACAGTGTGTATTTCCCGCTCCACAAAACCAATCAGTTTACCGGGATGACATCACTGCCGACATTTTCCTGTTTTGACGTGGTTAAAAACCCGCATATTGATGCGGATATTTGCCGCTATCTGGCTCACCTGGATGTGAATATCGCAGGCTGAACCCTCAGCGGGCCACTGATGCCAGGCGCAGACCGAGAGCGATAAAGGTGGTACCGACGAGGCGGTCAATCCAGTAATGCGCTTTCGTGCTGCCGGAGATCCGTGCAGCCAGTGTCCCGGCAATCAGTGCCAGCGTGGTATCAGTGCAGAACCCGAGCAGGGCATAGGTTGCGCCGAGCAGCAGGAAAGATTCCGCATAATAACTGCCGCCTGCCGCAATAAACTGCGGGAAAAAGGCAATAAAAAACAGCAGCACTTTCGGATTGGTCAGTGTGGTGATAAACCCCCGGATAAGAATCGATTTTGCGGCTGCCTTCTGAATCACCACTTCTTCATTATCATCAGCGGTCTGCCCGCGCTTTCTGAGTGTGCCGAGGATCATTTTGGCGCCGAGGAACGCAAGGTACAGCGCACCGAGATACTTAATCACGGTAAACAGTGTCGGCGATGCGGCAATAATCGCCCCCAGCCCGACAGCCCCGGCAACAGCATGCACACTGCTGCCGAGCATCACCCCCAGCGCGGACAAAATACCGGCTTTGCGGCCGTTGGCCAGGCTTTGTCCCAGTACATAGGCAATATCCGGCCCCGGCGTTACTGCAAAGATAAAAACGGACAGTAAAAACAGCGGGTAATGGATAATATCCAGCATGTGACAGCCCTCCGGAGTCAGAGAAAACGTTATATTATGGCGGATATAATGCCATTAAGTATGATCCGCTGGCAAATGACATTTTTGCCGGTTATTTATACGCGTATATTGATTTGCTGAATTATATAAACTTGTTCAATATTTATAATGAATTACTCACTTTATAATTTATCAGTGTTAAAAAACGGGCGGAAAAAGAGTACGCATCAAAAGAGTGTTTCCGGATGGCAGATAGTGTAACAAAACGTAAAAGCACGGCTTTACATCCGGTAAAGTGTATTATACTCAGCTGCACCAATGGTACTGTATCATCAATTAATTAGCTGAATTAAAAGATGATATTTTACTTTTGGCCTTGTTTTTATTGTGGATATCGCCGGATATCTGCGAACTTATTTTTCATTGTAAATGATAATTATCTGATACTTATCACTGTATGCGCGGTTTATGCGGATAAACAATAATAACAACCTGATACCGTTGATTAGTGACAATAACGGCAGTGATTAATCGGAATTTCTTATCAACGGGTGACCGGAAGCCGTCGGTTACCCGACGATATATGTGACGCCGGAAAAACAGATTCCGGCGCTTACAATCCGCAGGAGATTGCAGTTGAAACGCCTATTTTTCAGACAACGGCGACGCCGTTTGCTCATCATATTACTTGTTTTCCTGACGATTCTGGCAGGTTACGGGGTATACAACGCCATTCTGATGAAGGCAAAAGGCGTTGAAGAACATTACACTCACCGCGGAGAGATTAAACAGTATTCTCTCCGTGACGGCAGCCAGCTGAAGCTGGATACCGAATCCCGTGCTGTGGTGGCCTATGATAACGGCAGCCGGGCGGTAGAACTGCTGTCCGGACGGGCGCGTTTTGCCGTCAGCGAAAACCGTGAGGAACAGCGTCCGTTCCGGGTCACCGCCAATGGTGTGCGGGTGGAGTCCGGTAACGGCAACTTTGTGGTGGATATTGCGGATAATAAAGTCTCCGTCTGCCCGCTGGATGAAACCGTAACCACGTTTTTTAACGGTAAAACCGAAACGGTCGGGCCGGGACAGCGTCTGGAAATTCTGCCGGAAGGCCGGGCAAAAGTATTTCAGCGCCAGTACACCGATATCGACTGGTTATCCGGCTCACTGGTGCTGAATAATATCCCGCTGTCAGAAGCGATTGAGATGATCAACAGCTACCGCGCGGTGCCGGTGGTTCTGCTGAATAATGATAAGAAAGACATTATTGTGGATCGTGTGCTGCATCTCAGCCGTCTGGATGAAGAGGTTGAGGAGATGATGCGCTCTCTCGGGCTGACCCGTGAATCGCTGCCGGGCTCAGAGGCTTACCGCTGAGTTGCCTGTCCGGCGATAAAATCTGACTGTCCGGCAACAGCGGCGGTGTCTGATCACCGGTATAATGATGCGGAATATTACCCTGATTAACCGTTGTACAGCAGCCGGAGAGACCGATGACATCAGCAGAAATTGAATGGGCCGATTTTGAAAAAGTGGAATTGCGTGTCGGTGTGGTACTGACCGCAGAGCTTAACCCGAAAGCCCGCAAACCCGCTTATATCTTTACTGTGGATTTTGGGGAGTACGGTGTGAAAACCTCCAGCGCACAGGTTACCGCATTATATAAACCGGAAGAATTAACCGGGCGTCAGGTATTATGTGTGTGTAATTTTGCCCCGAAACGGGTGGCCGGTGTGAAATCGGAAGTGCTGATCACCGGTGCCGCTAATGCGGACGGGGATATCGTTCTCGCGGAGTTTTCCCTGCCGGTACCTGCCGGTCACCGCCTGATGTAACACCCCGCCGCCTGTCGTTTTCCGTACTCTCAGGGGGTATTCCATGAAACGACCTGTTATCTCATTACGTACCTACCGGCAGGAAACCCTGGAGCACAGTCATGATGACATGTGGCAACTGGTGTTGGGCGGCAGCGGCGCAATGGAACTGACTGTCGGCAGCGACAGCGGTTCGGTGGAGCAGGGACGGATGGCGGCGATCCCGCCGGGGTATCACCACCGTTTCTGCGGCACCGGCCATAACCGCCAGGTGGTACTTGAACTGCCTGCGGACAGCCTCTTCTTCACTTCCCCTGATTCTCTGTGGTCTGTGCTGCCGGATGCCACCCGTGCTTATGTAGACTGGCTTATCAGTTATCCGCAGATGATTAAACAGCATCCGGAAAGTGCGCGTATTCTGCTGGCAGAGCAGCTTGCGGCGCAACTGCAGCCGGACGGGCAGGACAGGCGCTGGCTGCATACTCTGACACAACAGCTGACCGCGCGTCCTGATTACCCGTGGACGGTCAGTGAAATGGCGTCATGCTGTGCACTATCGGCCAGTACTCTTCAGCGCCGTCTGCTGACGGCCACCGGTAAAACCCCGGCGGTTTTTCTGACTGAAATACGTCTGCGCCGGGCACATCATCTTATCTGCCATACTCCGCTGACACTGCCGGAAATTGCCCTGCGCTGTGGTTACAGTACTCAATCTTCCCTGACCAGTGCTTTCCGCCGCTTTTACGGCGATACACCGGCCAGCCTGCGCATAAAAAAAGGGTGAGCCGGAGCTCACCCTTTTTGCTTTTGTACATTATTTCAATCAGGCAGATTTGTTGTCTGCGCTTTGCAGCATTTTGCGTACCGGCACAATCAGCACACACAGCACTGCGGCACAGATAAGCAGGGCAACAGAAACGTGTGAGAAGAAGCCCGGCAGGTTCATCAGCTGATCCGGACGGACATTACCGCCCATGATACCGGCTGCAAGGTTACCCAGCGCACTGGCACAGAACCACAGACCCATCACCTGGCCGCGCATTTTCATCGGTGCCAGCAGTGTCATGGTCGCCAGACCAATCGGGCTTAAGCACAGCTCACCCAGGGTCAGCAGCAGGATACTGAAGGTCAGCCACATCGGGGAGACACCGGCGCTGGTTTCAATCACGCGCTCGGACGCCATCATCATCACTGCAAAACCACCCGCAGCGAACAGGACACCGAACATAAACTTGGTGATACTGCTCAGGTTCATATTACGGCGCGCCAGGGCAGGCCATAACCAGCTGAACACCGGGGCCAGTATAATGATAAACAGGGCGTTGATGGACTGGAACCAGACGGTCGGGATTTCAAAACCGAACAGGTTACGATCAGTGTAATCTTTCGCAAACAGGTTGAATGACGTCGGTTTCTGTTCAAACGCAGACCAGAACAGGGCGGCGGTGACTAACAGAATAAAACAGACAAATAACCGGATGCGTTCACTGCTTTCCAGACCGGCAAACACAAACAGGTAGATGAAGTAGAGAATAACCATCCCGGAGATGAGGTAAACCATGTTGGTGGCAACCAGCATCGGGTTGAACGGGATAACGCCGGAGGCGATCAGGACAGTGACAGCGGCGATAACCACAGCCGCCAGGCCAACCCACTTACCGACATTTTTGCGCGCGACAGTCGGGCGATCCCAGCTGGAGTCCAGACCCACTTCACCGTCATACTGACGCATCAGCGGTACCGCGTAGAAGCGGAACACCAGCAGGGCCACTAACATCCCCAGACCACCGATACCGAAGCCCCAGTGCCAGCCGAAGTTAGGGACTAACCAGCCGGTCGCCAGCGGCGCGATAAAGGAGCCCATGTTAATCCCCATGTAGAACAGGGAAAAACCGCCGTCACGGCGTGTATCGTCCTGTTTGTACAGCGTACCGACCATGACCGTCACACAGGTTTTAAATAACCCGGTACCGATAACGATAAACAGCAGACCGACAAAGAACAGCTTTGGTGACCAGATTGCCGACAGGGCAATCGAGAGGTGACCGAGTGCAATAATGATTGAGCCGTACCAGACCGCCATGCGCTGCCCGAGCCAGTTATCCGCCAGCCAGCCGCCCGGCAGGGAGGTCAGGTAAATCGCACCGGCAAAAATACCGACGATAGCGGAAGCCTGTTCACGCGGAATATCCATCCCGCCTTCATAGACGGTGGCTGCCATAAACAGGATCAGTAACGGACGGATACCGTAGAAGGAGAAGCGTTCCCACATCTCGGTAAAGAACAGCGAGCTGAGCGGGTAAGGGTGCCCGAAGAAAGTACGTTTTTTGTTTGTTGTTGATTGCATCTGTAATTTCCCAAAGGTTTATTCCGGAGAATAAGCCTGAAAATGGTAAGGATAAACAGTTCCTGTTAACAAAATGATACTTTTGTGTATCAATAAACATCCTGTCTTATTAAAGTATTATTAACACACTTATCGTGAATCGTATTCACTTAAAGCACGTTTTCTATTTTATAAACCATTTTTTAGATGAAATGTCGACAAAAATCTCATTTCACAAGACTTATTTATACAAAATGTGATGAGGTCTATTGACAGAAGATGTGGATTATGAGGCTTACGTATATTTGCAAAATTATTTTAAATCAACCAGTTAAAGTTGACTCATAACGGAAAGATGAAATTTCAGTAACAAATTGCTGACAGCCAAAAGTAACCGGATGAAAACCGGCGATATCTACCCGATATCGGCCGGTTTAATTTTCGGGGCGCTCTGCGATTTTATGCACCACCACGAATAAAACAGATTAAACAGTACAACCGCAGCGGTGAAATAAAAGACAGATGCGAAGCCGAAATGCGCAGCCACCCAGGCGCCCATTAACGGTCCTGTAACATTACCGGCGTCGCGCAGTGCCTGGTTATAGCTGAAAATCCGTCCGGCAATTTCATGGGTGATATGATAAATAATCAGGGTCTGGACGGCGGGCAGCAGAGCGGCATTGACGGCGCCGAGCAGAAAACGCAGGACACCCAGCTGCCAGTAATGGGTGACCCAGGCCATCGTCAGAATAACAAACACAGACACTGCCAGCATGGCGATCAGTACCTTATCCGGCCCTATCCGGTCACTCAGTTTTCCGAGGCGCGGGGCGCTGATCAGCGCGGCCAGCCCCGGCACAGAAGCAATTAACCCGCTGATAAACGCCAGGTTTTCAGTATGTCCGCCCAGCTCGCGGATATACAGGGTGATAACCGGGCTGACCGAGCCCGCCGCAATCTGAATACACATGGTGGTGAAAAACAGGCAGATCACCAGGCGCGGATTTTTTATCGCCGCAAAAACCTGCTTTGTGTTGAGCGCATCTTTGCGTGACACCGGCGTGAAGTTTTCGCGGACAAAAAACAGTGTCACAAAAAAGCAGATAAACAAAACGCTGGCAGTGATATAGAAGACGGGACGCAGTCCGGTGTGATCCGCCAGAAAACCGCCGATAAGCGGACCGATAAGTGCACCACTGACAGCGCCGGTGGAGAGTGTGCCCAGCGCCCAGCCGGTGCGTTTGACCGGTACCTGAGTGGCAATCAGGGCATTGGCATTCGGCACAAAGCCGCCCAGCAGCCCCAGCAGGGCGCGCAGGAACAGCAATTGCCAGACATTCTGTGCAAAGCCCATCAGCAGCATGACAATCGCCATACCGAGCGCGGAGCGCAGCAGCATCAGCTTACGGCCTTTGCGGTCAGAGAGTTTGCCCCAGAAAGGGGCAGCGATGGCGGAAAACAGGAAGGTAATACTGAATGCCGCCCCCGTCCACAGATTGAGTTCCTCATGGTCTGTCACCCCGAGCTCTTCCACATAGAGCGGCAGAAAGGGCATGATCAGGCTGAAGGCGGCGCCGGTCAGAAAACAGCCGAACCACACAACATAAAGATTTCGTTTCCAGTTACGGTTGGGGGCTTTGTTCTGCATCAGGGTAGTAATTTAATTCCTTTTTTAATGGACTTTGTCCCGGTCATGATAGAGGGACGGTTCACCTTCCGGCCGTGTTTTGAAGCGCCGATGCAGCCACATATATTGTTCCGGGGCGCGTAAAATTTCTTTTTCCACAACATGGTTCATAAAGGTTGCGGCAGCCACATCATCATCTTCCGGAAAACCGTCCGCAGGGGGCTGGATCAGCAGTTCATAGCCTTTTCCGTCCGGCAGACGGCGCGGTGTGAACGGGATCAGTGCTGCACGACCGGCTTTGACCAGAATAGACGTACCGGTGGTGGTGGCGGCTTTCTCCACGGCAAACAGCGGTGCGAACACACTTTTGCGCGGGCCGTAATCGTGATCCGGTGCATACCACAAAATCTGTCCGTCACGCAGGGCGCGGATCATCCCTTTGACATCCTTGCGGTCGAGCATGGATTTGTTGGATCGCAAACGACCGGTGGTCTGCATCCAGTCCATCACCGGGTTATCGTTCGGACGGTAAACCCCGATGCCTGGATTGAGCATACCGAAAATCCGTGCGCCCAGTTCCAGGGTCAGGAAATGGATGCCTATCACGATAATACCTTGTCCGGATGCCTGTACTTTCTGAATATGTTCGCGGCCTTCCACCTTAAACCAGCGTTTTACCCGCCAGTCCGGCCAGAACCAGGCCATGCCGGTTTCAAACAGCCCCATGCCGACGGATTCAAAATTTGCCACCACCATCGCTTTGCGCTTTTCTTCCGGCATATCCGGAAAGCACAACTGCAGATTGCGGTCAGCAATCTCCGCGCGGCGTTTGAGAAAACGCATGGACAGACGACCCAGACGGGTGCCCAGCCGGTAAATCACCGGATACGGCAGCAACACCAGCACATACAGTACACCCAGGCCAAGCCAGGTCAGCCAGTAGCGGGGATGCAGAAACGAGCGTTGAAATTCAGGAGCTGTAATCATAGTCAGACATCGTTATTGTTTAAAGCATCAGTAGATGCGGGTTCATGTAAATGATATAACACTAAATTATACGTGGTATCGGTTGCAGATGTTAGTGCTCTGCGGTGCTGTTTTCAGCGTCCGTAATGCTGTTGAGCTGCGTGACCAGCTCCGCGAGGCTGCCCGCCGCCATTTTTTCCATCACTTTGGCGCGGTGCACTTCGACGGTTCTTACCGCAACATGGGCAATATCAGCGATTTCCCGGTTCATCAGTCCTTGTGCGACAAAACCGGCGATCTGACGCTCTTTCGGCGTCAGAGTCTGAAAACGGTCACGGATTCGGGCACAGGCCACGGCTTTGCCGGTTACCGCGGCGGCGCGGGTCAGTGCTGCCTGCAACGGTTGTGTGGCCACCGGTTTCTGCAGAAAATCCACCGCACCGAGTTTCATCTGTTCAACCGCCATCGGCAGGTCGCCGTGGCCGGTCAGGAATATCACCGCCAGCGTGCTGTGCCGCTCCTGAAGGATCTGATGCACACGGCAGCCGTCAAAATGCGGCATGCGCATATCCAGTAACACAATACCGTAAGTGTGCAGCGGTGCCTGTGCAACAAATGTCCGGCTGTCATTCCAGACACACACCTCATAGCCGAGGCTCTCCAGCAAAAACTGACACGCCTGTGTCACAGCAACATCATCATCAACCAGGTGGATCACGGGCATGGGGATTCCTTTGTCGGTTCACTGAAGATAAGGGTAACACATAAGCCGGGCTGTTCGTCCGGGCCGGAACAATTTTCCATATGAATATCACCACCCTGGCCGCGCATCAGGCGCTGGCAGATCACCAGCCCGAGCCCGAGTCCTTCGGCCCGGGTGGAGCGGAACGGGGCAAAAGGTTGCGTCAGCTGTGTTTCATCCATCCCGCCGCCGTTATCCTGCACCACCAGAATCTGTCCGCCGGGGGTGTGGTGATGCATCACACGGATGCAGTCCGCCCCGGCCTGCAAACTGTTACTGAACAGGTTGGAAAGCACCTGATCCAGCAGTGCCGGCGGTAAGTGTAATACGGCATCATGAGCAACGGTGTTATATAAAACTGCAGAAGGATATCGTTCTGTAACCCGCAGCAGTTTCCAGACCAGTTCCGGTACCGCCGCCACATTCTGCGGCACAGGTGCACCTTCCGGGGAGGACGGGCTGTTTCCCGCCCACAGCCGCAGGTTGCGGATAATACTGGCACCGCGTTCGGCCTGGCTGTCAATCTGCGACATGACCGGCAGCAGCGGATGTGCGGGATCTTCCCGCTCCAGCCGGATTTGCGAGCCCTGGGCGTAATGGCGGATAGCGGACAGCGGCTGATTCAGCTCATGCGCAAAACCGGAGGCCATCTCCCCAAGCACACTCAGTTGCTGGGCTTTTTCCAGATCCTGCTGCTGGCGCTGTAACTGTGAATGGGCGGCTTCCAGCTGGCGGGTGCGGCGGCGCACCCGGAAAGCAATCCACACATGATTGATACCGAGAAGCAGAAAAACCAGGGCAACCGAGCCTAACAGCCAGCTGTTTTTCCGGCTCCAGCTGATAATCTCCTGCCAGAACTGCCGCTGCTGCGGGTGCTGATTGACTTCCCTCAGCAGATTTTCCACCTGGCGGGTGGATGACGGCGCACCCCAGCGCATGGTTTTTTCGCCGTGGCTGTTAAGCAGCACCCGGGTGACTTCATCCGCCAGTTCGTCCGGTACACCGCTGCCCGCCGCAAATGACCAGTTCGGGTATAGCTCGCTGCTGGTCCAGCAGGGAATGGTGCTGTCCCGTCCGAGAAGCGGCCGGAAATCATCCTGGTGAATGAGTCCCTCTTTATCCATGGATTCAATCAGGCAGGCCGGAACAATCGCACCGGAAATTGCCTTATCCCGCAGCAGATAAAGCAGGGCATCGGCCGGAAAACCGGAGAACTGAAGATGGTAATCACGCGGCGGGTCGATACCCGCATCACGCAAGGCTTTATAGCCTAATAAATAGCCGCCGAAGGCATCGGGCGCGACCGCCCCGACTTTTTTACCGGTCAGATCCGCCGGAGTCTGATAAGGGCTCTCTTTGCGCACCAGTAATACACTGCCGATCACATTACGGGTGGCGTTATCCGGCTCATAAGCCGAACGCAGGGAAACCAGCCAGCGCAGGGGAAAGTTGCTGTCCAGCTGGATAAATTGTGCCGGATTGGTGAGGACAAACTGTATCTCATTATTGTGCAGCGCTTCCCGCATCTGATCCAGCGTCAGCGGCAGCAGGGTGAAGTGTTCACCGGGCAGGGCGCGGTTGAGCTGCTCTGTCAGCGGCTCCCAGTAATGACGTGTCGGTGCATCCCCCCGCAGTGCCAGCACACCGATGGTCCACTGTGCGGCAAATGAAAAAGAGGTGAAAAATAACAGTGCGGTCAGCAAACCTGTGCGTGCGGCTATCTGCATGTGTCCCCGGGTCAGTGCGTCCTGTGTCCGTTTTCTGAGAAAAATCTGTTGTTTTAGATCAATGTATTCCCCGTTATGTGGTTAACCACAATAGGGGGAGTCTCCGGCAATTTTTACAATCCCCATAATGACATATCCCTTTACTCAACAACATGTTTATTCCTTTTTGGTTGAGTTTGAATACGACGAGCAATGAAGTTCCAAATACACCGGAGAGCAGTATGGATCTTGGCAAACGAAAATTTCTGCAAAACCTGGGCGTCCTGACAGCAGGTACGGCCCTGGTTCCGATGGCGGAGGCAGGTCTGCATTTTTCGCCGACCCGCCGTGAAGGCGACCCGTCAAAGCGCTACGGTATGCTGATTGATTTACGCCGCTGTGTCGGCTGTCAGTCCTGTACCGTCAGCTGTTCAGTTGAAAACCAGAGCCCGCAGGGGCAGTTCCGCACCAGTGTCAGCCAGTATCAGATTCAGATCCGCAATGAAGAGGCGACCACCAACGTGCTTCTGCCGCGTCTGTGCAACCATTGTGATAATCCGCCGTGTGTGCCGGTATGTCCGGTGCAGGCCACTTTCCAGCGCGAAGACGGCATTGTGGTGGTGGATAACACCCGCTGTGTCGGCTGCGCCTATTGTGTGCAGGCCTGTCCGTACGATGCCCGCTTTATTAACCACAGCACACAGACCGCAGATAAGTGCACCTTCTGCGCCCACCGTCTGGAAGCGGGGCTGTTACCGGCCTGTGTGGAATCCTGTGTCGGCGGCGCACGTATTATCGGTGACCTGAAAGATCCGTCCGGCACCATCAGCAAAATGCTCAGGGAGCATGAAGCCGCGATTAAAGTGCTGAAACCGGAAAACGGCACACTGCCGCAGGTGTTCTATCTGGGACTGGATGAGGCTTTCGTCCATCCGCTGGAAAACCGCGGACAGCCCGCATTATGGCAGGAGATCCACTGATGACTGAACAAACGATGTTAATTCAGGAAGTGCTGGCCCGGCCGCAGGAAATCACCTGGCTGCCGTGGGCGGTGCAATACTTCTTTATGATAGGGATCGCCGCCTGTGCAGCCCTGTACGCCTGCTGGCAGCGCTGGCGGGGAGACAAACGGGATGCCCGCCTCGAGATGCTCGCGGTCTTTATCAGCATCACCCTCGGGATCGCCGCGCCGATGGCACTGACAGCGGATCTGCATCAGACCGCCCGTGTCTGGCATTTCTATGCTTATCCGACGCCGTGGTCGTGGATGCCGTGGGGCGCTCTGTTCCTGCCGGCGTTTACCGGCTGTATCGGTCTCTATTTCCTGGCGCTGGTGGCGGACAAAATCTGGTATAAGCAATTTAAACTGACCCGCTGGGTGGCACTCGGCAGTGCCGCATTCGCCATCGGCCTGCTGCTGTATACCGGCCGTGAGGTTTCAGTGGTGCGTGCGCATCCGATCTGGTTCAGTTACTGGATCCCGGTGCTGCTCTTTTTCAGTGCATTACAGGCACTGCCTGCCCTGATGATGCTGGGTGCCCGCCGTGAGCCGCAGTATCAGGCACAACTGGCGCGTTTACAGGTGGTTTCCTTACTGCTGCTGGCGGTATGCATGGGCTTCTGGATCGCCGGTGACACCATTTCCGGTGCCGCTATCCGCGCACAGCTCCGTTTCGGCACAACCGGGTGGACACTGGCGATGGGTGAAATCGTTCTGTGGATTGCGCTGATGGTGCTGGCGGTCCGTCTGCTGACCCGCCGTGGCTCAGTCGCGTATATCACCGTTCATGCGCTGCTGACACTGTTCCTGACCTGGTCGCTGCGCTGGCTGCTGCTGATGCAGGTACAGACGCTGCCGAAATACAATGTCATGCACAATCCGTACAGCCTGCCGATGGGCACGGATGGTATTCAGGCCATTATCGGCACGATCGGTTTATGGATAGCTCTGGTGATTATATTCCGTGAAGGTATCCGCTGGGTTAATAACAAAGTACAGAATCAACAGAAAGTCGCGCAGGACGGGGGTGTACAACATGGCTAAGTCAACAAGACGTCAGTGGTTAAAAGCAGGTTTGGCGATCGGCGGACTGGCAGCGTTCGGTTACAGTTACCGCGATGTGGCGAAACGCGCCGTCGACGGGCTGATGAACGGTACTTCCGGTAAAGTGACTCTGCACCGCATTAACGGTAACTCGCTGATCCCGGAAGGGAATGCCCTGAAAGGCTGGCAGGCGGAAAACGCACAGGCGGTATCGATGACCCAGTGCTTCGGCTGCTGGACGCAGTGCGGGATCCGTGCCCGTGTTGACCGCGAAACCAATCAGGTGATCCGCATTGCCGGTAACCCGTATCATCCGCTCTCTCACGACCACCACATCGCCTATAACACGCCGCTGGCGGAAGCCCTGAAAAACATGGGCGGCGAAAGCGGCCTGGAAGGACGTTCCACCGCCTGTGCCCGTGGTGCGACACTGATGGAAGGGCTGCACAGCCCGCTGCGTATCCTGGAGCCGATGAAGCGCGCCGGTAAACGCGGCGAAGGTAAATGGCAGCGCATCAGCTTTGAACAGCTGATAAAAGAAGTGACGGAAGGCGGTGATCTGTTCGGCGAAGGTCATGTGGACGGGCTGCGTGCTATCCGTGACCTCGATACGCTGATTGACCCGGCACAGCCTGCACTCGGCCCGGTGGCAAACCAGTTACTGGTGACCAACGCCGGGGATGACGGGCGCGATACCTTTATCCGCCGTTTTGCCCAGAATGCCTTCGGCAGCAAAAACTTCGGCGCACACGGCGCTTATTGCGGACTGGCCTATCGCGCCGGCTCCGGTGCGCTGATGAACGACCTGGACAAAAACGCCCACGTCAAACCGGACTGGGATTATGTGAAGTTTGCCCTGTTCCTCGGCACCTCTCCGGCGCAGTCCGGTAACCCGTTCAAACGCCAGGGGCGTCAGCTGGCCAATGCGCGGATCCGCGACAGCTTTAACTATGCGGTGGTTTCACCGGCACTGCCGCTGACCACTACGCTTGCCAATGACCACGGACACTGGATCCCAATCACACCGGGCACCGATTCCGCGCTGGTCATGGGTATGATCCGCTGGATGATTGAGAATAACCGCTATAACGCGGAGTATCTCGCCGTTCCGGGGGAAGCCTCCATGAAGCGTGCCGGTGAGAGCAGCTGGACAAACGCGGCTCATCTTGTCATCACCGATGATGCGCATCCGCTGGCCGGTCAGCATCTGACAGCCGAAGCCCTGAGCGGACAAACATCCGAAGAGCCGGTGTATATGGTACTGACAGAGCAGGGTGAGCTGGTTCCGGCGGACAATTGTGACCGTGCGGTACTTGAAGTCAGCCAGCCGGTCACGCTGGCAGACGGCACCATGGTGAATCTGAAGAGCAGTTTCCTGCTGCTGAAAGAATCCGCACAACGTTTTACCCCGGCAGAATACAGCGCCCGCTGTGGTGTGCCGGAAGAAACGATTGCCGCACTGGCGAAAACACTGACCTCATACGGCCGTCAGGCGGCGGTCATTTCGCACGGCGGGATGATGTCCGGTAACGGATTCTATAACGCCTGGGCGGTGATCATGCTGAATGCGCTGATCGGTAACATGAACCTGAAAGGCGGCGTGTCTGTCGGCGGCGGCAAGTTTAACGGCGCTAATGACGGGCCGTGCTACAAAATGGACAGCTTCCCGGGCAAAGTGAAGCCGAAAGGCATGAACCTGGCGCGCAGTAAGTCGGTCTATGAAAAATCCGATGAATACAAAAACAAGGTTTCCGCCGGTCAGAACCCGTATCCGGCCAAAGCACCGTGGTATCCGCTGGCAGCCGGTCAGTTGACCGAACAGCTCGGCTCTGCACTGGAAGGGTATCCGCACAAGCTGAAAGCCTGGATCACCAATATGACCAACCCGCTGTACGGCATTGCGGGGATCCGTCAGGTGATGGAAGAGAAACTGAAAGACCCGGCGCATCTGCCGCTGATTATCGGTATCGATGCCTTTATGAATGAAACCACCGCGCTGGCGGATTACATTGTGCCGGATACCCACAACTTTGAAAGCTGGGGATTCAGTGCGCCGTGGTCCGGTGTGCAGACCAAAGCCACCACTGCCCGCTGGCCGGTTGTTGAGCCCCGTGTGGCAAAAACAGCGGATGGCCAGCCGGTAGCGATGGAATCCTTCTGTATTGCGGTGGCGAAAGCCCTGAACCTGCCGGGATTTGGTGACAATGCTATCGCGGACAATGACGGTAACACTTATCCGCTGAATACGGCGGAGGATTACTATCTGCGTGTGGCGGCCAATACCGCCTTTATGGGCGAGAAACCGGGGCCGGAAGCCAAAGAGGCGGATATCCGCCTGTCCGGGGTGGATCGCATCATGCCTGCCATGCAGCAGGTGCTGAAAGCAGAGGAAATCAGCCGTGTTGCTTATCTCTTCAGCCGCGGCGGCCGTTTTGCGCCGTATGAAAAAGGCTGGGACGGGGAGAAAACCGGGCCGCAGTGGAAACAGCCGCTGCAGATCTGGAACGCGGAAGTGGCGCAGAACCGCCATGCCATCACCGGCGAGCGTTTCAGCGGGTGTCCGGCCTATTATCCGCCGCGCCTGTCTGACGGCAGTGATATTGACCGTGTCTATCCGGCGGAAAGCTGGCCGCTGAAACTGATGTCCTTTAAATCCCATGTGATGAGCAGTTCAACCACCATGATTGAGCGTCTGCACCATGTGAAACCGTCAAACCTGGTGGCGATCAACCCGGCGGACGGCGAGAAGTTCGGCGTGCAGCACGGGGATCTGGTGCGTATCACCACGCCGGGCGGCAGTGTCGAAGCGCAGATCAGCCTGCTGACCGGTGTGATGCCGGGTGTGGTGGCGATTGAACACGGTTACGGACATCACGAAATGGGTGCGCGTCAGCACTATCTTGACGGCGAAGCGCT
The DNA here is from genome assembly GCF_001807955.1 of Morganella sp. HMSC11D09. NCBI lineage: Bacteria > Pseudomonadati > Pseudomonadota > Gammaproteobacteria > Enterobacterales > Morganellaceae > Morganella > Morganella sp. HMSC11D09. Next base: position 105,788 of record NZ_KV791697.1, read on the forward strand.
GGCGATGGATAAACGCATCGCGTCCGGTATTAATATCAACGACCTCGGCTTCGCTGATCCGACCCGTCAGGTGGCTAACACCTGGCTGGACTGGGTAACCGGAGCGTCTGTACGGCAGGGATTGCCGGCGAAAGTGGAACGGATTTCCGCAGCCTGATAACACTGTCTGCCTCAACCCATCATCCAACAATTATAATAAGTCGTAATGCAATACCTCTGACCACCTCCGGGTGGTCTTTTTTTTTACCGCAGAAAACACAAAGGACACCAAATGGTGTCCCTCTTGTGCAGTCTTTGCGTGTCAGTGTCTGATATTGTCTGACTGATTATAATATTCGCCGGACTCAATTTTATCGATACCGGCCTGAAGTATGTCAATCAACTGGCGGGCGACATCGGTCGTCAGCCACATAGTTTTATCCACTTCTGCATGTTCGGGAGACTGGGACTGATCCTGCAGATAATGCAGGCGCAGCATCATGGCGTCGTAACTGTCGACGGTACTGATATCCCATCCGATAACCGGATGAGTCTGGATCACGGCTTTTTTATCGTTCATGGAACCTCCTAATCATACGGCAAGATGGTTAAGTATCTCTGACTAAGAGCTAACGTCCCGTTAACAACGGGTGATATCAGTATAAGGTCTTTTTGCAAAGTAAAAAGGGGGGATCAGACTTTTATTATGCAAAAAACGGCAAAAACGCCTTCTCTGAACATAATAGTAGTGCAATAAGATGGTTTTTACCTTATTGCACTAAAAGCCTGAGTGTTTATACCTGGTTTATTTTGCTTAACGACAGATTTTAACATCCCAGCGGGTATCAGTTCCGGCCAGGAAAGGCACTAAAACATCCTCTGCACCGTTAATGGTTTCCGGGGTGATGACTTCCTGACGGGTTAATTCGATAAAGCCGTCATTGACCGGCAGACCATAAAACGCCGGGCCGTTCAGTGAACAGAATGCCTCAAAGTGCTCCAGCGCGTTCAGCTCCTCAAATACCGTGGCATAAGCGGCCAGTGCGGTCGGGGCATTGAACACCCCGGCACAGCCGCAGGAGGACTCTTTGCGGTGACGGGCATGCGGAGCGCTGTCCGTGCCGAGGAAGAACCGTTTGCAGCCGCCGGCCACTGCCTGACGCAGTGCTTCCTGATGTACATTACGTTTCAGAATCGGCAGGCAGAACAGATGCGGACGTACACCGCCGACCAGCATATGGTTGCGGTTAAACATCAGATGCTGCGGTGTCAGTGTGGCGGCGACATTATCATCCCCGTCCAGCACATACTGAGCAGCTTCTTTGGTGGTGATATGCTCGAACACCACTTTCAGTGCCGGGAAATCACGGCGCAGCGGGATCATCACATCATCAATAAAACGGGCTTCACGGTCGAAAATATCAATATCGGCGTGTGTCACTTCACCGTGTACCAGCAGCGGCATACCATTGCGGGACATCATCTCCAGCACCGGATAAATATTGCGGATATCTGACACGCCGTGTGCGGAGTTGGTGGTCGCATTCGCCGGATACAGTTTACAGGCGGTAAACACACCTTCGCGGAAACCGCGTTCAATCTCAGCCGGGTCTGCGTTATCGGTCAGATAGCAGGTCATCAGCGGGGTGAAACTGTGCCCCTGCGGTACGGCGGCCAGAATGCGTTCGCGGTACGCAATGGCGGCATCGGTGGTGGTGACCGGCGGAACCAGGTTCGGCATCACAATGGCGCGCCCGAAAAATTCACTGGTGAAAGGCACAACAGTACCGAGCATCGCACCATCACGGAAATGGATATGCCAGTCGTCAGGGCGGCGGATTTTCAGGGAAGTAACAGGATGAGTCATTGAACCGGCTCCGAAATAAGTAAAGGATAACCTGATGGCGGGTGCCATAAGCCGGAAAAGAATGATAGAACGATTCGCCGGTAAATACCATGTTAATTTGCGCTCTGTGGTGCTTATTGCTTTGCACCTATATAGCATCTGATCTATATTGGAGGGACATAACGTGCGGAAGATAGTCACAACAGATAATTTTGCAGCGTGGTTTGCAAAAACAGGAGTTAACAATGGGAAAGTCACTCAGACAACTGCTGGCTGAGGAAAAGCCGGAAGTCGCGGCTGCTGCACGGGTTCAGGCGGATGAGATCCTGCTGAATATCCATCTGGCGGAGCTGCGGGAGAAAGTGAAGAAAACACAGGTGGAAATGGCGCAGGCACTGGGAATAAAACAGCCGACAGTCGCAGGGATGGAAAAACCGGGGCGTGATGTCAAATTATCCACGCTGAGACGCTATGTGGATGCCATCGGCGGAAAACTGAATATTGATGTTGAACTGCCGGACGGCACGCATTATATGTTCCGGGTCTGATACGGGATACTGCGGATAAAACAGAGAAATAAACAGGAGAGGTAAACGTTGGCTCCTCCAGCTGGACTCGAACCAGCGACATACGGATTAACAGTCCGCCGTTCTACCGACTGAACTATGGAGGAACATCTTCAACGCGGGGTGCATAGTAGTGCGGCGGGGCCGGTTTGTCAAAATGAAAAATGACTTTTTGAATCGTTTGCTTTGTTTGTGATCACTTTGCAGGAAATAACAGCAAAAAGCATAATTTCTGCCTGTAAATCAGTCAGTCATGAAAAATAAAAACAGGCAGACAGAAATTACCGGATGGCATAAACGAAAAAGCCCGCTCAGTGAGCGGGCTCTTAAATATGGCTCCTCCAGCTGGACTTGAACCAGCGACATACGGATTAACAGTCCGCCGTTCTACCGACTGAACTATGGAGGAAGTGTGTTCTCTGTGAGAACGGGGTGCATAGTAATGTGGTCAGAACGGATTGTCAAAGCGAAAATCAGAGATTGTGATCTGTTTGCCGTACTTATGAGCATTCCGGCGGAATAACCATCAAAATCACGGGCTTAATAGGTATAAATCCGGATTTTCACCCTCAGGGAATTCATCAGAAACCGTGCGGAAAAAGAAGAACAGCAGAAATGAAAAAAGCCTGCTCAGTGAGCAGGCTTTTAAATTTGGCTCCTCCAGCTGGACTTGAACCAGCGACATACGGATTAACAGTCCGCCGTTCTACCGACTGAACTATGGAGGAATCGCGTTCTCGTGAGAACGGGGTGAATCATAGCTATCCTGCGGCAGCTTGTAAAGGGCAAAATGCAAAAAAATGACTGAGTGGCTAAGGCTTGAGCAATTGCGGATAAGCAGGGACAAAAACGAAAAAGCCCGCTCAGTGAGCGGGCTCTTAAATATGGCTCCTCCAGCTGGACTTGAACCAGCGACATACGGATTAACAGTCCGCCGTTCTACCGACTGAACTATGGAGGAAGCGTGTTCCCTTGGGAACGAGGCGCATATTAACGGGGTGCCCCGGTTGTGTCAACGGGAAAAAGGCAATTTTATTCTGTTTGCTCAGCAAGTAACCCGGGTGAGTGAAAAACAGGCATAAACAGTGGCTTAAGCTGCACCTTTCATCCAGTGAGAGCGTGGTTTTTCCGGATGCGCTTCCGGGTACGCCATCAGATGCAGATCATAAAATGACACGGTACCTTTTGTTTCTGTCATATGGCGGATCTCCTGTTTCAGTGAATCACTGACCTGCGGGTGGTCAAGTAACGCCGCCAGGGTTTCCGGGGGCACAACTTCACTGACAAACCATTCGCCGTTGTAGCACACCCGCAGATCCAGCACGCCGATATCCGTAAAGCGGTAAACCGGTCTGACCTCAAACAGCAGAACCGCAGCCATTACCAGGAACAGAGCACTGAAACCGAGCAGCCAGTAAAAGCCGAAGTAGGGTGCATAATAAATAAGAACACCCAGAACAAGATAGGACACCACCATCGCCAGACATAAATAAGGATAGGTGCGGATAAAATGACTGCTGAAACGGGGTTTTCCGTCCCGTTTCTCACGCTGGTTGATATTATCAAGAGCGCCGGTAATAAGTGTTCTGACGACATCCATATGAATGACCTCCGCAGGTCTGCTGACTATTCTGATACATTATATTAACATGTCCGGTACACAACCGCGCAGAACAGTTACGGGCTTTGTGAGGGATAACTGTTATGATGCGGGGATTATTAAGAATAGTCTTATTTGGCTTAAGTCTGGCCTGATTGTCAGTTCAATACGCTGAAATCGCAGACAATTAACCAAACAAAAGTTAATAAATATGAGCTCTTTCACTTTTTTTAAAATTCACGGCAATAAATCAGTTGCTATTCATCCCTACTCATGAGTTAATGCTTGCGGCCCTAAAAAGAGCAGCTTTATGTATGACAACTGAGTTTGAGCGTTTAAGTTGAGTGTTATCCAGGATAGCCTTTGACCGTTTCATATGCTGTGTGCCTCCATTTAGTTTTTGCTTCCGGCCAGTACCTGCCAAAATGGCAATGCATTTATTTATATATAGGAAAGTCACATGTCTGACAAAATGAAAGGTCAAGTTAAGTGGTTCAACGAATCTAAAGGCTTTGGTTTCATCACTCCAGCTGATGGCAGCAAAGATGTTTTCGTTCACTTCTCTGCCATTCAGGGCGCAGGTTTCAAAACCCTGGGCGAAGGCCAACAAGTAGAATTCACCATCGAGAATGGTGCTAAAGGCCCGGCTGCAGCTAACGTAACTCCGCTGTAAGATATAGCCAAACCGAATTCCAAGCCTGCCGCGTAAGTGGCGGGCTTTTTTTATACTTAATTTTTATGCTAATCACACTATCGTGACGACCGGGAGCCGGATGATGCAGATTGACGACACAGTTTATGTCAAAACCGATGCGGATGAGCCGCGTGAAGGCCGGATATTGCTGATCGAACCGTTCAGTGAAGGTGTGATGTATCTGGTGGCGTTACCGGAATATCCGGAGGGGATTTGGTTTTTCAATGAAAAAGAGGGCGGGGATGGTGTATTCATCACGCCGAAAAATAATTTCTGACTTTACATATTTTCGCGGACATCCTATACTCCGCGCATCTTTTCTGAACAGAGGACCCGGATTTGGACAGTCACAGTTATAACTCAATTAACTGATCCGGCACACCTTTCTCTTCTGAAACCTGTCTGCCGGAATGATAATGGCGGGCAGCACCTTTCCTGCGGTACTGCACTTTTTTATTGATACAGATGATCCGCCGGTTCCCGGTCGTATCACTGCTACAGGTATGCAGTATGTTTATTGTTTCTCACGCACTTTTTCCTCCTGGTTACTGAGCAGAATTTTCAGTCATTTTTACTTTTTCTGCTGTTAACACCTGACGCCATTGCGTCTTTCGGGTGGAGGTTACTTTGTTTGCAATTCCTTATTTACTCAATTTACTGGCTGCGCTGGCACTCGGCGCCCTGATTGGTGCGGAGCGCCAGTGGCGTCAGCGGATGGCCGGTCTGCGTACCAATGCGCTGGTGGCTGTAGGTGCCGCTGTATTTATCTTAAGTTCGGTGACCACATCACCGGACAGCCCGGGACGTATAGCCGCACAGGTGGTTTCCGGCATCGGTTTTCTCGGGGCCGGCGTTATTATGCGTGAAGGCATGAATATCCGCGGGCTGAATACCGCCGCGACATTATGGTGCTCAGCCGGTATAGGTGTGCTGTGCGGACTGGGGGAATTTGGCCCGGCAGTGACGGCAGCACTGGTTATCTTATGTGCCAATATTTTGCTGCGGGAAGCTGCGCAGCGCATCAATGCCCGGCCGGTCATTCACGCCACGGACCTGGTGCAGGACTATAAAATCCGTGCCGTTTGTCATGAAAAAGATGAAATTCTGGTCAGAACCGTGATCCTTCAGGCGCTGAATGGTTCACATGTCCGGCTGCACTCACTCAGTAGTGCGGATACTTCCGGCGGAAAACTGGAGGTTTGTGCGGAAGTGCGTGCCACACCGGCAGAGCAGAAGGAGATAGAAGGCATTGTTTGCCGGGTCAGTCTGGAGAGAAGTGTCAGTGCGGTCAACTGGATGATTGCCTCTGAACTGCCGGTCTGATGCCTTTCTGTACGCGGGTCAGCAACTATCGATCTTTTTTTAATAAAGCCTTAAGGTTTGTGCCGGTGGTTATTCCACCGGCTTTATTCTGTGTATCAACAGAATATTTATATTTAGTGATAATTTTTGATGGAAGAGGCAGAGGATTTTTAGCTTATTTTAAGAATAAAGAACTAAATCTTCAGCTATCCGCTTGATGGAAAGTGCCGGATTAGTGTCACACTACGGCAGATTTTTTGTGGCAGTAAAGTGAGGTTACGGGGTGGAGAGCGTGACGTCTGTCATAAATATCGGCCCGGATTTCAGAAACTTTTCAGAAAATCAGCAATAAACCGTGATGGTAATCACAATTTGATAACATTTTATCGCTAATCAGGTGGTGGTGTAAAAAGCGCAGGATCGCAAATTTTGATCTGCTTACTGATTTTCAGTGCTGCGGGATAAAGAGCACTGTTCTGCGGGACTGAATAGCGTGAAATAATTACCCTGAATCGTCACATGACTGCGATACACTTTTAATTTGTAAAAACAAAAGTATATAGTAACTATATGTTACTATATTGTAGGTTATTACTTCAGACACGATCCTATCTTTTAATGCTACATTTAATTAACGACTTTGCTAATAGGAAAATGCCGGGATTGTGATGGTATGATGCCATTTCTGTGACAGAAGCATGTCAGTGTGTTTTTCAGAACAGTAACCGGTTTATCAAAGAGGCGGCGAGTTTATAAAAGTATCATCCGAAGGTATATACATAACCTTATCAGCTCCGGAAAGACAAATAAGTGAGCATATAAAAAGAGAGAGCCATTATTTTTAAAAAGAAATAAAGACAGCCTGAATTGAAAACCACAACAATGAATTAAATTCATTTAATCTTCAGTTACCTTCCTTCCAAATAACCCCTTGGCTATATCATAAAGTTATCTTATGATTTATCATCATGAATGGCTATTTTTTGTTAAAAATAACTAAACATTGATCAGCGGGGATGTTATGTAATGCTCACAATTTCACATTGTTATTGCAGGGTCATAAACCGGGTGAAAATGAACAAAATCGAACTTTATATAACCATTTAGGTGAAAAATAAGAGTTTTGTACCGCTATTTTTGCTAAGTATACCTTCGATAGATAGGGTAAAGCAGAGTTTCCCAATAAAGCTCATTGATCTGGATCAATATAGGCAGTCACATTATATGATTGGTGCAATGGACTTGAGTCACACACATTTTGAGTCGTATTCGCCTGAAGATTATTGACATTTGACTTATGGGAGTGATAAGTACGGTGAGTATTTGGGATATGGTGAGACAAAATATAATTAATAGTAAAATTGTACTAATGCATGGTGGGATGTTTATCTTTCTCTGCCAAAAACAAACATCAGTGGCTTGAATAGTTAATTTTGTGGTGCATAATAAATAACGTCTATAAATGATATAAGATGATTCAGACATTAAATAAGCTGGTGCTGATTTTAATCGTTACCTTTATTGTTTACAGGTATTCCTGATATGTATTTAATTTAAGTTTACTTTTGTGTGTTTCGCACGCATGCCGGATATTTATATGGATTGGCAGTAAACAATGGAATGAGCTTCTCCGGTATTTATTACATTACGTAAAACAGGATCTCCGGTATCACACAGCGCCGGAGATAGTTTCTGCTGTACTTTGTTGCTGCTGATATTCGGAAAGGAAAAAAAATGAGCCAGACGACTGATTTTCTGAAGCATATTTATGATATTAACCTCTCATACCTGCTGTTAGCCCAAAAACTTATTGCTCAGGAAAAAGCTTCTGCCATGTTCCGCTTAGGCATTAACGATGCAATGGCAACTACGTTAGCAAACCTTACGCTCTCTCAATTGGTCAAATTAGCGGAAACCAACCAGCTAATCTGTCAGTTCAGATTTGAAAGCAGCGAAACCATTGAAAAACTTACACGCGATTCCCGCGTGGATGAATTACAACAGGTTCATACCGGAATTTTACTGTCAACCCGTCTGCTGCAAACGCACGGCGCGGCTGGCACTGACTCACACGCAAGAAAAAGATAAGTATCATGGCCGAAAAAAGTATCATCAAAGAGGCTCAGGATATCCGTCTCGCGATGGAATTAATCTCTCTGGGTGCTCGTCTTCAGATGTTGGAAAGCGAAACGCAAATCAGCCGCGGACGCCTGATCCGCCTCTACAAAGAGCTGCGCGGATGTCCGCCCCCGAAAGGTATGCTGCCGTTTTCCACCGACTGGTTTATGACGTGGGAACAAAATATTCACGCCTCCATGTTTTATAACGCCTATGAGTTTCTGATGAACAGCGGACAGTGCACCGGTGTTGATGTGATAGTAAAGGCTTACCGGCTGTACCTGGAGCAGTGTCCTCCGGCGCCCGGTGAAGAGCCGCTGCTGGCACTGACCCGCGCCTGGACCCTGGTGCGTTTTGTGGAGAGCGGGATGCTTCAGCGCTCGGTCTGCAGTTGCTGCAGCGGGTCATTTGTTACCTACGCGCACATCCCTGAAAACAGTTTTACCTGCAGTTTGTGCCAGCCGCCGTCACGGGCAATAAAAAAACGTAAACTTTCCGCGCTTCCCGCCGATATTACGCTATATCGAGAGGATGGCATTGCCAAAGCGGTAATGTGACTGGATTGATTTGGTAAACAGGCAAATCCGTTTTGCCTGTCCTTCCTGAAAATTCCCTTTGACTGCCATCCGATACCTAACTGAGTTAAAGGGAATAGTGTGTTAATACTCATCGGATACATCATTGTTACGGGCACGGTCATCGGCGGCTATCTGATGGTTGGCGGCCATATGGGCGCACTTTATCAACCCGCTGAATTTGTTATTATTTTAGGTGCCGGTTTTGGTGCATTTGTCGTCGGTAACAGCGGAAAATCCATTGTTGCCCTGGGTAAAGTACTGCCGCGTCTGTTCCGGCGCTCCTCCTACAACAAAGCGATGTCAATGGATCTGATGGCGCTGTTGTTCCAGTTGCTCAATAAATCCCGCCAGCAGGGGCTGCTTGCCCTGGAAAAAGATATCGAAAATCCGCAGGAAAGCGATATTTTTTCCCAGTACCCGCGCATTCTCAAAGATCCGGCTGCACTGATGTTTCTGGTGGATTATCTGCGTCTGATGATCACCAGTAACCTGCAAAGCCACGAAATTGAAGCCCTGATGGATGAGGAACTGGAAACCTTCCGTCAGGAGAGCGAAGTGCCGGCTTCCGGCCTGAATATGGTCGGGGATTCCATGCCGGCATTCGGTATTGTTGCCGCCGTTCTCGGGGTGGTTAATGCGCTGGGTTCTGCTGACCGTCCGGCCGGTGAGCTGGGGGCGCTGATTGCGCATGCGATGGTCGGGACATTCCTCGGTATTCTCGTCGCGTATGGCTTTATTTTACCGCTGGCGTCACTGATTCGTCTGCGCAGTGGTGAACAGCTGAAAATGCTGGAATGTATCAAAGTCACTTTCCTTTCATCCTTACAGGGTTATCCGCCGCAAATCGCGGTTGAATTCGGCCGTAAAGTCCTGTTCAGCGCCGACCGTCCTTCCTTTACCGAGCTGGAAGACAAAGTCCGTGAAGTAAAAGTCAGCCACCGTACCGAAGCACAGGACGGGGAGTAAACCGACGATGAAACCGGGCAATACGCATGTTATCCGCGTCAAAAAGCGGGGCGGTCACGGGCACGGCGGCGGACACGGCGGGTCATGGAAGATTGCTTACGCTGACTTTATGACCGCCATGATGGCGTTCTTCCTGGTGATGTGGCTGATTTCTATCTCCAGCCCGCAGGAGCTGACTCAGATTGCGGAATACTTCCGCACACCGCTGAAAACAGCGATCAACCCGGGAACAAAAACCGGGGATGCCACTAACCCGATTCCGGGCGGCGGCAAAGACATCATTTACAAAGACGGTGACACACTGCCGGACCCGGACAGCATGCAGGAAGAGCAGGGGCAGGATGAAGCCGGTCGTTTTGAGAAACTGAAACAGGATCTGGAGCAGGCGATTCTCAAAGACCCGCGTCTGAATGAACTGAAGCCGCATCTGCTGATTGATACCACAGATGACGGGCTGCGGATCCAGATTGTCGACAGTGCCAACCGCCCGATGTTTATGGTCGGATCCACTCATGTTGAGCCGTATATGCGGGACATTCTGCGGGCTATCGCGCCGATCCTCAATGACGTGCCGAACCGCATCAGTATTTCCGGTCACACGGATGACCTGCCGTATGCCAACGGCGGTAATTACAGCAACTGGGAACTGTCTGCCGAACGCGCCAATGCCTCGCGCCGTGAACTGGTGCGCGGTGGTATGGCCGAGAACAAAATTCTGCGGGTGGTCGGGATGGCATCCTCTATCCATCTGGATAAAAACGACGGACTTGCGCCGGTGAACCGCCGTATCAGCATCATTGTTCTGAATGAGTCGGAGATGGCAAATATTCTCCATGAATATGAGGGTGCTGTTCCCATTACCGATTTACAGCAGCTGAAGCAGTTACCGGCGCCGCATACAGAGACACCGGCTCCGCCGGAGATCCCGCCGGAAAAAGTGCCGGAACCGGCGGCACCGGATCAGACACCGCCGCAGAACAGCGCTGCGGCGGCAGATACAACACAATAAACAGGATGGACAGGTACTGCCGGATTGCCGGCAGTACCTGTCAGCCGTAACACAAGAAAAAAATTGGATAACCGCGATGGATATAACCGAGTTTTATCAAACGTTCTTCGATGAAGCCGACGAGCTGCTCCGGGATATGGAACAGCATCTGCTGGAGCTTGATCCCCGGGATCCGGACAGTGAACAGCTCAATGCTATCTTCCGCAGCGCGCACTCCATTAAAGGTGGTGCGGCAACATTCGGATTCACGCTGTTGCAGAAACCCACACACCCCCTGGAAAACCTGCTTGATAAAGCCCGCCATGATGAGCTGACGCTGACGCCGGATATCATTGATGTCTTCCTTGATACCAAAGATGTGATGGGCTCGCAGCTGGATGCCTATAAGAGCGACACACTGCCGGATGAAGAAAGCTTTAACCGCATCTGTGAAGTACTGGGGCATGTGGAGCAGAGTGTGGCGGACGCCGCTGTTGTCACGGAAACCGCCGCGCCGGAACCGGTCAGTGAAACCGCAGAAATTACTGCCGGCTCAGAAGAGAGCAGCACAGTACCGGAAACCGGTTTTTCACATCATTTCACGTTCACGCTCAGTAAGTTAAAGGAGAGCGAAGTCGCTCTGCTGGCCGATGAGCTGTCGCTGTTCGGCACGGTATACAAAACTGAACAGGGTACCGATACCCTGAAAGTCTGGCTGGGCACCAATACCGCGATTGATGACATCAGCGGCGTGCTCTGCTTTGTGGTGGATGATTCTCAGATTGCGTATGAGGAAACACCGGCAGCGGAATTAACCGCCATGCTGGCCGCAGACAATACCCCGGCAGAGGCGGAAGAAGAAACCGTCAGCGCACCGGTTGCTGTACCGGCACCGGCAGCAGCATCGTCATCTGCTCCGGCGGCGCGCAAAGCACCGGCTGCGGCGGCAAAAAATAAAGGTGACAGCGGCAGCATCCGTGTGGCGGTGGAAAAGGTGGATCAGCTGATCAACCTGGTCGGTGAGCTGGTGATTATCCAGTCAATGCTGACTCAGCACAGCCAGCAGGTGGATCAGGCCGAATATGCGGAACTGCTCAGTTCGATTGTTCAGCTGGAACGCAACTCGCGGGCGCTGCAGGAATCTGTCATGTCTATCCGCATGATGCCGATGGATTATGTCTTCAGCCGCTTCCCGCGCATGGTGCGCGATATCGCCTCAAAACTGAATAAGAAAATTGAGCTGAAAGTGGAGGGCAGCTCCACCGAACTCGATAAGAGCCTGATCGAGCGGATTATCGATCCGCTGACCCACCTGGTGCGCAACAGCCTCGACCACGGTATTGAGAAACCGGACGTCCGCGCGGCAAACGGCAAACCGGAAGCCGGGACTCTGACCCTGGCGGCGGAACATCAGAGCGGCAATATCTGCATTGAAGTGCGGGATGACGGTGCCGGTCTGAACCGGGAGCGGATCCTGGCCAAGGCCCGTCAGCAGGGCATGGATGTGCACGACAACATGACTAACGATGAAATCGCGATGCTGATTATGGCACCGGGTTTCTCCACTGCCGAAGTGATCACCGATGTGTCCGGCCGCGGCGTGGGTATGGATGTGGTGAAACGGAACATTCAGGACATGGGCGGCCGTATTCAGATTGGTTTCACCGAAGGGCGCGGCACCGTGACCCGCATCCTGCTGCCGCTGACTCTGGCTATCCTCGACGGTATGTCCGTCAAAGTGGCCGATGATGTCTTTATTGTCCCGCTCAGCGCCATTATCAGCACACTCCAGCCGCGTCAGGAAGACATTTACCGCCTTGCCGGTGAGGAAAAAATGCTGCTGGTGCGCGGCGAATATCTGCCGCTGGTGGAAATGCATCAGGTCTTCGGTATCGAAGAGGCGGAGCGTGATCTGGCGAAAAGTATCGCCCTGATTGTTCAGAACGCCGGTAACCGTTACGCCCTGCTGGTTGACAGACTGATCGGACAGCAGCAGGTGGTGGTGAAAAATGTTGAAAGTAATTACCGCAAAATTCCGGGGATCTCTGCCGCCACGATTATGGGTGACGGTTCTGTCGCACTGATTATTGATGTGGCGGAACTGCAGCGGATGAACAACGAAATTTTGTGCAAAAAGAAAATGAACACGTCACACGTCGTGATGCAATAAACAAAGGTAAATAACCATGTCGATGATGGATGAAGATTTAAACAAACTCGATGAAGAGAAAAACGGCGAAGGGTACCTGATTTTTACCCTGGGCGAAGAAGAGTACGGCATTGAGATCCTGAAAGTACAGGAAATCCGTGGTTATGAGCAGGTTACCCGTATTGCGAATACCCCGGATTTTATCAAGGGTGTCACTAACTTACGCGGTGTGATTATCCCGATTATCGATCTGCGTGTGAAGTTCTCCCATCAGAACGTCACTTACAACGACAACACCGTGGTGATTGTGGTCAATCTGAAAGATCGCGTGGTGGGGATTGTGGTGGACGGCGTGTCTGACGTGCTGGTGCTCAAAGATGAGCAGATTGCCCCGGCGCCGGATTTTGCGGTCACCTTATCAACCAAATATCTGACCGGCCTGGGCACCATCGGTGACCGGATGCTGATCCTGGTGGATATCGAAAAGCTGCTTTCCAGCGAGGAAATGGCACTCATCGACAGCATGGCTGAATAATAATTCAGCCAAATGGTTTTGGTTAAGCCATCACTAAAGTTTTTTGTCGTGTGACCGATATCAAAAATACAATAACACTATGCCAGTAGAAAATTATGTATAGCAGAATTAAAATTGTATCAGGGCTTTTATCCGTTATTCTTATATTTGTACTGTTGCAGCTGGCATCCAGCGGGCTGATGTTCAGCAAACTGGGTGAAAACCGCGACAGTATTCACTTTTTGGATTCACTCCAGAGTCAGAGACAGGTTCTGACCCAGAGCTGGGTTAATCTGATCCAGGCCCGCGCCAATTTAAACCGGGCGGCAAACGGCTTTTTGCTCAGAGAGCACACCTTTAAAGACGATGCCACCCCGGATGAGCTGATCAAACAGGCCACCCGTCAGTTAGCGGATGCAGACGCTGCGTATGCCCGCTACATGAAAATGATGGAAGGCACCAGTTACGACAAGGCGAAGTTTGAAAAGCTGCTCTCCACCTATGAAACCTACCGTAATGCACTGACCCGGCTGATGTCCTATGTCCGGGAAGATCAGCTGGAACAGTTCTACACCTATGCCACATCCGGTTATCAGATGAAGTTCGAAGAGCAGTTTAATTCGTATTTCGACAGTATTTCTGCGGCGTTCCGGGGTGAAGTACAGAATGCGGAAGATAACTTCAGTGAATCCCTGTATATGCTGATTGCCCTGGCTATTATCCTTGCGCTGATCAGTCTTATCAGTTACCGCTATGTACAGCGCGGCATTATTCACCCTCTCAATGGCCTGGTAGACCGCATCAAAATCTTTGCTGCCGGTGACCTGACCCCGACAGTTGCGGTGAACGGTAAAAATGAAATCGCTGATCTGGGTCGCGGTGTGCAGCACATGCAGCAGGAGCTGATTAATACGGTGCGCGGTGTGCGCGACGGCAGCGAAAACATCTATCAGGGTACCAGCGAAATCGCCGCCGGTAACAATGATCTGTCTGCCCGTACCCAGGAGCAGGTTGCCTGTCTGGAACAGACCGCTGCCAGCATGGAAGAGCTGACCGCGACAGTGAAACAGAACACTGAATACGCTCATCAGGCCAGTGAATTTGCCGGTCAGGCCTCTGACATCGCCCGTGAAGGCGGCAAAGTGGTGTCCAACGTGGTGAATACCATGCTGAATATCGCTGACAGTTCACAGAAAATTTCCGATATCACTGCCGTTATTGACAGCATTGCGTTCCAGACCAATATCCTGGCCCTGAACGCGGCAGTTGAAGCAGCCCGTGCCGGTGAACACGGCCGTGGTTTCGCGGTGGTGGCGGATGAAGTCCGTAACCTGGCGCAGCGCAGCGCGGATGCGGCAAAAGAGATCAAAATCCTCATCGAAGACTCGGTATCCCGTACCGGAACCGGTGCCCGTCAGGCAGAAGATGCCGGCGAAACCATGACCAAAATCGTGGAATCCGTTACCCGTGTCACCGACATCATGGCGCACATTGCCACGGCATCCGATGAGCAGAGCAAAGGTATTTCACAGGTCAGTATTGCAGTTGCTGAAATGGACAAAGTGACGCAGCAGAACGCCTCACTGGTTGAGCAGTCTGCGGTGGCGGCAAATGTGCTGGAAGAGCAGGTGGCGAAACTGTCACAGCTGATAGCCATTTTCCGCTTACCGGCCTTGAAGCACAGGGACGATAAACACACTGAACCGGCGGCAAGAACGATTTCCAATGTCGTGAAAACCCCGGATCTCAGCAAAATATCATCGAAGAATCATCAAGATGATGACAATTGGGAAACTTTTTAACGACGCGTCTGTGCTTTGCGCTGTCAGGGAAACCTGACGGCGCTTTTGTGCATCACAGCGATAACAACAACCGAAGCAGGTGAGCCCGGCCGGACGCAGTGGGGATAGCATTATGTTTGGTAAGAGAATACGGATTTCTGTCAGTTTATATCTGTTGCTTATTTTCTTTTGCGGCATGCAGATAGTGTCCAGCGGATTATCGCTGGGGATTGTTTCATCTGAATTATCGTCACTGGAACGGGTCGATCTCGGCTCAAAAAAACGGGCATTACTGGTGTCTTCTTATGAAGATCTGATGCAGGCCCGTAACCTGCTTACCCAGGTTGTTGTTCATATTAAAGTCGGCTCTGAAGAGAGCGATATCCGCCAGGTCAAAGCAGCATTTGATTTGCTGCTGGATAAAGCGGCGGAAGATTACAGCAATTTCAAATCCCAGCCGGTTCTCAGTGAAAAAGAGGATTTTGCCGGTATTGAAGAACAGTATCAGTCTTACCTTGGTGTGATTAAAGAACTGCGCGGTTACATTGATAACGCCAATATCCCTGCCTATGTGGAACACCCGACCCAGATGTATCAGGACAGAATGGGTGCGGTGGTGAATGATTATCTGGCGCTGCTGGATGAAGAGAGCCGCAGTGCGATTGAGTCCGGTACGTTCTATAACCGGCTGGCGTGGATCATGTTCTTCGCAGTGACCGCCACCATTCTGCTGATTTCCGGTCTGGCTCATTTCTGGATGCGTTACAAAGTGATTAATCCGCTCACCAGTATGAGCGAGCACTTTATGCAGGTCGCACAGGGCAAACTGAACCAGAAAATAGAAGTGACCACCCGTGATGAAATCGGTGTGGTATTCGGTCAGCTTAAGCTGATGCAGGAATCGCTGGCAGAATCTGTCTCAAACGTTCGCCTGAATACAGACCAGATGTATACCGGAATTCGCGAGATTGCCCTGGGCAATAATAATTTATCATCACGGACAGAGCAGCAGGCTGCCTCCCTGGAGGAAACCGCTGCCAGTATGGAAGAGCTGACCGCAACGGTGAAACAGAACGCCGATAATGCCCGTCAGGCCAGTGAACTTGCGGTGACGGCATCGAAAACCGCCAGCCGTGGTGGTCAGATCACGGACAGCGTGATTGAAACCATGACCTCGATTGCCAACAGTTCGCAGAAAATCAGCGCCATTATCAGCGTGATCGACGGTATTGCTTTCCAGACCAATATCCTGGCACTGAACGCTGCCGTGGAAGCCGCCCGTGCCGGTGAGCAGGGACGCGGATTCTCCGTGGTCGCCGGTGAGGTGCGTGCGCTGGCACAGCGCAGTGCGGATGCCGCGAAAGAGATTAAATCCCTGATTGATGAGTCAGTTGACCGCGTCGGTCAGGGAACGCAACTGGTGGACAGCGCCGGTAAAACAATGGAAGAACTGGTCACTGCGGTGAACCAGGTGACGGAACTGATGAGCGAAATCGCGTCTGCCTCCAACGAGCAGAGCCGTGGTATCGAGCAGGTGGCAACCGCCGTCAGCCAGATGGATCTGGTGACCCAGCAGAACGCCGCACTGGTTGAGCAGTCAACAGGTGCAACAGCCGCACTGGAAGATCAGGCGAATAACCTGGTCGACACGGTCGCTTTCTTTGAGCTGCCGGATAACAGGGGCACTCAGTCCGGCTTTGCCGGCTGACAGTCCTGATCACCGCCTGACACCGGTTCGTATCGCAGACGCCGGTGTCAGGGGGTAACTGATCGGTTTGTACTGAAGACTGTCAGTGAATCGTTTTTACCGAAAGGACAACAAGTACGATGCTTTTTGCGCCACAGATAGAACCACTCACAGATGATGAGTTTGGTCGGGTGTGCCGGTTTATTCATAAAAAGTCAGGCATCGTCCTTAGCATGAATAAAAAGAATATGGTCTACAACCGCCTGTTAAAGCGGCTCAGAGACTGCAATATGAGCACATTCGCCGAGTACCTGCGTTTGCTGGAACGGGAGCCGCTGCACCCGGAATGGCAGGCATTTATTAACGCAATGACCACCAATCTGACCGCATTTTTCCGGGAGCCGCATCACTTTCAGACACTGACTGACTTTATCCGTCCCCGCCGTAACCAGCCGATCACTATCTGGTGTGCGGCTGCCTCGACAGGGGAAGAACCGTATTCGATCGCCATGACACTCAGTGATGTTCTCGGTGCGAACGCCATGAATGCCAAAGTGATCGCCAGTGATATCGATACCGAAGTTCTGGAGAAGGCCCGTAAGGGCGTCTACCGTATCGAAGAGCTGAAAAGCCTCAACGCCCTTCAGCGTCAGCGCCATTTTATGAAGGGGGTCGGGGAATATGAAGGCTATGCCCGGGTGAAACCGGCGCTTGGCCGGATGATTGATTTCCGTTATCTGAATCTGACGGACAACGACTGGCAGTTTCAGGGGCAGTTCGATGCCATATTTTGTCGTAATGTCATGATTTATTTCGATAAGGATATGCAGAAACAACTACTGGAACGTTTTGTTCCGCTACTGAAGCCTGACGGGCTGCTGTTTATCGGGCACTCGGAGAACTTATCACAGTTATCTTCGCGTTATGTCATCAGAGGACAGACCGTGTACAGCATTCAGGCGGCCGGGAGAAGTGATGAAAAAAATAAAAGTACTTTGCGTTGATGACTCGGCGCTGATGCGCCAGTTAATGCGTGAAATTATTAACAGCCATCCGGATATGACTGTGGTGGACGTGGCACCGGATCCGTATGTTGCGCGTGATCTGATTAAACAGCATGAACCGGATGTGGTAACGCTGGATGTGGAAATGCCGCGGATGGACGGCATCGATTTTCTGGAAAAACTGATGCGTCTGCACCCGGTACCGGTGGTGATGGTCTCCACACTGACCTCCAAAGGCTCGGAAGTGACCCTGAAAGCCCTGGAACTCGGAGCGGTGGATTTTGTCACCAAACCGCAGATCGGGATCCGCGAAACCATGATGAGTTACCGCGACCTTATCGGTGAAAAAATCCGTGCCGCAGCGATGTCAAAAATCACGCAGGGTAACCGCTTCCGCCGCCAGGAAAAAGTGACGGCAGCACCGGCGGTTATCAGCAAACCGCTGTCATCGTATGCCTGCCATAACCGCCTGATTGCGGTGGGCGCATCGACCGGCGGAACGGAAGCTATCCGTCAGTTCCTGGAGATGCTGCCGCCTGAGTGTCCGCCGGTGGTGATCACCCAGCATATGCCGGCCGGTTTCACCCGCTCATTTGCCGAGCGTCTGAACAAGCTCTGTGCGCTGACGGTAAAAGAGGCGGAACACGGCGATGTGCTGCGCAAAGGGCATGCTTATATTGCCCCGGGCGATGCGCATATGCTGATCGCGGATAAAGGCCAGGGTTACCAGGTGGTGCTTCAGCAGACACCGCCGGTGAACCGTCACCGTCCGTCCGTGGATGTGCTGTTTGACTCAGTGGCCGAATGTGCTGCCCGCAAATGCATCGCGGTCCTGCTGACCGGTATGGGTATGGACGGTGCGCGCGGCATGCTGAATCTGCGGCAGAAAGGCGCGGTCACGTATGCCCAGGATGAGCGCAGCTGCGTGGTCTTCGGTATGCCGCGCGCGGCGATTGAACTGAATGCGGTCGATGAAATTCAGGATCTCGTCAAAATTGCCCCCAGTGTGCTGGGCAGACTTGCTGCCGTTTCCGCCTGACGGAACCGGCAATTATTCATTGTATTATTGCAGGAGTGGTTATGGCCGCTAAAGATTTGAATTTTCTGGTAGTTGATGATTTTTCCACCATGCGCCGTATCGTGCGTAACCTCTTAAAAGAGTTGGGCTACAACAAAATTGAAGAGGCGGAAGACGGTGTGGATGCACTGGAGAAAATCCGTGCAGGTCAGATTGATTTCGTGGTGGCGGACTGGAACATGCCGAACATGGACGGGCTGGAGCTGCTGAAAACCATCCGCGCGGATGATGCACTCAAACATATCCCGGTCATGATGGTGACCGCCGAAGCGAAAAAAGAAAATATTATTGCCGCCGCTCAGGCCGGTGCCAGCGGTTATGTTGTCAAGCCGTTCACTGCCGCGATCCTCGAGGAAAAACTGAATAAAGTCTTCGAAAAAATGGGTCTGAACTGAGGGGCTTCAGCAGAAGGAAAGCAGGATGACGGAAAATAAATCAACGGACAGAAACAAAAACAGTGATGATGATTTAAAACAGATCATCACCCGGGTCGGTTTTTTAACGAGGATGTTAAGAGAAAGCATGCGTGAACTGGGATTAGAAAAGGGCGTGCAGCAGGCGGTCGCGACAATTCCGGACGGAAAAGACAGACTGCGCTACATCGCTCAGATGACCGCACAGGCGGCGGAAAAAACACTCAACGGCATCGACACTATCAAGCCGTTGCAGGTAAAAATGCACGAGGACGCGCTGGATTTGCAGGCGCGCTGGCAATCCTGTCCGTCAGCAGAGGTCGATCCGGCTCTGCAGGAATCCACCATGGCGTTTATCCGCCGGGTGATTGACGGCAGTGCGGTGACCAAAAGTGAGTTACTGGAAATTATGATGGCTCAGGATTTCCAGGATCTGACCGGTCAGGTCGTGAAAAAAATGATGGAAGTGGTGGAAGAAACAGAGAAACAGCTGCTGTTTCTGCTGATGGAAAACACCCCTGCGGAAATCCGTGCAAAACATCCGGTCGACAGTCTGAAAAACGGACCGCAGATTGATCCGAAAGGGACCAATGTGATGGCATCACAGTCACAGGTTGATGATCTGCTCGATGAGCTTGGTTTCTGATATAAAAAAACCGCAGCAGGGATGCCGCGGTTCAGAACGGTCAGTCTGTCACAACGGAAATCAGATACCCATTGCCTGCTTAATCTGAGCCATTGCGTCGCTGCCTGCTTTGCATGCTGCGTCCTGCTGCTCTTTCGGCAGTGTTGCGATTTGTTTTTTCGCTTCGTCAAACTGTTTCAGCATTGGTTCTAACTGTGCTTTGGCTGCTTCGTTGTCACCGGCTTTTTCAGTTGCTTTCTTCACTAAATCATCGACTTCAGCAAAGTATTTGTTACAGGTTTCAGTTGCACCCGGAACGGATGATGCTGATTTTTCTTCGCCGGAACATGCAGTCAGAGCCAGAGCCATTAAACCCAGAGAGCAGGCTAAAATTGTTTTTTTCATCAGTGAGTACCTTGTGATTATCGTGGAATAAAACAGTGGCAAATTATAAAGTACCGGTAACAACTGCCTATCGGAATTGTTCCTAATTTAACACTCCGTGCGAAATACGGGCTTTCATCAGGTTCAGCGGCTTAATTTGACTATATTGCGTTGCTGACCACTGCCTGCGGGTGTCACTGAGTGATTTTCTGCTGATAATTCCGTCACTCCTGCTTTAATCAGGGAATTACACCGTTAAGACCGGTCATTTTCCACCATTGAATTTGCCGCATTCTGTCATGCTATAGCCATAAGCAAAATCCCGGCAGACGGCGGAGGTGTGAGTGTCTGATGAAAGTGATGTGGAAAAAACAGAAGAACCCACCCCCCATAAAAAACAGAAAGCCAAAGAAGACGGACAAATTGTCCGCTCCAAAGAACTCAGCTCACTGATGATGATGCTGGCCGGTATCAGCCTGCTGTGGTTAAGCGGCGGTCATCTGGCGGGACAACTGCGTGATATTTTTCGTCAGGGATTTCTCTTTGATAACTTTTATCTGCAGAATCCGGGGCTGATGCTGCGTTTTCTCGGAAAAGTCATTGGTGAAGCGTTATTTGCGATGCTGCCGGTTGTCGGCGGGCTGGCGCTGGTCGGTATTTCTGCGTCGGCACTGGTCGGCGGACTGGCGTTTAACACCAAATCCATCAAATTTGACCTGACAAAACTGAGCCCGCTGAAGGGCTTTAAACGTATTTTTTCCATGAATGCGCTGGCCGAATTATTCAAGGCGATTCTTAAATCCCTGCTGATTGGCCTGGGCGCATGGATTTTTTTATGGCAGGCATGGCCGTCCTTACTGCATCTGGCGATGGAATCCCCGTCAACGGCAATGGCCAATGCGATGCAGAAAGTGATTTTTGCCGGTTACCTCATTATCTTCATGCTGATCCCGATGGTGGCGTTTGATGTGTTCTGGCAGTTCCGTTCGCACCTGAAAAAGCTGCGGATGAGCCGTCAGGAAATCAAGGATGAATTTAAGCAGCAGGAGGGTGACCCGCAGATAAAAGCCAAAATCCGTCAGCAGCAGCGTGCGATAGCACGTAACCGCATGATGGCGGATGTGCCGCAGGCGGATGTGATCGTGACCAACCCGACGCACTACGCCGTTGCCCTGAAATATGACGAGAAGAGAATGACCGCGCCGAGAGTGCTGGCCAAAGGTGCCGGGGTACTGGCGCAGCGGATCAAAGAGATAGGTGCGGAGAATCGCATTCTGCTGCTGGAGGCACCGCCGCTGGCGCGGGCACTTTACCGCCATGCCGAGGTCGGGCAGTCAATTCCGGTGGCACTGTATTCCGCCGTGGCGGAAGTGCTGGCATGGGTGTTTCAGCTGCGCCGCTGGCGTCGTGAAGGCGGCCTGAAACCGAAAAAACCGAAGAATTTACCGGTGCCAAAGGCACTTGATTTTGTTGGAGAAAATACCCGAAATGGCTAATCTGGCTGCACTTTTGAGATTACCGAAAACGATGCAGGGAGCACAATGGCAGCTACTTGCCGGGCCGGTCCTCATCCTGATGATCCTGTCAATGATGGTACTGCCGCTGCCGGCGTTTGTGCTGGATTTGCTGTTTACCTTTAATATCGCGCTGTCCATTATGGTACTGCTGGTGGCGATGTTCACCCGGCGTACCCTCGATTTTGCCGCGTTCCCGACTATCCTGCTGTTCTCCACCTTACTGCGTCTGTCACTGAACGTGGCATCCACCCGTATCATCCTGATGGACGGACACACCGGTCCTGCGGCGGCGGGCAGGGTGGTTGAGGCATTCGGGCACTTCCTGGTCGGCGGTAACTTTGCCATCGGGATTGTGGTCTTTATCATCCTGGTGTTAATCAACTTTATGGTTATCACCAAAGGTGCGGGACGTATCGCTGAAGTCGGCGCACGCTTCGTGCTCGATGGCATGCCGGGCAAGCAGATGGCGATTGATGCGGACTTAAACGCCGGGATCATCAATGATGAAGAAGCCAAACGCCGCCGTGCGGAAGTGACCCAGGAATCCGATTTCTACGGTTCAATGGACGGGGCCAGTAAGTTTGTCCGTGGTGATGCCATCGCCGGGATTATGATCATGGTGATTAACGTGATCGGCGGCCTGATTGTCGGTGTGGCTCAGCACCATATGCCGCTGGGCGATGCGGCCAGCACCTATACCCTGCTGACCATCGGTGATGGTCTGGTGGCGCAGATCCCGGCACTGATTATCTCAACCGCAGCCGGTGTGATTGTGACCCGCGTGGCGACAGATGAAGATGCCGGTGAGCAGATGGTCACCCAGTTGTTCAATAACCCGCGTGTGATGTGGCTGAGTGCCGGGGTTCTGGGTTTGCTGGGGCTTATCCCTGGCATGCCGAACTTTGTATTCCTGCTGTTCACGGTGGCGCTGGCATCTCTCGGCTGGTATCTGGTGAAGAAAAGCAAAGAGCCGGTCAAAGAGACGGATAACAATGTGCAGGAGCAGCAGTTCCGTGAGGCGAATAAAGTCACGGAAGCGACCTGGGATGATGTGGTGGCGGAAGATTTGCTGGCGATGGAAGTCGGTTACCGGCTGATTCCGCTGGTGGATAATGACCAGCAGGGCGAATTGCTCGGGCGGATCCGCGGGCTGCGCAAAAAATTTGCCCAGGAAGTCGGCTATCTGCCGCCGGTGGTGCATATCTGTGACAACCTCGAACTGGCACCGACTGCTTACCGGATCCTGATCAAAGGGGCGGAAGTCGGGCGCGGCGAGGCTCAGCCGGGCCGCTGGCTGGCGATTGACCCGGGCAATGCGGCGGGCTCTCTGGAAGGGGATGCCACACAGGAACCGGCATTTGGTTTACCGGCAGTGTGGATTGATGATGATCTGCGTGAGCAGGCACAGATTCAGGGTTACACCGTGGTTTCAGCCAGTACGGCGGTGGCGACACACTTTAATCAGATCCTGCTGGAATACGCCAGCGACCTGTTCGGCCGTCAGGAAGCACAGATGCTGTATGACCGCGTGAAGAAAGAGATACCGAAGCTGGCGGATGACCTGATCCCGGATACTTTATCACTGACCGTTTTCCACCGCGTGCTGCAAAATCTGCTGACTGAAAATGTCATGATCCGCGATATGCGCACTATTATTGAAACCCTGGCAGAGCAGGTTGGTGAGAACGGCGAGCAGAAAGATACCGATGTTCTGACGTCGCAGGTGCGGATAGCACTGGGCCGCGCTATTACCCAGCAGTGGTTCGGGGCATCAGGGGAAATTCAGGTGATTGGTCTGGATGCGGGGCTGGAGCAGATCCTGTTGCAGGCCGCGAAAAGCGGCGGCGGTCTGGAGCCGAACCTGGCACAGAATATCGAAATGCAGGCGATGAGTGCGGTACAGCACCAGGAAGCGATGGGTGCACCGACAGTATTGCTGGTCAATCATTCACTGCGTCTGATCTTATCCCGCTTCCTGCGCCGCAGTCTGCCGCAGCTGGCGGTGATGTCCAACCTTGAACTGAACGATCGCCGTCAGATACGGATGACTTCTATGATCGGCGGTTAATCACGGGTTAAACCATTACCATCATACTTTGCGGGAATCTGTGAAAACAGGTTCCCGTTTTTTGTATATTGAGCCGGTCAAATCATGACCGGCATTTTTTGTTGTACACAGATACAGCTTACTCCGCTGTATCGTTTTCATCCTCACTGACCACAAACCACGGTGTGTACAGTGTGCGCCGCTGATAACCTTTTGCGGTGATCACCTGATGCTCACGGCCGAGCGGGTCATAACAGTGCGTGTCGGCGTACAGATCCTGCCGCGCACTGTCATCACTGACATACCTCCAGTCATTGACAAAGTATGGCTGATACGTCCGGACGGCATGTCCTTTGTTATCATACTCAGTGCGGCCCGACACTGCCCAGCGTGCTGTTTCTTTCTCACTTTTCCGGCTTCCGGCTGCCAGTGAACCGTTTTTATTGCGGTGGAATGCGTCACCGTCCTCAAAACGGGCTGACTGCTGTAAAATCCGCCCGAAACCGTCACTGAAGGTGACCTGCTGACGGATTTGCTGTGTGCTTTTATCCGCCGGTTCGTCATCATAGCGATCAGTTGTCAGGGTCAGCACATGCGGCGGCAGTTTATCTGTACCGCTGTGCATCCAGCTGTCTGCGGCATAGACAAAACACTGCGCAACCGGCAGTTGTTTTTTCATCTCCGTGGCGTCCTGCACTGAATCCGGCAGTGTCAGCGGTTTCTGGCTGTAGCCGGTTTTCTGACCATTTTCCGTGCCGTAAAAACGGCTGCTGATCACCCGTCCCAGCGCATCAGTCTGTACCTGGCTGATATTGTCATTGGTATCGGTTATTTCGCAGACAGACAGAAAACGCCAGTCATATTTTGCCTGAGTGATAAGTCCGGAGGCATCGGTGTGTTTAGTGATAACACAGTGATGTTTATCGCGGGTCAGATGACGTTCCCCGATCAGCGGATTATCGCGGACGGCAACCGGCAGCAGGAACTGTTCCGGTGCACCGTAAGTCTGATGACCGGAGCGCGTAATCCAGACCTTTTTTCCTGTTTCTGAGGTACCGGCAAACAGGTAATCCGCTTTGATATAGCCGGTTTTCAGTAACTGCTCCGTGATATCTGTACCTGATTTTATGGCTGCGGTAATCGTCTCATCCAGCTCTGCAGTATCCGTATAACTCCGGCGCGGCGGCCAGGACGGAACTGTTACTGACGGCTGATTATCTTTATTCAGCCAGTAAGTCCTCTGTTGTCCGGCAAAGTGGCGTGCAGACTGGTTATTGCTGAGCAGGGCAGGCAGTGTTTCCGTATTTAAGCCCGTTGCCGGAACTAATCCGGATTTCAGAACAAAAATATCGCTGCGATCAGCATCAGGCTGCCCGGTCAGCCACTGTTCCTGTTTCAGATTGGTCAGGTGGTGCCGTGCATGCTGTGATAACGATACAATGAGTTGCAATTGCTGATCATCATAACCGGAATCAAACAGTGACGCGGGCAGGGTATCCGGCAGCGGGTTTTTTGCCGGTTTCGGACGGCGCGGATAATGAATCGTCGCTTCACGCAGCGGGTAACCGTACTCATCCGCACTGAGTATAACGGATTGCGAACACTGCGGATCAGCAGCCATGCGTTCATAGTGATATTCACGGCTTTCTGATACCGACGGCCGGACTACCGGCATATCTGCATCCGGTGTGATCAGACGGACACTCAGCCGCTGTTCACTGACACTGTACGGTAAATCCTGTTGCGGACTGCCGTCTTTGCCGTATACCTCACTGCGCAGCTGCATCCCTTTTTGCGCGCGGCTGAGCCAGAATGCCTGTTTTTGCGCCAGGGCATCAGAACAGACGGATTCTTTATCACCGCTGCCGGTTGTCAGCCGCGTAACAAACCCGGCAAAGGCATTTTTATCGCCCTGCCAGTACTCATTTTTCAGTTGTGTATCAACAGGGGTATAGCCGGTGGCATACCAGTTACGGGTCAGTACCGGCATCGTCAGTACCCCGCTGGTGGCGCGGGCGGCGGTGGTATCTGAATCCAGTACCTCCACACAGCCGAAGCCGCGGAACTCCCGTTCACGGGCATCCCACACACCGTGGTGATAACGGGCTTCACTTACCAGTTTATTGCCGGTGATTTCATCGGTAGTTTCTGTTTTCCACAACGTATGCAGCGGGAAAGGCAGATATGAAACCGGTTCGCGGGTTTTATCATCCAGCCGGAACTGTGCGGAACTGCGGTAGCGCAGATTCTGCGACATCCCCGTCTGATTATTAATCTGATTCAGCAGCCACGGTTTTTCGGTGGTCAGATGCAGCAGATAATGACGCGGTACGGTATGGGGAACCGTCAGCAGCAGGCTGGCGACCCCCAGTCCCTGTACATCCGCTATCTGTAAACGGCAGGTCTTATTGTAACGGACGCCGGCAGGCAGCTTCACAGTGACTGGTTTGTCAAAACCGTTACCGCTGCGGTTACGGTAGATTTCAATATAATCACTGCGGGCATACAGAATATCGGCGGTACCGCTGCCGTCAATATCGGCGAGATAAACATATGCGGCATTGAATTCCGTCTGTTTTTTGCTGAAACCGTCCAGTGCCAGCGGCTGACCAAAGCGGCCGTGACCCAGATTCGGCCAGCAAAGCACTCCGCCCGCACTGATCTGTACCAGATGTTGTTGTCCGGAGCCGAGCACATCACTGAAAGCAACCAGTGTGGCGGCATCGCCGTCCGGTGACGGCAGGACAATTTTTTCTGATTGCGGAATATCTTTGGCGGATAGCCAGCCGTCTTTGCTGCCTGGCCAGATGCGCACACTGCGCGGACCGATGAGCACCAGGTCGGTGGCACCGATACCGTCGATATCGGTCATTTGTGCAGCAGGATGGCCGTATTCCAGCGGCAGGGCACTGAGCGGTGTAAAATGCAGCCACTGTTCCGGGTTATCTGTCTGCTGACGGTATTGCCCGTGTACGCCGGGCTGTGTGACAACCCACTGCAGACGGCCATCACCGTCAAGATCAGTCAGCATCGCACCGTTTTTCAGGGCGGGAATATTATCGAGCCGCTGCGGTTTATCCCATATTACCGCATTGACATCATCGCTCCCGGTATCACGGACCGGGGCGCGGTAATACCATGCGCCGCTGTCCTGATACAGGATCCCGGAAATACCTTCACCGTGCAGATCCAGATACTGCCACGGCTGCTGCGGATTGAGTTTACCCATCTCCGGCTGAGACCACTGCACAGACTCCGGAAAATCAAAGGTCTGCCAGCCGAAGGTCAGCGGCGGCAGAGACAGCATTTTGCCGTCATCCTCAAACGCCATCTGCCGGGCGGCAGTCAGTGTGGTGACAACGTGGGTTTCCTGATACTCAAACAGCAGGCGGGAAACCAGTGCCGGTACATCCGTACCTTCTGCTTTTTCAGCGAGCGTCTCCAGGCGGTGGAACATCAGCACCTGGCGGCATAAACGGCGGGTACGCAGATCAAACCCGTAAGCATAACCGGAGAACGGATCCTGACGGCACAACCAGCCGGAACCGGCTTTAAACAGCGGTTTTTCTGCCGGTTTAAGGGTGCGTTCGCCATAGTCAAACACCAGCACAAACAGCCAGCCGGCTTTGGTGGCATCGTTGCCGTTGAAACAAGGGAATGTGCGTCCGGCGGTGATATTGCCGTAATGGACTTCACTGAGATAGCGCTGGCTGTGGCTGCCGGGATGGGCGGCTTTTTCCCGGTCGCTGCAATTGATGTCATCTTCCGCACGGTAACGGTAATAAATCTGCTCACCGGTGGCGGAGACCGAGGCGTTCAGTAACCAGCGGGCCGTGTGGCTGCCGTTACTGATACGGGCGGCAGATTCATAACCGAGCAGATGCACCTGACCGTCTGCGGCATACCAGAGCCAGAAATCCGGTTCGGTGGTACTGCCTTGCGGCTGCCAGTATTCCAGGCGGCTGAAATCACGCTCCGTCCGGGCGCGGTATGTAGTTATCTGATAAGAAACGGCCAGTTTTACACCCAGCAGGGTCTGACGTTTATCCGCCGCGCCGGGGACAGCCACCAGGACTTCACCGGCAGGATCCAGAAATTCATCGTCAGCGGTATAAGCAGGAACACCTTTACGGGTGCGGCGGCTGACCGCAGGAAGATTCACATCCCAGCCGATACCAAAGGCACTGTTACCGCCCTGACTGCTGTAGCTGAGTGAGAGAGAAGGGGCATAGCCGCGTCCGGCACTGACGGGCAGCGGCAGAGACAGCGACGCCGCGCCGTCCGGCCCGGCGGCCCCCGCCTGTCCGGAAAGTCCGGTCAGTGCACCGCCACCTTTCGGCAGAGACGGCGCCTGAGGACTGATATTATCTGATTGTTGCATAATAGGCTCCAGAACGGGCAGCCAGCAGGCTGCCCGGGTCAGGATAAAAATTAACGGATGGTGTAACGGATATGGATGATGATATCGCTCAGACTGAGCAGCAGGGCTTTCTGCTCATCCTTTGTTGCTTCCGGGAAGCTCAGGAACAGGCTGCTGTCATTATCCACCGGGATCCCTTCAAACGGCAGCCAGTGGCCGTCATTGAAATCCAGCCGGAACTGACCGTCGTCATTCATACCGTGGGAGACGGCAATGGCTTTACAGCCGTCCGGCAGTCTGACATCGCCGCCGTAACTGAGCACGGCACGCACATCCTGATACGGCCCTGTCAGCGCCGGTAAGGTCACGCTGATCTGTTTGATTCGGCGTGTTTTACCCAGACGGGCAGGGTAGTTTTCCGCAATCTTCAGTGCCTTCAGGTTAAACGCGGCATATAACTCTTTATCTGCGGTCATTGAGAGC
The DNA here is from genome assembly GCF_001807955.1 of Morganella sp. HMSC11D09. NCBI lineage: Bacteria > Pseudomonadati > Pseudomonadota > Gammaproteobacteria > Enterobacterales > Morganellaceae > Morganella > Morganella sp. HMSC11D09. The sequence goes on from NZ_KV791697.1 coordinate 134,467, forward strand.
CCGGTTGCTGCCGGTGTATTACCGGAACCGCTGCCTTTCAGCAGCTCAGCAATTTTCTCTGCCAGATTAACCGGTGTGTCATACTCCTTATACACTTTGGCGAGTGAAACAGTACGGGTGACTTTCAGCGTACGGTGGTTCCATTTCAGCCATGCCTGCTCCATCTCTGTCAGATTCAGCAGCAGGGACTCCCCGGCCATCAGTCCGGCATTACTGCTCTGCCATGCGCCCGGTTTGATATAGCGCGTGGTTTCACCGGTCTGCCATGCAAACGCGGCTTCGGCCATCATGCAGCGGGTGGCGGTCAGGTCGTAGAAGCGGTAATAGATGGATGCCAGACGG
>NZ_KV791698.1:0-1745 GCF_001807955.1 Morganella sp. HMSC11D09
TCGCGGCTGATATAACTGATTTTGTCTCCCTGCCAGTCCTTATCCAGGATGACAACCGCACCGGCAAAGAAAGCACCTGACGGTTTCTGTTTCTCATTCGCCGGTACAAACCAGTCCGGTAAATCGAATCCAATCCGCCCACGAATGAATGCAACATGATCAGCCCACTCAGGCCACCATGTTTCACTCGTCGCCGCTTTCAGCAGGAAAACATACCGGCCACCTTTCTCACGCATAGACTTTGCGTATTCCATGATATGAACCATCCCTGTTACGGCCTGTTTGCCATGATAGGTTGCACGGGAATATGGTGGGTTGCCGTATGCTGCCCCGCCCAGCTCTTTCAGTTTTTCTGACCAGTCCTGAGTCAGTGCGTTATCTTCGGCGGTGTAATAGTACGGGCATTTACTGTTCTGGCCATCCGTAAACAGGTCGAGGGTAAACGGGCCGAACTTGGCGTTGATACCCCAATACAGCGGATCTGGCGACCGCCACTGGTCACCGACCTCTTTCAACATATGAGCTGGTTTATTACGCAGTTCTTCCAGTTCAATCACGTAATCTGAGCGCAGATCCTGGGTTTCCGGCAGCGCGGCAAGGATACGCTCACCAATCCAGCGCATAACCGGTACCGCCATGCTGTTACCGATAGCGCGATAACGTGGACCATCCGGGCAGTCAGCAGCATCTTTACCGCGCCAGCTGATTTTGGTGTGGTTATCGGGGAATCCCTGTAATCGCTCACACTCGACAGGGGTCAAACGGCGAACGGTCATGGTGTTAAAGTCCGCTATATTTCTTTCCTGTCCACGCCCACCGCCTGCGGGTGATGTCAGGGCATATGCTAATTCACCGCCGATTTCTAAATTACGGCCGTCGTCCCTGCCTCTTTCCTGGAATGAAACTACTGCCGGATATCCCTGCCCCGGCTTTCCACCGCCTGTAGATAAAGGCCCGACTATCTGACCGTCACCACCCTGCAGCCTGATTTCTCCCTGGCTGTTTTCTGCAAATGAAATACAGGCATTTTCCTGCCCGTGGTTACGTCCCAGCGTGTGCGCCAGTTCGTGATTTACATCCGGATCCTGGGTGCCGTGTACTGCAAAAGTATCAGTATCAAAATCTAATCGGGCGCCATGTGCTGTACAGGTAGTGGCAACTTTGATTTCACCGGAAGTATTACCCCCACCGAATGCAATCAGATGTCCGGCCTGTGCCTGGTTGTCGTCTGCGCCTGTTGCACCAACGCCGTTTTTAGTAAGAGCGGCAACTGTCTGCCCCGTTTCTCCGCACGGCGTAATATCCCCGTGCATGCTGTCGTACTCAAAAAGTATTTCTGCGGGACAGATGTCTGTTCGAGCACTTGCGACAACGAACACACGACGGCGGCGCTGCGCGACTCCGAAATATTGAGCATCGAGGATCCGCCACGCGATAGTTCTTTTGGGTCCAGACACATAACCAACGTTTGTCCATTTTTCCCCTGTCGGCTTGAGTTCTTCACTTTCTCCGGCAAGTCCTGCAAGGAAGCAACCAAAGGCGTTATCTTTGCTGCTGAGCACACCGGGGACGTTTTCCCAGACAATGATTGCCGGTTGCTCACCGTTTTGTTCTCTTTTTTCATCAATGCTGTCCGCTAATTCAACGTAAGAAAGGGTTAATTGTCCGCGTTCGTCACTCAGGCCACCGCGTAATCCGGCAACACTGAATGCCTGACACGGTGTACCACCCACCAGCAGATCCGG
>NZ_KV791699.1:0-1102 GCF_001807955.1 Morganella sp. HMSC11D09
GATAATCTGGTTACCGCCCCAGTAGGTCATTCCCCGGAAGATGGCCGCAAAATCCCGCAGCACGGTATAGGCTTCATTGCGATCCTGCACATACACATCACAGATATAGCGCGGCTCAGTGCCGCTGCCACCTTTGCCGTCCGGTACCGGCTGGTCACAATACTGCGCAACACGGTACAGTTCCCATTTATCGATATTCTGCATTTTGATGCGGTCGCCGAGGCCGAAGCGATCGGAAACCACGATATCGTAAAATATCCAGGCCGGGTTATTAGTCCACGCCCATTTAAACGAACCGTCCCAGGTACCGGAATATGTCCGGTTTTCCGGATCATAGTTTGACGGCACGCGAATAACCCTCATTTTCGGCTCACAGGTGACCTGCGGAATCGAGCCGTTAAACTGCTTTGAATCAAACTCGATATACAGCAGCGCGGTATGCGGATAAGTCAGTTTGGCATCAATCACCTCGGTGTAGCTCTGTAACACCATGGTATCGCCTATTTTGGCGCTGTTGGCATCTTCAGTGATTTTCCGTACCCGCAGTGTCCAGGATGTGGCCGACTGCGGCAGATCAATGCGGTGGGTGCGCTCATAACCCGAGGTGGTCTTGCCTTTTGCGCGGCCATCAACAACGGTTTTCCAGCTGCCGCCGTCAGTCTGCAAATCAACGGCGTATTTCACCTCATTCCCGACCATGTCCCCGTTATCCTCCTGGCGGAACAGGGACGGCCATTTCAGGCGGACGCGGACAGCTGATAATTGCGGGTTGGTGAATGCATGCGCCCACGGCGTGCTGCTCTGCACGGTGGTACCAACCGTGATTTCATTCTCCGCCGCCGGCATCCCCTGAATATAGGGTTGTGCCTGGGTACCCGGGCGATATTCCCACACCACGCCGGGAAAATTTTCCGAGCCGTCAGCATTCAGCAGCGGTGTACCATCCAGAAAGATATTCTTCCCGGTCAGCTCACCGGCAAATTCCCCTTCCCCGAGGGCGATCAGCAATTTTGCTTTGGCTACGGACTGTAAATCATCCGGTTGTTCTACGGGCGTGCGCGGGCTGCCGCCGCCACCTTTGCGGCCTGTGATTTGTGTCATT
>NZ_KV791699.1:1122-2925 GCF_001807955.1 Morganella sp. HMSC11D09
TGCGGCCTGTGATTTGTGTCATTGTGGGATTCCTGCTGAAAAACTGAGAAAGGATTACTGCTGATCTTCGACGTAAATACCGGCTGAGATAACGGCTCCGCCGATGCGGCGTTTACCGTAACCGATCGGTACCGGATAGCCCTGAGAAACGGTGTTGGTCGGTGCACCGAACGCATAGGACGGCTTATTTTCGCCCTGGTCTTTCATGGCGATCCCGTTTGGCTGCGGGGACAGCATCTGAATAATGCCACCCAATATCATGGATGCACCTGTCATGGCCATCCCTGTTTGCAGTGCTCCCCAGGCAGCCATTGATGCGCCGCCTGTCCAGAACGCAGCAGCCACCAGCACCGCTCCAAAAATAACCTGCAGCAATCCGCCGCTTTTGCTACCGATCACCACCGGCATAATCCGGATGACATCGTCAGTCACCGGAAAACCGAGGTCATCCACCCCGATATTTTTTTTCCCGCGAAATACCGCATAAGTTAAACCGCGCGATTTGCTGGTATTCAGGAACTGTTCAAAGCCCGGAATAGTGCAGCACAATGCACGGACAGCTTCTGACGTGGTGCAAACAAGCCGCTGGTGCGTTTTGCCGAACGTTTTGCCCAGCACGCCGCCCAGCTCTATTTTTGTCATTATTTCCTGTGACATATTTACCCCATAAAAAAACCCGCCGGTGCGGGTTATTAAATATTATTGGTAACCACAATTATCCTTTAAAAAATAGGGTATATGCCATGCAGTGTTATTCTGAATGATCGTAAATTGCGGCTTTGCTCCAACGTAGCCACCATACGAATTTTTCGCATTCAGCGTATAATCAACAATCCAACCGAAATTTACCTTGCTGTTGAATATGCACCAACCTTTCCTTGGTTCACTGAATGAATATACTGCTGACATAGGGTCTTTTAATTGCCCCTCCTGATACGCTTTCACCTTTGATTCGTATAATTCTTTGCTCGGTTTTTCACCGTAATCCGCATTTTGTACTTCAATATTTGTCGGTGGCGTAACACAACCAGATAAAAGTAATACAACAGTAACAGCCAGTATCTTCTTCATAATCTCACCAATTTATAAAATACACTGACAAGAATAACTATAACAAATTAACCAGTCATGAATATTTTATATCTTAGTATCATAACTGTGCGGTCGCGCCAATAACCGCCATATGGCACCCGCTGACTCAGGTGCCCATACAAATGATGAAGCAGCATATTATCAGCCAGCAGAATACCGGCATGATTGGCAACCGGAGCCTGTACCTGCATCACAATCATATCGTCGGGTTGCGGATCATCAACCTGAATAAATCCCGCCTCCCGCCAGTTATCGGTGTACCGGTTTTCGCCCTGCTCCCACCAATGATAATCCACCCGGTAATCCGGCAGTTCAATGCCACGCTCCTGCTTGAACCAACTCATTACCAGCCCCCAGCAGTCAGTAAACCCGAGCACAAAAGGTCGCCCAAGTAATGGCTGCTCACCGCGTGGCTGAACAGTCCGCAGATCCCCTTCCGGCCAGCTGACGATATACCACGGCACACCAAGGACATCACACTGTGCTTTATCCAGTTCTGACGGTTGAGTAGTGGCATCCGGGTGACTGTGCACAATACCGGTCACCGTGCCCCAATCCTCCGCAGCAGCGTAATCTTCCGGCGATAATACAAAATGCTCTTCCGGCGTGGCCGCGATATTACGGCAGGGAAAGTATTTCACCACACGGGATTTTTGCGCGATCACCCCGCAGCACTCGCGTGGGTATTCACGTTCTGCGTGTGCAAAAATA
>NZ_KV791699.1:2945-3540 GCF_001807955.1 Morganella sp. HMSC11D09
CAGCATGCCGCTGCACTGATCCTGTGCCGGATCATCCACACGATTGCCGTGCTTATCAAAATACCCGTTCTGCTCGGCATAATCACAGCCGTCACCGGATTTGTATTTGCCGCGTATGCACCAGGTGCACATTGAATGCAGTTGCCGCGTCGGAATCAGTACCCCCTGTAAATCCATCGGACTGGCTAATTCAAACTCGATAACTTCGTTGGTTTCCGAGGATTTGCTGTCGATATAAAAGACCGAGACTTTTTCCTGGGTGGGATCTGCCGCCGGATTGCCGTCCGGGAAATTATCAGCATCCAGATAGTGCGCCAGGGTATCGTGTATCGTTACTTTCGCTTTCAGCATGTCATCGTAGGCCAGACACAGCGCAGTGATGGAACCGTCCAGATTTGCCACCGATAACTTCGGCTGCGCACCGGATCCGGTTGTTGATGCTTCCAGCCCCTCAATCTGTACCGGCCACGCGCGATACTCTTCTCCCTGCCACCAGATGGATTTCGCTGGTAACTTCTCCGAGTCACCACCTGCAGACATAATCTCAGTCTCTGTGTGCGGGATATTGTATGCATGGAACCGCAAAATATCCGGC
>NZ_KV791699.1:3560-4790 GCF_001807955.1 Morganella sp. HMSC11D09
TGGGTAAAAGTGAGAGAAAGTGAATAGTTGCCGCCGCCGAGCGGGGTGAGTTTATGCTCGTCGCACCGGTACAAACCGACAGGCTCAAGCGGCGGACTCCACTGAAAAGCCCTTATACCGCCGTGACGGTCGATAAACTGACGGATGGCCGCGATATACTCACCGCGACCGGTAAATTCCAGTGACCACTTTTGGCTGCGTGCGTTGATACCGTCACCGAACACCTGCTCATAACCATCACCGAATTTAGCCTTGCGGGTTTTATAGGTGATATCCTCCGTGGGGTTTACACGGGGATACCAGGTGAATGTGTCTATCATTATTACCACCAATAAAAAACCCGCCGGAGCGGGTCATTATCAATTATTGTGCTTTTTGTAGTTTATCCTTGGCCTGTTCAATAGCCGCCACCTCTATATCTGACAACGTGCTATTCTTCATTAAAGGGAGCCGCACACTAATTCGGATATCGGAAAGTGGTGTATCATCATCCAAATAAACATGCACCGTTGCTACAATTCCAGCACCATTTTCATTATCAAACGCCGTAATATCCTGGACCATGTAAAGCATTTTTATCTCCTACCGTTTATTGCATTCCAGAGCGGGGTGCCTGGTCTCTGAGCCTGATCACTGATAGTCTCGATAACAGCAGTCTTTAATTGCTGCTTTATCCCGGCGGCATCAGATGATGAACCATCACCACCATTTGTTTTTTCAAAATGAATATCTCCTATACTGACGGAAAAACCACCAGTGCCGCCGCCATCACCACCATATACCCGTACACCGAGATTCCCGTCCGGCCCGCGTTTAAGGGGCATAATGGCTTCCGGTCCAGCTTCGCCCATCAGTCCAGCGCTCGGCGCACCTCCCTTAGCAAAAGCAAACAGTGTCGGGCTGCTGACGACTTGGTTACTATATGTACTCAGTCCAGGAGAATCATAAACCCCACCTTTGGCATTCGCTGTAATGCCACCACTTAGAAATCCTCCAATCTGACCAATCCACCCGCCAGCACCAGCCATTGATTTAATGCTGTTCACAATGGCCGCGTTAACCAGTATTTTCTGGATGGATTTAAGGACATCTATTGACCAGTCGCGCCAGCTGGCTTTATTTCCGTTCAGCATGTCAGTGATGTTATTCACCATACCGCCCATGGCGCTCTGCACTGCTGATGCGGTTTGCTCCGCATAATCTCCGGCCTCAGCAACCCAGTCTTCCATC
>NZ_KV791699.1:4810-5210 GCF_001807955.1 Morganella sp. HMSC11D09
AGATTTGGCATAAACACGATCAATCTGCTGACGCTCTTCATACAAACTGCGCCGGTTTCCGCCCATCCCACGGGTTTTATCGATTTGTTCCGCTTCATCACTGAATTTACGGGCACCGTCACGCATCGCTTTCAGCGCATCATCCATTTCACGCTGCTTTCTGACCGCCTCATCGGCCTTTTGTGTCCACTCCGCCAGGGCAACAGAGGATGCGCGGATCGCTTTTCGCTGCTCATCCGTCCATTTTGTACCGGCCTCATGCGCAGCCGCATACAGCTCTGCGGCCTTCTCTCCCTGCGAGGCCCTGACTTTCTGAACCTCCGTAGCCACACTCAGATCCGCCATTTTACGGGCATACTGCTCCGCCTGGCGTTCCGCTTCTTTCTGCTCTTTATTGAAA
>NZ_KV791700.1:0-1201 GCF_001807955.1 Morganella sp. HMSC11D09
CAGTGACTTCCAGATTGCCGAAGCCGTTCCCTGCTCCATGTCGTATTCGGCTTTAATGGAATTCTGCGCACGGGCAAAGCTCTCATCTGCCGTGGCCTGCACCGCATCAAGGTGCTCAGCAAGCGCTTTAGTTTCCGTTACCACGTAGTTATCAACGCGGATAATTTCAGCCCTCATCACACCGTTTTCACGCTGCAGGTGCATCCACTGGCCGTAAGCGTTGTTGGCGTTGTTGATGATGGCCTCGAAATTATCGTCAGCCTGCGACTGCAGGTCTTTGATGATTTGAGAGTCGCCCAACCCGGCGGCCACCTCGTCAATAATGGTCGATGCGTCGAACTCGGCCACACCGCGCACAAAGTCAGTCCACGGGGACTGGTTACCGGTTTTATCCACCAGGCGGGCCCGGAAATAAAACGCGGTACCGGCAGCCAGACCGGCCAATTCATGAGAGCGGGACGGGTACGGCACATCGGCCAGCAGCAACAGGTTCTGCCCGTCGTTGGTTTTGCTGTACTGAATTTCAGTTTTCAGGGTATCTTCCGTGAATTTCCCGAATTCCCAGTTCAGTTTGATCCCGAATACCAGTGTGGACGCACGGAAGTTCAGCGGCATCGGCGGATCACCCACCTTGCCGGTCAGCCGGGTTTCCTCTGAATACCCCCAGCCGCTGGAGATTTCTGCCGCGTTAATCGCTCTGACCCGCACCAGATAGCGACCTGAATACACTCCGGGTACCTCAAATGAGGTGGTAGCATTGCGCGGCACATTGATCCAGTTACCGTCGTCCCTGCGCCACTGCGCTTCATAAGCAATGGCGTTCTCTGCCGGTTGCCAGCTGACCTGCATGGTTTCAATGCTGATCCCCTGGTTCACGACAGAATAAGCGCTGATGGTAATGTCTTTCGGCGGGAACTGGTTACCCGGCGGAATAACACTGATCGGCCGTTCATCCAATACCGCACCGGTGTCTATCCTGTCGTACTTGTCCGGGTCATGCATCGCTGCGGATATCGTGAAAGTACCGTCATCATTTTCGGTCACGCTCACCACCCGGTACTGCTGGGCGTACAGCTCATCTGATTCTGTTACCCAGACACATTCCGGTTCCGGCGTTTCACTGTATTCCGTGGTAACGGTGATCACCTTATCCGTGACCATCTGAATAGTACGGGCCTGTGATTTACCGGACGGCAGGTTC
>NZ_KV791701.1:0-16650 GCF_001807955.1 Morganella sp. HMSC11D09
TCTCGGTCTGGAGACCTGCCGGGATGTGCAGAATTATGATCAGATATCGCTGCTGAAACAGTTCGGAAAGTTCGGGCAGATCATCTGGCAGCGCAGTCACGGTAGCGATGAGCGGCCGGTTTGTCCGGACAGGGAACGGAAATCTGTCGGTGTCGAGCGGACACTGGCGGAAGATATTGCCTCGTGGGATGAGTGTCAGACGATTATTGATGAGCTGTTTCCGGAGCTGGAGCGTCGTCTGACAAAGGTGTCACCGGATCTGCGGATCGCTCGTCAAGGCATTAAACTGAAGTTTGCGGACTTTCAGCAGACCACACAGGAACATGTCCATCAGGTGCTGGATAAAGCGGATTTGCTGAAAACGGCGGAACTGGCCTGGGAGAGCCGCCGGGAAGGGCGCGGCGTACGGCTGGTGGGGCTGCATGTAACACTGCGGGATCCGCAGCTTGAGCGGCAGTTGCTGCTCGGGTTCTGAATCACATATAAAAACGGCGGGATAATTATCCCGCCGCTGAGCTGAATAAGGCGATTACGCTTTTTCAGGGATCGCTTTTAAGATAGCGGTCAGTAACTGCCAGTACTGCCCGACACTCTTGATATGTACTTGTTCATCAGGGGAGTGCGCTCCGGTGATGGTCGGCCCGATGGAGACCATGTCCATGTCCGGATACGGTTTTTTGAATAAACCGCACTCAAGACCGGCGTGGATCACCATGATGTTCGGGGTTTTGTCAAACAGCTGCTGATAGGTTTCGCTGACCAGATGCATGACCGGAGAGTCTGCATCCGGCTGCCAGCCCGGATAGCCGCCTTCGGCAACAATATCCGCACCGGACAGTGCCGCCAGCGAGGTCAGCATGCTGACCACAGAAGATTTGCCGGATTCAATCAGGGAACGTACCAGACAGATAATCTGCACACGGTCGTCACTCATTTTCACCACACCCACGTTCAGTGAGGTTTCGACCACGCCCGGAACCACGTCACTCATGCGGATCACGCCGTTCGGCATCACATTGAGCATATTGATAAAGCGGGACTGCACATCAGCGGTCAGAGTGCCCTGAGCAGCGGTTGCAGCTTCCAGGGTGACAACCAGGTTTTTCTCTTTCTGCGCGAGCTCTTCTCTGAGCAGCGCTTCAAAGGTCTGTGCCAGCGATTTCAGCTGTGCGGCTTTATCTGCCGGTACTGCCAGAGTGATGTGGCCTTCGCGCGGAATCGCGTTGCGCAGTGTGCCGCCCTGAAAATCAACCAGACGCGCGCCGAGTTCTGTGGCGTGACCGGCCAGGAAACGGGCCAGTAATTTGTTGGCATTGCCGAGGCCCAGATGAATATCGCCGCCGGAGTGGCCGCCTTTGAGACCTTTGAGGGTCAGGGTGAAGGTGCTGTAACCGGCCGGAACGGCTTCACGGCTCAGCGCAAGTGTTGTGGTGACGTCAATACCGCCTGCACAACCCATGTAAATTTCACCTTCTTCTTCGGAGTCGGTATTGATCAGGATATCAGCCTGTAACCAGCCCGGCTGCAGACCGAATGCGCCGTCCATCCCGGCTTCTTCTGTCATGGTCAGCAGAACTTCCAGCGGCCCGTGTTTGACTGAATCGTCAGCCAGTACTGCCAGCGCGGAGGCCATACCGATGCCGTTATCCGCACCTAATGTGGTGCCTTTCGCGGTTACCCAGTCGCCGTCGATGTACGGCTGAATCGGATCTTTTTCGAAATCGTGTGCTGTATCATTATTTTTCTGCGGCACCATATCCAGGTGCGCCTGCAGAACGACCGCTTTGCGGTTTTCCAGGCCTTTGCTGGCCGGTTTGCGGATCAGGATATTACCGACGCTGTCGCGTTCAACGTGGAATTCCTTTTCTTTTGCCCATTCAATAATATGTGCAGCCAGTTGCTCTTCGTGGTAGGACGGATGAGGAATAGAGCAGATTTTGGCAAAAATATCCCACAGCGGCTGCGGAAATAATTGTGATAGTTCAGACACGTTCGATCTCCTGTTACTGCATTTTTCATTATTAGGGGGAGGATACCCGAAGGCGGCCGGTAACGCTGTTTAAAATGAGCGGTCGCGAATATCCGATGTCCGGAGAATAGCAAATTCTTACGCAAAGTGCGTGTGTCATAACAGGGAATTATGATGAATTTGTCAGATACTCTGGTCTTTGGCGGCTCAAGTCACTATAATCTCGCGCAACCTTTTTTCCGCAAAAAAGACTCTTTTCTGTAAATCATCAAGCCGGGATCAATCTGATATGAGCGAAAAATACGTCGTAACGTGGGATATGTTGCAAATGCATGCCCGTAAACTGGCACAGCGTTTAATGCCAACCGAACAATGGAAAGGCATCATCGCCGTAAGCCGCGGTGGTCTGGTGCCGGGTGCCTTACTCGCTCGTGAACTGGGTATCCGTCATGTGGATACTGTCTGCATTTCCAGCTATGATCATGACCATCAGCGCGATATGAAAGTCCTGAAAAAAGCCGAAGGTGACGGCGAAGGATTTATCATTGTTGATGATCTGGTGGACACCGGCGGTACTGCTCAGATGATCCGCGATATGTATCCGAAAGCGCATTTCGTCACTATTTTTGCCAAACCGGCCGGACGTCCGCTGGTTGACGATTATGTGGTTGATATCCCGCAGGATACCTGGATCGAACAGCCGTGGGATATGACCGTCAGTTTTGTTAAACCAATCTGCGATCAGTAAGCGAATGCCATGACACAACAGAACCTGTCAGAGAAACTGTTTAAGCCGAAAATCAAGCACCCTGAGACATCCGCACTGGTGAACTTTACCCGTTCCGGGATGAAGGAAGTCAGGGGCAGCGTCCTGAGCGGATGTACACATCCGGGCTGGTATCGCATGATTAACCGCTTAATGTGGGCCTGGCGGGGGATCCCGCCGCTGGAAACCGAAGAAGTTCTCAGCCGGATAGCGGCATCTGATGCCCCCCGCAGTGATGATGCACTGCTGGATACGGTGATCGGCTACCGCCGCGGTAACTGGGCTTATGAATGGTCTCAGCAGGCGATGTTGTGGCAGCGCAAAGCGCTGGAATTTGAATCCGGCGAAAAAGCCTGTGAAGCCTGGCTGCTTGCCGCAAATCTGTACAGTATTGCGGGATATCCCCATTTAAAAGGGGATGAGCTGGCGGATCAGGCTACCGTTCTGGCAAATCAGGCGTATGAAAACTCCGCCCGGTTTGCCGCATATGAACTGAAAAAAATTGAATTCAAAATGGAGAGCGGCGGAAATATCTGCGCTTTCCTGCACCTCCCGCCGGGGAAAGGCAGTGCGTTTCCGGTGGTGATGATGTGCGGCAGTCTGGATAATCTGCAAAGTGATTACTGCCGCTACTTCCGTGACTATCTGGCACCGCAGGGCATTGCACTGCTGACGCTGGATATGCCGTCAATCGGTTACTCTTCAAAACAGACTTTAGGCCAGGAAAGCAGCCTGATGCACCAGCAGGTACTGGATCAGCTGCGCAATGTGCCGTGGATTGACCACACCCGTGTGGCGGTGATGGGGCTGCGTTTTGGTGCCAATGTGGCGATGCGTATGGCATACCTGTCCGCACATCAGTTGCGCGGGGCCGTGCTGTTCGGGCCGGTGGTGCATGATCTGTTTGTCAGCCCGGAGCGGCAGGATAAAATTCCCGGCATGTATATGGATGTGCTGGCCAGCCGTGCGGCGGCGCGCTGTACTGACCTTGATACTGTCCGCACCCGGCTCGGTTGCTTATCTCTGAAAAATCAGGGACTGCTCGGCCGCCGCTGTTCACTGCCGGTGCTGAGCATGTGCTGGAAAGAGGATGTGTTCAGCCCGAAAAGTGAATCGGAGCTGATTGTCCGCTCCAGCGCTGACGGTAAGCTGGTGGAATTCGGCCATACGCCGGTTTTTGACACTTTCCACAAATCGCTGGATGAGGCCACCCGCTGGCTCACCAGAATTTTATCCTGAACAGCATAATAATCATTGATAATTCCTGTCTGTTTGCTACAACTAAGCCTTCGCTGAAAGGAGGCTTAATGATGGCACTGGTTTCAGATTACACACGTGGCAGGTTGCTGCGATGTTTCACTGCATTGGGTCCGTATATCCGTGAGCTGCAGTGTCAGGAGGGTCACTATTTTTTTGACTGCCTGGCGGTGTGTGTGAATGCGGGGGTCGCGCCGGAAAAACGTGAGTTTTTTGGCTGGTGGCTGACACTGATCCCGCAGGAAACCGGGTTTGTCTCAGAATACCATACCGGGGTATTTGATAAAAAAGGGCTCTGGCAGGAAAAATCCCTGTCTGACAAAGAGATCCGTGATGCGGTCAGCAAAACCCTGACTGATTTTTATCCCCGCTTACAGGCCGTTCTTCAGGAACTGGATCTGTCCCTGACCCCGTCACCGGTATCACCGCCCCCCGGAAAGCAGCCGGATTAATGTCCGGTTTTGCGTTGTGCCTGTTGGCATGGCGCGCATCACCTGTTAAAACAGGTCATCTTTTCTTATCCCGCAAAATGAATGGTAGAACGCAATGAATAGCAGCCAAACGCTGGTTGTCAAACTGGGCACAAGTGTGCTGACCGGCGGATCACGACATTTAAATCAGGCCAGGATTGTTGAACTGGTCCGGCAGTGTGCGCAGCAGTATGCAAAAGGGCACCGTATTATTATTGTGACTTCCGGGGCGATTGCCGCCGGTCGTGAACACCTCGGTTACCCGGAACTCCCCGCCACCATTGCGTCCAAACAGCTGCTGGCGGCCGTTGGTCAGAGCCGCCTGATCCAGTTATGGGAGCGCCTGTTCTCGATTTACGGTATCCATATCGGCCAGATGCTGCTGACCCGCGCGGATATGGAAGATCGCGAGCGTTTCCTGAATGCCCGTGACACGCTGACCGCACTGCTGGATAACGGCATTGTGCCGGTCATCAATGAAAATGATGCGGTTGCCACAGCAGAAATTAAAGTCGGAGATAACGATAACCTCTCCGCGCTGGCAGCGATCCTCGGCGGGGCGGATAAGCTCCTGCTGCTGACCGATATTGAAGGGCTGTATACTGCCGATCCGCGCAGCAACCCGGACGCCACCCTGATTTCTGAAGTGCATGACATCAGCGATGAACTGCGCAGTGTTGCAGGCGACAGTGTCTCCGGGCTGGGCACCGGCGGAATGGCCACCAAGCTCCAGGCCGCGACGGTCGCAGGACGCGCGGGGATCGATGTCATTATTGCTGCCGGTGATCGCGCCGGGGTGATTTGTGATGTGATTGATGATATTCCGGTCGGCACCCGGTTCTTCGGGAAAAAAGCACCGATGGAAGCGCGTAAGCAGTGGATCTTCGGGGCACCGCCTGCCGGCGAGATCATTGTGGATGACGGTGCGGAGAAAGCGCTGAAAGATAAGGGCAGTTCCCTGTTGCCGAGCGGGATCCGTACTGTGAACGGCAATTTCTCCCGTGGTGAGGTTGTCCGCATCCGCGCGCTGAACGGGCGGGATCTGGCACACGGTGTCTGCCGGTATAACAGCGATGCACTGCGCCTGATTGCCGGACGGCAGTCACAGGAAATCAGCACGATTTTAGGTTATGAATACGGCGCAGTGGCTGTTCACCGCGACGATATGATTGTCAGTTAAGGATATCAGCATATGTTAGAACAAATGGGTAAAGCGGCCAAAGCCGCCTCCTGGGCACTGGCTCAGCTTTCCGGAAAACAGAAAAATCAGGCTCTGACCCGCATCGCCGATCTGCTGGAACAGAACAGTGCGCCGATCCTTGCTGCCAATGAACTTGATATTGCCAAAGCCCGTGAGCAGGGCACCTCAGAGGCGATGCTTGATCGCCTGCTGCTGACGCAGGCACGCCTGGAAAGTATTGCTGCGGACGTGCGTAAGGTCTGTCAGCTGGCGGATCCTGTCGGGGAAGTGATCGACGGCGGTGTGCTGGAAAGTGGTCTGCGCCTTGAGCGCCGCCGTGTGCCGCTCGGTGTGGTCGGTGTGATTTATGAAGCACGCCCGAATGTGACGGTGGATGTTGCCTCGCTGTGCCTGAAAACCGGTAATGCGGTGATCCTGCGCGGCGGCAAAGAGACACACAATACCAATGTGGCGATGGTCCGTGTTATTCAGCAGGCGCTCAGCGAGTGCGGTCTGCCGCAGGCGGCTATCCAGGCGATTGATAACCCGGATCGTGCGCTGGTCAATGAGTTGCTGAAGATGGATCGCTATGTGGATATTCTTATTCCGCGCGGCGGTGCCGGTCTGCATCGTCTGTGTCGTGAGCAGTCCACGATCCCGGTGATCACCGGCGGTATCGGCGTGTGTCATATTTTTATCGATGAGACGGCGGATCTGCATAAAGCGCTGCCGGTCATCCGCAATGCCAAAGTGCAGCGTCCGAGTGTCTGTAATGCGGTGGAAACGCTGCTGGTGCATGAAAAAGTGGCTGCGGAATTTCTGCCGCTGCTGAGTGATCACATGGCGGCGGATAATGTTACCCTGCATGCGGATCCTGCCGCGCTGGCGCTGCTGAAAAACGGCCCGGCGAAGACGGAAGCCGTAACAGAAGCACAGCTGTCAGATGAATGGCTGTCACTTGATCTGAATGTGGTGATTGTGAAGGACATTGACGGGGCGATTGAGCATATCCGTCATTACGGCACTCAGCACTCGGAATCGATTCTGACACAATCCATGTCTCAGGCTGATTATTTCGTCTCAAATATTGATTCATCAGCAGTTTATGTTAACGCCAGCACCCGTTTCACTGACGGCGGTCAGTTCGGACTGGGCGCGGAAGTCGCGGTCAGCACCCAGAAACTGCATGCCCGCGGCCCGATGGGGCTGGCGGCACTGACCACCTATAAGTGGATCGGGGTCGGTGACCACACGATCCGTTCATAAACAGGCCGTTATGCATCCGCAGGACGTTTTTTGTCAGATGACAGCCACGTTCTGCGGATCGCGCTTTAGCTTTTTATCTGAGTACGCTATGATAGGCCATCTTAATTTACACTTATGTAAAATATTATGAACACCTGCGGAGAAAGCGGATAGTATGAATCATCAGGATGAGAAACCGATTATTTATCTTATCGGCGCCCGCGGGGCTGGCAAAACCACGGTGGGTAAACCACTGGCACAGGCATTACTGTACGATTTTATTGACACTGATGCCTGTGTGACAGAACAGTGCCGGATGTCTATCTCCCAGCTGGTGGAACAATCGGGCTGGCGCAGTTTCCGCGAGCTGGAAAGTGATGTGCTGCGTCAGGTCAGTAAACCGCACCGTCTGGTCTCCACCGGCGGCGGCATTGTGATGGCACCGGAAAACCGGGCGTTTATGCAATCCTCCGGCAAAGTGGTGTATCTGCGCGCCAGTGCCGAAACCCTGGCGGAACGGTTGTCACACACACCTCAGGCGCATCAGCGTCCGAGCCTGACCGGCAAATGCATTGTGGAGGAGATGGCAGAGGTGCTGAGCAAACGCGAGCCGCTCTATCTGGAATGCGCGGATATCGTGGTGGATGCCACCTGTCCGGTGCCGGAACTAATCAGTCAGATCTGCACCTGCATCCACGCCGCCGTATAGTGCCTGTTGCTGTATTATTGTGAACAGTGACACAAATCGAATAAAGGTAATTCCGTACCGCTCTGTCAGTTGGTTAATCAATCCGCTGTGTTATTATTAAAGCGTCTGCCCGCCGAACTGATTGGCGGAATAATAAATACACAGGGAATTCAGTATGTTGATGAATGTGTTACGTGCACTGCTCCGCGGATTATTCCGCATTCGTGTTACAGGTGACCTGAGTAATCTTAATCAACCGCGAAGTGTAATCACCCCGAACCACGCCTCTTTTATCGATGGTGTTCTGCTGGGATTATTCCTGCCGACCCGGCCGGTGTTCGCGATGTACACCAATTATGCCACGCCATTTTTCATCCGCTGTTTAAAACCCATTGCCGATATTATTCCGGTGGATCCGCGTAATCCGCTGGCATTGCGGCATCTGATCCGCGAAGTGGAAAAAGGGCGTCAGATAGTGATCTTCCCGGAAGGGCGGGTGACGATCACTGATTCTCTGATGAAGATCTACGACGGCGCTGCTTTTATTGCTGCCAAAACCGGCGCGAAAGTGATCCCGGTGCGGATTGACGGCGCGGAACTGACGTATTTCAGCCGGATGCGGAAAGTGATCAAAAGTCACTTTTTCCCGGCCATCACCATTCATGTTCTGCCGCCGGAGACCATTCCGATGCCGGAGGCACCGCGTGCCGCAGAGCGCCGCCGTCTGGCGGGGGAACATCTGCGCGACATTATGATGGATGCACGCATGACGTGCCGCCCGTCACTGACACTGCCGCAGGCGTTTCTCGGCGCGGTAAAACGTTACGGCCGTTTCCAGCGGATCATTGATGACATCAATTTCAGTGAGGACAGTTATCAGGGGCTGCTGAAAAAATCCCTCGGACTAAGCTGTATTATCAGCCACTACACCAAAGAGGGGGAGCGCACCGGTTTCCTGCTGCCGAATGCCACCGTGATGGGAGCGGCGATCCTCGGCGCTTCCATGCGCCGCCGTATTCCGGCACTGCTTAACTACACAGCGGGTGTCGCCGGGCTGCGGAATGCCATGAAGGCGGCGGGGATCACTACCATCATCACCTCGCGCCAGTTTCTGGAAAAAGGCAAAATGACACATTTGCCGGAACAGCTGACAGAAGCCAACTGGGTCTATCTGGAAGAGGCAAAAGCATCTGTTACCCTGAAAGACAAACTGTGGGTGATGCGTCACCTGGTCACGCCGCAGGCGGCACTGCTGCCGCAAAAGCCGGAAGATGATGCGATTATTCTCTTTACCTCCGGCTCGGAAGGGACACCGAAAGGCGTGGTGCACAGCCACGACTCTCTGCTGGCGAACGTTGAGCAGATTAAAACGGTGGCGGATTTCACGCCGAAAGACCGTTTTATGTCCGCACTGCCGCTGTTTCACGCCTTTGGTCTGACTGCCGGGCTTATCACGCCGCTGCTGTGCGGCAGCCGGATTTTCCTCTATCCGAGCCCGCTGCATTACCGCATGGTGCCGGAGCTGACGTACGATCAGAACTGTACCGTTATTTTCGGGACATCCACCTTCCTTGCCAATTATGCCCGTTTTGCTCATCCGTATGATTTTGCCCGTGTCCGCTATGCTGTGGCCGGGGCGGAGAAGCTGGCGGAAGGCACCAAACAGGTCTGGCAGGATAAATTCGGCCTGCGCATCCTGGAAGGTTACGGGGTGACAGAGTGTGCGCCGGTGATCTCCATTAACGTGCCGATGGCCGCCCGTACCGGTACAGTCGGACGGCTGGTGCCGGGAATGGAAGCGCGGCTGCTGCCGGTTGCCGGTATTGAAAACGGCGGGTTGCTGCAGGTGCGCGGCCCGAATGTGATGAAAGGGTATCTGCGGGTGGAAAAACCGGGGCAGATTGAACCGCCGTCAGCGGAGAATATACAGGGCGAGGTTCAGATCGGCTGGTATGACACCGGCGATATCGTCACACAGGATGCAGCCGGGTTTATCACTATCCGCGGACGGGTCAAACGCTTTGCCAAACTGGCCGGTGAGATGATCTCGCTGGAGAGTGTTGAGCAGCTGGCACTGAGTGTTTCGCCGGATAAACTGCATGCCGTGGTGACGAAGCCGGATGCAAAACGCGGCGAAGCACTGGTGATGTTTACCACTGACAGTGAACTGGATCGCACACAACTGCTGACAGAAGCGAAAGCGAAAGGGCTGCCGGAACTGGCGGTTCCGCGTGATATCCGTTATATCAGACAACTGCCGGTACTCGGCAGCGGTAAACCGGATTTTGTCACACTGAAACAACAGGCATTACAGGAGCCGCAGGTATGACAGCATCCGCCCCGTTACTGAACAAAGGCATGAAAGCGGTACTGGTTTCCCAGTTTATTACGGCATTTGCGGATAACGCGATTCTGTTCGCCATCCTTGCACAGCTCAGCGCCCGGCACTATCCCGAATGGAGCCAGCCGATGCTGCAGATGGTCTTTGTGCTGACCTTTATTGTGCTGGCGCCGTTTGTCGGACAGATTGCCGACAGCTTCCCGAAAGGGCGGGTGATGCTGCTGTCGAACGGCTGCAAGCTTTTCGGCGCGGTGGTGATCTGCTTCGGTGCGGATCCGTTCCTGGGATACGGGCTGATCGGGGTCGGGGCGGCGGCCTATTCTCCGGCAAAATACGGGATCCTCGGTGAGCTGACTACCGGAGAACAGCTGGTGAAAGCCAACGGGCTGATTGAAGCCTCAACTATTGTGGCTATTCTGCTGGGGTCGGTAACCGGCGGCTTCCTGTCTGATTACCATATTACAATGGCTCTGATTTTATGTACGGTGATGTACGCACTGGCGGCCGTGACCAATATCTATATTCCGCGTCTGCCGCCTGCGAAAACCGGCCTGAGCCGTAATCCGCGCACGATGGTGGTCACTTTCTTCCGCGCTGTAGTATCACTGTGGAAAAACCAGGAAAGCCGTTTTTCCCTGACCGGTACCAGTCTGTTCTGGGGCGCGGGCGTGACACTGCGGCTGATGCTGGTATTGTGGGTTCCGGCGGCGCTGGGTATTACCGGCCAGACCATGCCGACACTGCTTAACGCCATGGTTGCTATTGGGATTGTGGCGGGGGCGGGGCTGGCTGCCCGCTTTATCACCCTGGAAACCGTGTGCCGCTGTATGCCGGCCGGGATCCTGATCGGGGTGATGGTCATTATTTTCACCTTCCAGACCTCGGTGGTACCGACCAATATCACGCTGATTATGCTCGGTGTGTTCGGCGGCCTGTTTGTGGTGCCGCTCAATGCCCTGCTGCAAAAGCGCGGTAAAGAGACTGTCGGGGCTGGGAACGCTATTGCGGTACAGAATATGGGGGAAAACGGCGCGATGCTGCTGATGCTGGGGCTCTACTCCCTGGCCGTTAAAGCGGGTGTGCCGGTAGTGGTGATCGGTGCGGCGTTCGGCAGCCTGTTTGCCCTCGCCATCGGCGGATTATGGCTCTGGGATATCCGCCGCAAAAAACAGATTTCACAACAGGAGTGACCGATGCATGATGAACAGGCTCTGACCCGGCGCAGTACGGAACTGGGATCTTATCTCCTTGAGGCCGGTCTGAGTGTCACAACGGCAGAATCCTGCACCGGCGGGTGGATTGCCAAGGTGATCACAGATATCGCCGGGAGTTCGGCGTATTTTCAGCGCGGGTTTGTCACCTACAGTAATGATGCCAAACACAGTATGATCGGCGTATCAGAACAGTCACTGTCCGCTTTTGGTGCGGTCAGTGAGGCGGTGGTCCGCGAAATGGCCGCCGGGGCGCTGGACACCGCGGGTGCGGACTTAGCCGTCTCTGTCAGCGGCATTGCCGGGCCGGACGGCGGCAGTGATGAAAAGCCGGTCGGCACAGTCTGGTTCGGCTGGGCATGGCGGGAAGAAACAGGAATAAAAACCGCTGCCCGCAGATGGTGTTTTCCGGGCGATCGCAATGCGGTGCGCTGTCAGGCGGTGCTGAAAGGGCTCGACGGATTAATTGCAATTCTGACGAAAAAATCACTTGATACTGTATGACTATACAGTATAATCAGTTCAACAGATTCAGTTGAAACCATTTTAATAACCCGGGCGGTGTCTCAGGGGTTGAGAAGGGAGTTTACATGGCTATTGATGAGAACAAACAGAAAGCACTGGCAGCAGCCTTAGGTCAGATCGAGAAGCAGTTCGGTAAAGGTTCGATCATGCGTCTGGGTGAAGACCGTTCCATGGATGTGGAAACTATCTCAACCGGCTCTCTGGCACTGGACGTTGCACTGGGTGCAGGTGGTCTGCCGCTGGGACGTATTGTTGAAATCTACGGGCCTGAATCTTCCGGTAAAACCACGCTGACATTACAGGTTATTGCCGCTGCACAGCGTCAGGGCCGTGTGTGTGCGTTTATCGATGCGGAACACGCACTGGATCCGGTCTATGCCAAGAAACTGGGCGTGGATATTGATAACCTGCTGTGCTCCCAGCCGGACACCGGCGAGCAGGCACTGGAAATCTGTGATGCTTTAACCCGCTCCGGTGCTGTTGATGTCATCATTGTTGACTCCGTGGCAGCACTGACACCAAAAGCTGAAATCGAAGGTGAAATTGGTGATTCACACATGGGTCTGGCTGCCCGTATGATGAGCCAGGCGATGCGTAAGCTGGCCGGTAACCTGAAAAACTCCAACACACTGCTGATTTTCATCAACCAGATCCGTATGAAGATTGGTGTGATGTTCGGTAACCCGGAAACCACCACCGGTGGTAACGCACTGAAGTTCTATGCCTCTGTCCGTCTGGATATCCGCCGTATCGGCGCGGTGAAAAACGGTGATGAAGTGGTCGGCAGCGAAACCCGCGTGAAAGTGGTGAAAAACAAAGTGGCTGCACCGTTCAAACAGGCTGAATTCCAGATCATGTACGGCGAAGGTATCAACACCATGGGCGAACTGATCGACCTGGGTGTGAAACATAAACTGGTTGAGAAAGCCGGTGCATGGTACAGCTACAACGGTGAAAAAATCGGTCAGGGTAAGGCAAACGCCACAATTTACCTGAAAGAACATCCGGAAATGGCGGATGAACTGGATAAAAAATTACGTGAGTTATTACTGAATCACAGTGGTGAATTCAGTACCGCAGCAGAAAGCTTCAACGAAGAAAGTGAAACTGAAGATGCGGGCAACGAAGAGTTTTAATTCGTAAAACCACACTGATTTTAAGATTTAAAGTAATAAAATCATTGAGTTATTCTGAAAGCTGTATCCGTGACGGGTACGGCTTTCTTTTTATCTGCGGACAACCACCTGTCTCTGTCCTTCATACCGTGTTCTTTATACAAAAACCCCTCTCCCGGCCGGATGAACGCCGTTTGTACGAACAGACTTTCAGAAAAAGTTTATTCGCTTTACAATGGGTACAGCGAATGGATTTATCTGGGAATTAATGTTCAAGGGAAACCCTTAAATTTCTCTCCGCCTTGATTGATCCGAAGGTTGAATCGGAGCGGCTTCACAGTCTGTTTCGCAATTCATAAATCTTATTATTTCAGCTTGATTTCGGGATAAATATGAGCAAAAGCACCGCTGAGATCCGTCAAGCGTTTCTCGACTTTTTCCATACAAAAGGACATCAGATTGTCCAGAGCAGTTCGCTGGTTCCGAACAACGACCCAACGCTGCTTTTTACTAACGCAGGGATGAACCAATTCAAAGATGTTTTCCTCGGTCTGGATAAGCGTCCTTACACCCGGGCCACCACAGCACAGCGCTGTGTCCGTGCCGGCGGTAAGCACAACGACCTGGAAAACGTCGGCTACACTGCACGTCACCACACTTTCTTCGAAATGCTGGGTAACTTCAGCTTCGGCGATTACTTCAAGCACGATGCCATCAATTTCGCCTGGGAACTGCTGACCGGCAAAGAATGGTTTAACCTGCCGAAAGAAAAGCTGTGGGTTACTGTTTATGCAACGGATGACGAAGCGTACAACATCTGGAAAGATGAAGTCGGTGTTCCGGCTGAGCGCATTATCCGCATCGGTGATAACAAAGGTGCCCAATACGCCTCTGACAACTTCTGGCAGATGGGCGATACCGGCCCTTGCGGTCCGTGTACTGAGATTTTCTTTGATCACGGCGACCACATCTGGGGCGGCCCTCCGGGATCACCGGAAGAAGACGGCGACCGTTACATCGAGATCTGGAACATCGTCTTTATGCAATTCAACCGTCAGTCTGACGGTACATTAGAGCCGCTGCCGAAACCATCCGTTGATACCGGTATGGGTCTGGAGCGTATTACCGCTGTTCTGCAGCATGTAAACTCTAACTATGATATCGACCTGTTCCGCAAACTGATTGCCGATGTGGCGAAAGTGACCGGTGCTGACGATCTGACCAGCAAATCACTGCGCGTGATCGCCGACCATATCCGCTCCTGTGCCTTCCTGATTTGCGACGGCGTTATTCCGTCCAACGAAGGCCGCGGTTATGTGCTGCGCCGTATCATCCGCCGCGCTGTCCGTCATGGCTACATGCTGGGCGCGAAAGACACCTTCTTCTACAAACTGGTTGCGCCGCTGATCGACGTGATGGGCTCTGCCGGTGAAGAACTGGCCCGCCAGCGTGTGATGGTGGAGAAAGTACTGAAGTCAGAAGAAGAGCAGTTTGCCCGTACGCTGGAACGCGGCCTGCAACTGCTGGATGACGAATTAGCCTCACTGACCGGGGATACCCTGAGCGGTGAAGCGGCATTCCGTCTTTACGACACCTATGGTTTCCCGCTGGATCTGACCGCTGACGTCTGCCGTGAGCGCAACCTGAAAGTGGATGAAGCCGGTTTTGAAGCGGCAATGGAAGAACAGCGCCGCCGTGCCCGTGAAAACAGCGGTTTTGGTGCGGACTACAACAGTCTCATCAAAGTGGACAAGCGCAGTGACTTCTCCGGTTATGACCACAATGAACAGGCGGCAACCATTGTTGCACTGTACAAAGAAGGTCAGCCGGTTACTGAGCTGAATGCCGGTGATGAAGGTCTGGTGATCCTGGATAAAACCGCGTTTTATGCGGAATCCGGTGGCCAGGTCGGTGATACCGGTGTGCTGTCGAGCAACGATGCGCAGTTCAGCGTTCTGGACACACAGAAATACGGTCAGGCTATTGGCCATGCCGGTCGTGTGGACAGCGGCAAACTGACGGTGAACCACAAAATCACCGCGAAAATCGACGAAGAGCGCCGTAATGCCATCCGTCTGAACCACTCGGCAACGCACCTGATGCATGCCGCGCTGCGTCAGGTTCTGGGTGAGCATGTGTCACAGAAAGGCTCACTGGTAAACGATAAATACCTGCGTTTTGACTTCTCTCACTTTGAAGCCATGACACCGGCACAAATCCGTGAAGTGGAAGCCTTGGTCAACGCCGAAATCCGTAAAAATGAGCCGGTTGTGACTGAGCTGATGGATCTGGAAGAGGCGAAAGCCAAAGGTGCGATGGCTCTGTTCGGTGAAAAATACGATGAACGTGTCCGTGTACTGAGCATGGGCGACTTCTCAACCGAGCTGTGCGGTGGTACTCACGCGGCACGTACCGGTGATATCGGTCTGTTCCGTATTATCAGTGAATCCGCCACAGCGGCCGGTATCCGCCGTATTGAAGCGGTCACCGGTAGCGGCGCACTGGAAAGCGTGAATCAGCAGTCTGATGCACTCTCTGCGGTGGCTCAGCTGGTGAAAAGTGATGAAGCCGGTGTGAGCGAAAAAGTCAAAGCTGCGCTGGATAAAATCCGCAACCTGGAAAAAGAGTTACAGCAACTCAAAGAACAGCAGGCTGCGCAGGAAAGTTCCTCCATGACCAAAGATACCGTTTCAGTGAACGGTGTTAAACTCCTGGTGAAACAACTGACTAACGCTGAACCTAAAATGTTACGCACGATGGTTGATGATCTAAAAAATCAATTAAGCTCTGGAATTATTGTGCTTTCAACTATCAGTGATGATAAAGTTAGCCTCATTGCAGGTGTAACGAAAGATCTGACCGGCAAAGTCAAAGCCGGCGAACTGGTTGCCTTTATTGCTGAACAAATCGGCGGTAAAGGGGGCGGTCGCCCGGATATGGCCCAAGCCGGCGGGACAGATACCGCTGCTTTACCTGCTGCTATGGCAAGCGTTGAAAGCTGGGTGGCATCTCACCTGTAGTCTGAGTAAATCTGAACAGGAGCACGTTCCGGCGTGCTCCTGATATTGGTGATAAGGTCTTTGTATCACTAACGTTAGGTCGCAATTTTTAACTACACTAAATATTGCAATGTGTCTAAAACTACATATAGTTTACAAATAATCATTGCTATACGCTTTCACGGTGTTGGATGGATAATGGCGGGTAAACTCAGAGGCCCGACTCTTTTAATATTTCAAGGAGCAAAGAATGCTTATTCTGACTCGTCGAGTTGGTGAAACACTCATGATAGGCGATGAGGTAACAGTGACTGTACTGGGTGTTAAAGGAAACCAGGTACGAATTGGTGTCAACGCCCCCAAAGAGGTTTCTGTTCACCGTGAAGAAATTTACCAGCGGATCCAGGCTGAAAAATCTCAACCCAATAACAATAACTATTAAGTTGTGAGGCGCGCTCGTTACCGCGACGGGCGCCTTCTTCTTTTCTTCCTGCCGCTATTATCCCGGCTCCTCACTTTTTTTCCTGCAAAAATCGCCCGTCATTCTGTTACTTTCTCTGCTCACTGCCGGATTTTTTCCTCACCGCCGCGTTATGCTGACGTGGATCCTGTTGCCGTAAAAACACACGTATCGTTGTGAAAATCAACATAGTGCGCGGTAATTGTGCAAACGATCGTGAGATCTTAAAAAGTTGGGAAAAATTGTTTGACTTCTCAGTGGGGGAAAGTAATATGTGCGCCACACGACGACGAGATGACGGAAACGGAAATCATCGTTGTGTGGTCTGGAACAATGGTGAGATGGCCGAGAGGCTGAAGGCGCTCCCCTGCTAAGGGAGTATGCGGTCAAAAGCTGCATCGAGGGTTCGAATCCCTCTCTCACC